>DATEEP010000157.1:0-7974 GCA_035281095.1 Novosphingobium sp. | reverse complement strand
GCCGATGCTGACGGGGATGATCTCCGCGTCGAATGCGCCGGCCTCGGTAGCGGCGGCCGCGCGTCGGTGGCTTTCCAGAGCATAGCGATCCAGGTCTTCGCGGGTGAAGCCGTTCTTGGCGGCGATCATCTCCGCGCCGTGGAACTGGCTGAAGCCTTCCACGCCGTAGCGGCTCTGGATCTTCTTCGACCAGGGGCCGGTGCCGATCCCGGCCTTTTCCGCCAGGAAGATGGGCGAACCCATCGGCACGCGGGTCATGCTTTCCACGCCGGCCGCGATCACGATGTCCTGCGCACCGCTCATGACGGCCTGGGCGGCGAAATGGATCGCCTGCTGCGAGGATCCACACTGCCGGTCGATCGTGACGGCCGGTACGCTGTCCGGCAGCGACGAGGCAAGAACGGCGTTGCGGCCGACATGCGTGCTCTGTTCGCCGATCTGGCTGACGCAGCCCAGGATGACGTCGTCGATCGCGGCCGGATCCACGCCCGACCGTTCGACCAGCGCGTCAAGGACGCTGCCGGCCAGGTCAGCCGGGTGCCATTCCGCCAGGACGCCACCACGCCTGCCACCTGCCGTGCGCCCTGCGGCTACGATATATGCTTCACCAATCGCCATGTTTCGAACTCCAGAAGATAATATCAGGTGAGGCTGCCACCTTCAGCGGCCAATCTACGAAGCAGCGGCGAAACGGCGTCCGCGCCCAGCATCTCGTCCAGCTTCCCGACGATCCGCGCGAGGCCGACGCTGTCCGCCCAGAACATCGGCCCGCCCGTCCACACAGGCCAGCCATATCCCGTCCCCAGCGCGACATCGATGTCGGACGCGCGCAGGGCGATGCCTTCCTCAAGCACTTTCGCGCCTTCGTTGACGACGGGGTAAAGCAGACGCTCGACGATCTCGGCGTCGGAAAACTCCCGCTGCGGCACGCCCGTCCTGCTGGCGAAATCCCGGATGACCTTCTCGGCCATGGCCGAAGGCGTGGCGCGACGCTTCTCGTCATAGTCGTAATAGCCGCCATCCTTCTTCTGGCCCCAGCGACCCATTTCGCACATGATTTCCTGCACCGTGCGGCCGGCGCTGTTTTCCCGGTCCCAACCGATGACGTCGAGGCCGACGAGGTCGATCATCTGGAACGGTCCCATGGGGAAGCCATAATCGTTCATGACGCGATCGATTTGCGCGGGCGTCGGCCCTTCCAGCACCAGAGCTTCGGCACAGGTCATGCGCGGTTGCATCACGCGATTGGCGATGAAGCCGTCGCACACGCCCGAAAGAACGGCGACCTTGCCGAGCCTGCGACCCAGCGCCATGCCGGTGGCGATCACTTCGTCGGCCGTCCTGGCGCCGCGCACGACCTCCAGCAGGCGCATGATGTTGGCCGGCGCGAAGAAATGCAGGCCGATCACATGCTCCGGCCGGGATGTCGCGTCCGCAATGACGTTCAGGTCCAGGAAGGACGTGTTGCTCGCCAAAATGGCGCCGGGCTTGGCTGCGGCGTCGATCTGGCCGAATATCTGCTTCTTGAGTTCGATCTCCTCGAACACGGCCTCGATCACCAGATCAGCGGCGGCGACGGCCGTCGCCAGATCCGTGCTGACGCTGAGCAGGCTGGACCGTTTTTCGGCTTCCGCTTCGCTGATGCGGCCCTTCGCCGCCAGGGCCGAGATCGTCTTGCGAATTCCGCCGGCGCCGCGTTCCACCGCCGCGCTGTCACGATCGACCAGGGTGACCGCCATGCCGCTGTTGAGGAAAGCGGTGGCAATGCCGCTGCCCATCGTCCCTGCGCCGATGACGGTGACCGTATTCACGTCGATGGGCGACGCATCCTTGCGGAGGCCCGGAACCTTGGCGGCCGTCCGTTCGGCGAAGAACAGGTGACGTTGCGCGCCTGACTCGTTCGACGCCACGAGTTCCTCGAACAATTCAAATTCGCGCTTCATCCCCTCATCGAAGGGCAGCGCCGCGGCGGCTTCGATCGCCTTCACGATGTTGCCCGGCGCCTTGAAGCCCTTGAACGCGCGCGCATTTGCCTGCCGATAGGCTTCGATGGCCGCGCTGGCCGCCGCTGCGTCCAGATCGGTGTCCATGTCGCAGATGCGGCGCAGGGGCGCGCCTTCGTCCAGCAGGCTGCGGGCGTAGGCAATGGCTTCCTCCGGCAGGTCGCCGTCGACCACCTTGTCCACAAGGCCGAGCTTCAGCGCCTTCGCGGCGCCCACGGGACGGCCGCCGACGATCAGGTCAAGAGCCGCCTCGACCCCGGCAATGCGCGGCGTGCGCTGGGTCCCACCAGCGCCCGGCAGCAGACCGAGCGAGACTTCGGGCAGGCCGACCTTGGCCGAGGACAAGGCCAGGCGATAATGGCAGGACAGCGCCAGTTCGAGGCCGCCGCCCAGCGCCGTGCCGTGAATTGCGGCGATGACCGGCTTGGGCGATGCTTCGATGACCGCGAAAATCTCGTTCAGGTTGGGGCTGCGCAGTTCGCCGTCAAGTTCGCCGATGTCCGCCCCCGCGAAGAAAGTCCGGCCGTCGCAGCGGATGATGAACGCCCGTGCCTCCGGGTCCGCAACCGCGCGGCGGATCCCCTCGTCCAGAGCGACCCGGACATCGTGACCCAGCGTATTGACCGGCGGCGAATTGATGGCCAGCACCGCAATGGCATCCTGCACCACATAGCTGGAGATGCCCGCCTGGGCGATCGGTTGATTCATATGTGTCTCCGGGAACTTGTTCGAGTGAATTACAGCGACTGGCCGTCGTCGATGGTGAAGACGGACCCGGTCACTTCGGCGCTCGCATCCGAGCAGAGATAGAGGATGGACGGGTCCAGGACGCCGATGCTCATCACCCGCCGCCGCACGAAGCCGTCGATCAGCGCCTGCCCTTTCGGACCGTCGAGATAGTCGTCGTTCAGGTCGGTCCGGATATAGCCGGGGCTGACCATATTGACGTTGATGCCCTTGGTGGCCCAGTCGTGAGCCATGACGCGGCCCATCTGGATGACCGCCGCCTTGGTCGCGCTGTATGTCGCCTGACCCGTCGCGATGAAGCTGGATGTGATGGAGGAGATGAGGACGATGCGGCCATGTCCGCGTTCGGCGGAACCCGCGGCCACCATGCGGCGGGCGCCCTCGCGCGCCGTCAGGAAAACACCGCGCATGTTGACCGCGACCATCTTGTCGAAATCATCGACATCGATGCCCAACGCGCTGCCGCCCAACGCAAGCCCCGCGTTCGCCACCACGCTGTCGACCGGGCCGAACGCCGCCTCCGCCGCATCATAGGCCGCGATCACGGAGTCCTCGTCCGCCACATCCATCTGGACACCGCAGGCGACGCCGCCCCCCGCCTCTATGCCCGCCTTCACCTCATCCAGCATGGATGTGCGCCGCGCCGCTAGGACCACTCGCGCCCCGCTTTGGGCCAGGCGTTCCGCCAGATGCCGGCCAATGCCGGACGAAGCACCCGTGACCAGGACAACACGATTGGAAAGATCGAACGAAAAGGGAGCGCTCATGTCATGCACCTTTGAACTGAGCGGGCCGCTTTTCCATGAACGCGGCAACGCCCTCGGCGCAGTCGGCGCTGCGCCCCGCCGTCCGCTGCTCGCGCCGCTCCAGTGCGAGCGCGCCGTCCCACCCGCTATCCAGCGCCTGCCATATCATCCTGCGCGTCTGCGTAAGGCTGCTCGGTCCATTGGCCAAACGTTCGGCCAGCGCCATGGCCTCTGCCTCCAGCGCCTCGTCGGGGACGACATAGTTTATCAGGCCCCAATCCAAAGCGCGGGCCGCCGAAATGCGATCGCCCAGCAAGACCATTTCCATCGCGCGGACCCTGCTGGCCCCGCGCACGAGCAGATGCGTGGAGCCCCCATCCGGCACCAGTCCGATGCGCGAGAACGCTTGCAGGAAATAGGCGGTTTCGCTGGCGACCACCATGTCGGCCGCCAGCGCCAAAGAACAGCCGACGCCGGCCGCCGCGCCGCGCACGGCGGAAATCCAGGGCATCGGCAGGTCGCGTAGCCGGCTCATCAGCGGGTTCATGTGCGTTTCGAGGGTATAGCCGAAATCCACGGCCCCGTCCTGAACCGCCACCTCTTCGGACAGATCAGCGCCCGAGGAAAATGCTTTTCCCGCGCTCGTCAGCAAGAGCGCGCGGGCCGATTGCTCCAGTTCCGTCAGGGCCGCGGTCATTTGTTCAACCATCGCGACGGAGACGGCGTTCAAGGTTGCAGGCTGATTCAGGCGGATGATGCCGACCCGGCCACGCAATTCGGTTTCAATAAGATTATATGCCATCTGGTGATCTCGCAGCTACCCGATCGCCCTTTTATACATTAATCGATTAAATGCAACTGACTCATATGCGCGTAACCAGCCTTGCGGGCCGCGCCCAGCAAAATTTTCGCCCTCAAAATAAATTGGAACTTGCTTGTGCTCGCAACGCTGCCACACAAGGTCGATGGACGACAGTTTGAAAAGGCCTGACGAGGAAACCAGCGCGGTTCAACGCGTGTATCGAGGGATTCTGGCCGACCTCGAATTGGGGCGCATGGTGCCGGGCCAGCGCCTGATCGAAACGGAACTGGCGGGTCGCTTTCAGGTGGGACGAAATGCCGTGCGCGAAGCCATCCATCGACTGGAGGGACGCGGCGTGGTCGATCGGTCCCGGCACCGATCGCCCGCCATCCGAAAACTCGGTCAGGAAGAGACGCTGGATGTTCTCGATGTAGCGGATTGGATGACGGCGTTGACGCTCCGGGCCGCTGCGAGCCGCTATCGTGAGGACGTCCACTGCCAAGCGTTGCAGTCGGCGCTTACCCTGCTCGAACAGGCCGAGCAAAGCGATCCGATCGGAGCGTTCAGTCACGCACGGCGCAACCTTTACCGCGTCTTCCTGGAGATCGGGGGAAATC
Organism: Novosphingobium sp.; assembly: GCA_035281095.1. Lineage (GTDB taxonomy): Bacteria > Pseudomonadota > Alphaproteobacteria > Sphingomonadales > Sphingomonadaceae > Novosphingobium. The sequence continues at coordinate 3,059 of DATEEP010000157.1, read as the reverse complement.
GCGAACTGCAGCGGCTTTTCCCGGCCATCGGCATGAACATCATCTATGCGCAATATCAGGGAATCAGGCTGCGCCGCATAAGGCTGACCGATTATCGCCGAATGATCGAGGCCGTTCAGGACGGTGATGCTGATGAGGCGACCCGCGTCGCCAGCGAGCATGTCGCCAATGTCCGCTCAGCCATCCAGGAGGAGTGGGCTGCCGAAGGACATGAGCAGGGCGCCGCATCGCGCCGCCCCGCCATCGCCGTCTATCGACCTATGATCGAACGCACCAGCTTGCGGACGCGGTCGTCATAGGGCGGACGAAAGCCTTTCAGCGGCCCCAGATCGGCCCCGATCTGCCTGTAGACGGCCTTGCGGTGACTGAACTCCAGGAAGCCGTCGCGGCCATGATAGGCGCCCATGCCCGATGGCCCGATCCCGCCGAAGGGCAGGTTTTCCTGCGCGCAATGCATGATGACATCGTTGACGCAGATGCCGCCTGAAGTCGTGCGCGTCTTGAGCAGCTCCAGTTCCGCGTCGTCATTGCCGAAATAATAGAGCGCGAGCGGCCGTTCGGCGGCATTGACCTTGCTCACGACATCTTCGATCGACGAATAGCGCATGATCGGCAGCAACGGACCGAACAACTCATCCTTCATGATGTCCATGTCGAGCGTGGCATCGAGTACCAGCGTCGGTGGTATCCGTCGATGTTCCTGCTGGGAGAAATCCTCACCGGCCGGATTGATCGGCAGGACGCGGGCTCCCTTGGCGCGCGCATCGACCAGATAGCCGTTCAGGCGCTCATAATGCCGGTCGGAGATGATGGCGGTATAGTCCGGATTGTCGCGCATGCTGGGCAGCATCCGCCGCACCGCCGCCTCGACCTGCTCGACAAAGTGTACCTCCTGCGCTTCGGGCACATAGACATGGTCGGGAGCGAGGCATATCTGGCCGGCGTTCAATATCTTGCCCGCCATGATGCGTTCGGCCGCGATGGGCAGGTTGACGCCCTTGCCGACCACCACCGGGCTCTTGCCGCCCAGTTCCAGCGTCAGCGGCACGAGGTTGTCCGATGCGGCGCGCATGACATGCCTGGCGATGGAACCGGCGCCGGTAAAGATCAGGTGGTCGAAGGGAAGCGCGGTGAAGGCCGCGCCGGTTTCGACGCCGCCGGTCACGACCGCGATCTCAGCGGCATCGAACCGCCCGGCGATCAACTCCTGCAACAGATCGGACGTGCGCGGCGTCAGTTCCGACGGCTTGATCATCGCGCGATTGCCCGCCGCCAGCGTGTTGGCGAGCGGCGAGAAAACCAGACCGACCGGGAAGTTCCAGGGCGATACGATGCCCACCACCCCCTTGGGCTGGAACAGGATTTCCGCCCGCGCACCGAACAGGCCCAGCAGTTTCGGCTCCACCGGCCGCTTTTCAGGCCGCATCCACTGGCGCAGATGCTTGCGCGAATGTTGCAGGGCGGCGACCGGCGTCATGATGTCGGTCAGCAGGGTGGCGTGGTTCGAGCGATTGCCGAAATCCGCGCTGATCGCGCTTTCGAACCGTTCACCATTCTCCTTCAGCAGCGCGATGCAGCGATCGATCCGGTCGATGCGCAGCGCGGCGTCGGGCGGGCCATCCGCCAGGAACGCGGCGCGCTGGCTTCGCAAAATAGCATTAAGATGTTCCGGTTCCACTCGCCACTCCTTGTCGTTCGAGCATTTTACTGAATTTTCGCGGCTATTCCGCGGCAACTGGACAGGCATCCAATCTTATTTATTCAATTGAATATATCACTTCTGCGATTTTGTAATCTCGAAAAATTGTGCTTGCCCATGCTTGCCGCATGGCGGGCAAGCACAAGGCCGTCGTAGCGCCACCATAAGCAGCAGCCCGATGGCGATTGATTGTTCTACAATAATGACCTACGAAATGGACCAAGGAGGACTCCATGACCGAACGTGCCCAGACCATCGCTGCAAAAGTTGAGACTTTCATCCATGACATCGTGATCCCCTATGAAAGCGATCCGCGCGCCAAGGGACATCATGGCCCGTCCGACGAACTGGTGATGGAGATGCGCGCCAAGGCGCGTGATGCAGGCGTTCTGACCCCGCACATCCTGGCGGGAGGCGAGCATCTGACGCAGCGCGAGACCGCCACCATACTCATCCGTACCGGACTCAGCCCCCTGGGTCCGTTGGCCTGCAACACCATGGCGCCCGATGAGGGCAATATGTATCTGCTCGGCCACAAGGCTTCGCCGGAGCAGAAGGATCGCTTTCTCAAGCCGTTGGTCGAAGGGCAGGCGCGATCCGCTTTCCTGATGACGGAGCCCGCGGAAGATAACGGCGCCGGGTCGGACCCTTCGATGATGATCACCACCTGCCGGCGCGACGGCGACGCGTGGATCATCAACGGCCGCAAGCGCTTCATCACCGGCTATCAGGGGGCGAGGGTCGGCATCGTGATGGCGAAATCCGACGACGGCGCCTGCATGTTCCTCGTCGACCTGCCAGATCCCGCCATCACCATCGACCATGTCCCCGATACGATCGACAGTTCCATGCCTGGCGGTCACGCCACGCTGACGATCAAGGACATGCGCGTCCCCGCGAGCCAGATGCTGGGCGAGTCCGGCGAGGGCTTCAAATATGCGCAGGTCCGTCTGTCGCCCGCGCGCCTTTCCCACTGTATGCGCTGGCTGGGCTGCTGCATCCGCGCGCAGGAAATCGCAACCGCCTATGCCTGCAAGCGGCAGGCATTCGGCAAGCTGCTGATCGACCATGAGGGCGTCGGCTTCATGCTCGCCGAAAATCTGATCCTGCTGAAACAGGCCGAACTGATGATCGACTGGTGCGCGGCCGTGCTGGACACCGGATCGCTCGGCACCGCGGAAAGCTCCATGGCCAAGGTGGCGGTCAGCGAGGCGCTGATGAAGATCGCGGACAACTGCGTCCAGGTGATGGGCGGCACCGGCGTGACCGGGGAAACCGTGGTCGAACAGATTTTCCGTGAGATCCGCGCGTTCCGCATTTATGACGGTCCGACCGAGGTGCATAAATGGAGCCTCGCCAA
>DATEEP010000156.1:0-32311 GCA_035281095.1 Novosphingobium sp. | reverse complement strand
GACATGCACGAAGTCATCCGGAAGACGCTGGACGAGGGCGATTTCTTCGAGATCCAGCCTGCGTATGCGGGCAACATCATCGTCGGCTTCGGCCGCGTCGAGGGCCGCACCGTCGGGATCGTCGCCAACCAGCCGATGGTGCTCGCGGGTGTGCTCGACATCGATTCATCGCGCAAGGCGGCGCGGTTCGTCCGCTTCTGCGACGCGTTCAACATCCCGATCGTGACTTTCGTCGATGTTCCGGGCTTCCTGCCGGGTACGGCGCAGGAGCACAACGGCATCATCAAGCACGGCGCCAAGCTGCTGTTCGCCTATGCCGAAGCGACCGTGCCCAAGATCACCGTCATCACGCGCAAGGCTTATGGCGGCGCCTACGACGTGATGAGTTCCAAGCACTTGCGCGGCGACCTCAACTACGCCTGGCCCACCGCCGAGATCGCGGTGATGGGCGCCAAGGGCGCGGTGGAGATCATCTTCCGCGGCCAGGACGCGGAGGGTATCGCCCAGAAGACGCGGGAATACGAGGACGCCTTCGCCAATCCCTTCGTCGCCGCGAGCCGGGGCTACATCGACGAAGTGATATACCCACACTCCACCCGCCGCCGCATCGCGCTCGGCCTGCGCAAGCTGCGCAACAAGAGCCTCGAAAATCCGTGGAAGAAGCACGACAACATTCCGTTGTAAGCGATGTCGGCAAACATTATAATGAGCTTATAATGTGAAGGAGTTTTTCGATGCAGACCGAACGCGTGACCTTCCTGACCAGCGCCGAACAGAAGGCGGCACTGGATGCATATGCATCCAGCAGCGGCAAATCGATGGGCCACCTGCTGCGTGAAGCGTCCAGCCGGTATTTGGTCGAAGCAGACATGGGAGAAGAGGAGCAGCTCGGGCTTCTTATTCAGGAGCTGAGCGAAGCGCTGCCTAAGATACACGCGAGTATCGACCGTGCGATCAGTACGTTGAACAAGACCCATGAGGAAATCGCACGGATGCGCCGTGAGGCCGGGTTTCCGAAATGACCGGGCTGGGTGACGCGATTAAGACGATCCAGGGTGTCCTGCAACTTCAATTCCGCGTCGATCATCTCGACAAAGGTGTCGAACAGCTGGGGGGCGACATGAAAGACCTGATGAAAGATATGGCTTCGATCGACAAGCGCGTGGTCCGGATTGAAGCAATGATCGAAATGAGTTCAGGGCGCGGCTCGTCGCTACCCGCGATTGAAGGATAACTGATGGCACTTGAAGACATCTACATCGTCAGTGGGGTCCGTACCGCCGTCGGCGATTTCGGCGGCACGTTGAAGGACTTCGCGCCCGCCGAGCTGGGCCGCATCGTTATCAAGGAAGCGATTGCGCGTGCCGGGATCGAGCCGGACACCATCCAGCACGTCGTCATGGGCCAGGCGATTCCCAGCGAGCCGCGCGACAGCTACATCGCCCGGATCTCGGCGGTCGAGGCGGGCGTGCCGATCGAGGCGCCGGCTCTTACCGTCAATCGGCTCTGTGCATCGGGCATGCAGGCGGTCGTTTCGGGCGCGCAGCTGATCGCGCTGGGCGAGGCGGACGTTGTCGTGTCGGGCGGCACCGAAGTCATGAGCAAGAGCCCTTACGTGCTGACCACCAGCCGCTGGGGTCACAAGATGGGCAACATGACCGCGATCGACGCGATGGTCGGGGTGCTCTCCGACCCGTTCGAGGGCGTGCACATGGGCGTCACGGCGGAGAACGTCGCCACCCGTTACCAGATCAGCCGTGAGGATCAGGACGCCCTGGCGGTCGAAAGCCACCGCCGCGCCGCCCGCGCGCAGGAAGAAGGCCGTTTCGACAGCCAGATCGTCCCGGTCGAGATCAAGAGCCGCAAGGGATCGTTCGAGTTCAAGGTGGACGAGCACGTGCGCGCCGACACCACCATCGAAGGAATGGCCAAGTTGCGCCCGGCCTTCGACAAGGAAGGGTCCGTCACCGCCGGCAATGCCTCCGGCATCAACGACGGCGCCGCCGCGCTGGTGCTCGCATCGGGCAAGGCGGTCGAGGCCAAGGGCCTGACCCCGCTCGCCAGGGTGATCGGCTGGGGCTACGCGGGCGTCGAACCCTCGATCATGGGCATCGGCCCGGTCAAGGCCGCGCCGATCGCGCTCGAGCGCGCGGGGCTGAAGCTCTCCGACATCGACGTGATCGAGGCGAACGAGGCTTTCGCCTCGCAGTCGTGCGCGGTGGCGCGCGAACTGGGCTTCGATCCCGACAAGGTCAATCCCAACGGCTCGGGCATCTCGCTCGGCCATCCGGTCGGCGCGTCGGGCGCGATCATCACCGTCAAGCTGCTGTACGAGCTGCAGCGCACCGGCGGGCGTTACGGTCTCGCCACGATGTGCGTCGGTGGCGGGCAGGGTATCGCGCTGGTGATCGAGAACCTCGTTGGCGGCGAACAGGAGAAGGCGGCGTGAATGCGCTCCGGACGATCCTCCCCTGCAAGGGGAGGGGGACCGTCCGCATGAGGGTGGAGGGGGCTGGCCACCAGCGCCGCGCCTGGAGGCGACCCCCCTCCGTCAGCCGCTTCGCGCCTGCCATCTCTTCTTGCACGGGAGGATTTTGATGCGCCTCGGCCGGATGAACCATATCGGCGTCGCCACGCCCGATCTCGACGCTTCGATCGCGTTCTATCGCGACGTCATGGGCGCGACCGACATTACCGAGCCGTTTGTGCTGGAAAGCCAGCAAGTGCGCGTGTGCTTCGTCAACACGCCCTCTGTTACTGGGGTGGGCGAAGGCGGCACCTCCGGCACTCAGGTCGAGCTGCTCCAGCCTACCGTGGCGGATTCGGCGGTTGGCAAGTGGCTGGAGAAGAACCCCCTCGGGGGCCAACACCATATCTGCTATGAAGTGCCCGATATCCACGAGGCCAAGGCGTGGTTCGAGAGCCTGGGCAAGCGGGTGCTGGGCGAGCCGCGTATCGGCGCGCACGGGACGCTGATCTTCTTCGTCCACCCCAAGGACATGGGCGGTCAGCTTACCGAGATCATGGAGACGCCGTCCCACGAACACTGAGGGCGGCGCATTGGAAATGACGTCCTCTCCCCTTCAGGGGAGAGGAGCGAGACTTTGGTCCGTGAAGCGGGCCTTAGTCGCAGCGGAGAGGGGGCGCCCCCTCTCCAACTCCGGCTAGGCAGCAGGCTGCCAAGCCTTCGAATCCTCTCCCTGAAGGGACGAGGGCTATGAGGTAGAACGATGGCGAATATCGAAGACTGGCAGGCAGCGGCCGACAAGGAGGTCAAGGGCAAGGACCTGACCTGGAACACGCCCGAAGGTATCGCGGTCAGGCCGCTCTACACTGCCCAGGACGTGACGGTCGATCCGGGCCTGCCGGGCTTCGCGCCGTTCACGCGCGGCGTGCGTGCCTCGATGTACGCCGGGCGGCCTTGGACGATCCGCCAGTATGCCGGGTTCTCCACCGCCGAGGAATCCAACGCCTTCTACCGCCGCAACCTCGCCGCCGGGCAGAAGGGGCTGTCGGTCGCCTTCGACCTCGCCACCCATCGCGGCTATGATTCCGATCATCCGCGCGTCGTCGGCGATGTCGGCAAGGCGGGCGTGGCGATCGATTCGGTCGAGGACATGAAGATCCTGTTCGACGGCATCCCGCTCGACCGGATGTCGGTCTCCATGACCATGAACGGCGCGGTGATCCCGATCCTGGCGTTCTTCATCGTCGCGGGCGAGGAGCAGGGGGTCGAGCGCAAGCTGCTCGACGGGACTATCCAGAACGACATCCTCAAGGAGTTCATGGTCCGCAACACCTACATCTACCCACCCGAGCCAAGCATGCGGATCATCTCGGACATCTTCGGCTACACCAGCCGCGAGATGCCGAAGTTCAACTCCATCTCGATCTCCGGCTATCACATGCAGGAAGCCGGCGCGACGCAAGTGCAGGAGCTGGCCTTCACCATTGCCGACGGCGCGGAATATGTGCGGTATGGTGTGGCGTCCGGCCTCGATATCGACAAGTTCGCGGGGCGGCTGTCCTTCTTCTTCGCCATCGGCATGAACTTCTTCATGGAGATCGCCAAGCTGCGCGCCGCGCGGGTGCTGTGGCACCGGGTGATGACCAAGCTCGGCGCGCGCGATGAACGGTCCAAGATGCTGCGCACCCATTGCCAGACGAGCGGCGTTTCGCTGACCGAGCAGGACCCCTACAACAACGTCATGCGCACGACGATCGAGGCGATGGCGGCGATGCTGGGCGGCACCCAGTCGCTCCATACCAACGCGCTCGACGAAGCCATCGCGCTGCCCACCGATTTCTCCGCGCGTATCGCCCGCAACACCCAGATCGTCATCCAGGAAGAGACCGGGATGACCAAGGTCGTCGATCCCCTGGGCGGCAGCTATTACATCGAGGCGCTGACACAGGAACTGGTCGACAAGGCGTGGGAGATCATCGAGCGGGTCGAGGCGGAAGGCGGCATGGCCAAGGCGGTCGGTGCCGGGTGGCCCAAGGCGATGATCGAGACCGCCGCCGCCGCGCGGCAGGCGCGGGTGGACCGGGGCGACGACGTGATCGTCGGCGTCAACAAGTATCGCCTCGCCAACGAAGACTTGCTGGAAACGTTGGAAGTCGACAACACCAAGGTACGCGAGGCGCAGATCGCCCGCATCAACAGGACCAAGGCCGAGCGTGACGAGGCGGGGTGCCAGGCCGCGCTCGACGCGCTGCGCAAGGCCGCCGCCGGCCCGCAGTCGATCGAGAACAACCTGCTCGCTCACGCGGTGGAGGCCGCCCGCGCTCGCGCCACGCTGGGCGAAATCTCCTCGGCGATGGAGGAAAGCTTCAATCGCTACGGCACCCTGCCGACCCCGGTGAAGGGCGTCTATGCCGCCCCCTATGAAGGCGATGGCCGCTGGCAGCAGGTGCTGGATGGTGTGCAGGCGGTCGAGCGCCGTCTTGGCCGCAAGCCCAAGCTGCTCGTCGCCAAGATGGGCCAGGACGGCCACGATCGCGGCGCCAACGTGATCGCCTCTGCATTCGGCGACATGGGCTTCGAGGTCGTCTCCGGGCCGCTGTTCCAGACTCCGGAGGAGACGGTCGTGCTCGCGCTGACGAGCGAAGTGGACGTCGTCGGCGCATCCAGCCTGGCCGCCGGGCACAAGACTCTGATTCCCGAGCTTATCGACCGTCTCCGTGAAAAGGGACGCACCGATATCAAGGTGATCGCGGGCGGCGTGATCCCGCCGCAGGACTATGAATTCCTGCGCAATGCCGGCGTGCAGGGCATCTATGGCCCCGGCTCCAACGTGGTGGAATGCGCGGCCGACGTGCTGCGGCTGCTCGGCCACAACATGCCGCCGGTGGGTAGCGAGCTGGAAGCGGCGGAGTAAGTGCAGGGCCACTCCGCCTTCGCGCCCATCGCCGCGCTCATGTTCCTGACCGGCATCGGCATCCCGATCCTGGCGACGTGGAATTCGACGTTGGGCCAGCAGCTCGGCAGCGCATCGGGGGCGACGGCGGTGCTGTTTGCGGTGGGCGCAGTGCTGGCCGCGGGGGTCATGGTCGTTGCGGGCGGGGTGCCGCAGGCGTCGAACTTCACGCTTGAGAAGCCGCATCTCTATTTCGCCGTAGTCTTCATGATCTTCTACGCGCTGTCGATCACATGGGCGTCGCCCCGGATCGGCGTCGGCAACGCGGTGTTCTTCGTGCTGCTGGGGCAGCTCGTCGCGGCGGCGCTGATCGATCATTTCGGGCTGTGGGGCGCGATGAAGGCCGAGATCACCGGCAAGCGGATGCTCGGCATCGCGGTCATGGCGCTGGGCGTCTATCTGGCGAGGAAGCCGGTATGAGCCCCGTCCTTTCCACCGAACCTCGCACCGACTGGACCCGCGACGAGATCGCCGCGCTGTTCGATCTGTCTTTCACCGAACTGCTGTTCCGCGCTGCCGAAGTCCATCGCGCCAACCACGCGGCGGACGAGGTGCAGCTTTCCACGCTGCTCTCGATCAAGACCGGCGGCTGCCCGGAGGATTGCGGCTATTGTTCGCAGTCGGTCTCCGCGGACAGCGGCGTCAAGGCAACCAGGCTGATGGACGTGCGCGAAGTGCTGCAATCGGCCGCGCGGGCCAAGGATCAGGGCTCCACCCGCTTCTGCATGGGCGCTGCCTGGCGTAGTCCCAAGGACCGCGACATGCCCGCGATCGTCCAGATCGTTGAGGGCGTGCGCGCCATGGGCATGGAAACCTGCATGACCCTGGGCATGCTAACACCCGGGCAGGCGGGCATGCTCGCCGAGGCGGGGCTCGATTATTACAACCACAACATCGACACCTCGCCCGAGCGCTACCCGCAAGTGATCTCCACCCGCACGTTCGAGGACCGGCTGGAGACGCTCGAGAACGTCCGCGCCGCCGGGATCAACGTCTGCTCGGGCGGTATCGTCGGCATGGGCGAGACCCGCGCCGACCGTGTCGGATTCATCCACACGCTTTCCACACTGCCGGAGCATCCGCAGAGCGTGCCGGTGAATGCGCTGGTTCCGGTCAAGGGCACGGTGCTGGGCGACATGCTGGCCGACACGCCGCTGGCGAGGATCGACGAGATCGAGTTCGTGCGAACGGTTGCCGTGGCGCGGATCACGATGCCGGCCAGCATGGTGCGGCTGTCGGCCGGCCGCGAGTCCATGAGCGAGTCGACGCAGGCGCTGTGCTTTCTGGCCGGCGCGAACTCGATCTTCACCGGCGACACGCTGCTGACCGCCCCCAACGCCGGCGACGACGCCGACGCGGCGATGCTGGCGCGGCTGGGGCTGAAGGCGATGGCTGCGGAGCCGCCGCGTCCGTGCGCTATGCGGGAGGCGGCGGAGTGAATTCTGCGGTTTCGCAGATCCTCCCCCAGTGGGGGAGGGGGACCGCCGCGGAGCGGTGGTGGAGGGGTATCGCCGCTGCCATGGCGCGCGCGTTGGGCGGCCACACCCCTCCGTCAGCCCTGCGGGCTGCCACCTCCCCTTGCAGGGGAGGATCATTCGACGTCGGTGACGAGCGCGTGCTCGACGTGCATTTCGACGAGCATAGCTTGATGGTGGACCTACTGGCCGAACGAACGATTTCCGCGCCGCTGGCATGGTATCCGCGGCTGTTGTGCGCAACGGCGGAAGACCGCGCGACGTGGGAGCTGTGCGGCGGGGGTTACGGCATCCACTGGCCGCAGATCGACGAGGACCTCAGCACCGAAGGCCTGCTGCGCGGCGCGCCTGCGCCGAAGGTGGTGTGAACGATGGTAGGAGAAGACGTGTCAGGGGGCGGATGCCTTCATAACCTTCTGACCCTATTTCTAATTGCTTTGGGACTGGGCGTGGCATGTGTTGTTACCATTCTGGCGTACTTTTTCATCGCAATGCCGGGATGTATCTCGTGGGCAGACCCCGCTGTCGGTTGGGAACCCTCGGCAACCTGTGACATCAGAGGCATTGCCTTCTTTCTGCTCGCAATAGGTTCCTTCGTCCTCGCAATCGTGTTGCCTATTCGATCTCGGAGAAAGTAAATTTGATGTTCAAGAAAATCCTCATCGCCAACCGGGGCGAGATCGCTTGCCGGGTCATCAAGACCGCGCGTCGCATGGGCATCGCCACCGTGGCGGTCTATTCCGATGCCGACGCGCGCGCGCCGTTCGTGCGGATGGCGGATGAGGCGGTGCATATCGGTCCGCCGCCCGCGTCCGAGAGCTACCTGATCGTCGACAAGATCATCGCCGCCTGCAAGCAGACCGGCGCCGAGGCGGTGCATCCGGGCTACGGCTTCCTGTCCGAGCGGACCAGCTTTGCCGAGGCGCTCGCGGCCGAAGGCATCGCGTTCATCGGGCCGCCGGTGGGCGCGATCGCGGCGATGGGCGACAAGATCGAGTCCAAGAAGCTCGCCAGGGAAGCGGGCGTCAACGTCGTCCCCGGCTTCGTCGGCGAGATCGAGGATACCGAGCACGCGGTGCGCATCTCCGACGAGATCGGCTATCCGGTGATGATGAAGGCCTCGGCGGGCGGCGGCGGCAAGGGCATGCGGCTTGCCTACGACGAGAAGGACGTGCGCGAGGGCTTCGAGAGCGTGAAGCGCGAGGGCCTGAACTCGTTCGGCGACGACCGCGTGTTCATCGAGAAGTTCATCCTCAACCCGCGCCACATCGAGATCCAGATCCTCGGCGACAAGCATGGCAACATCCTCTACCTGAACGAGCGCGAGTGCTCGATCCAGCGCCGCCACCAGAAGGTGGTGGAGGAAGCGCCTTCGCCGTTCGTGACGCCGGCGATGCGCAAGGCGATGGGCGAGCAGTGCGTCGCCCTGTCGCGCGCGGTGGGATATTACAGCGCCGGCACGGTCGAGCTGATCGTCTCCGGCGCCGATCCGACCGGCGAGAGCTTCTATTTCCTGGAAATGAACACCCGGCTTCAGGTGGAGCATCCCGTCACCGAGGCGATCACCGGCATCGACCTGGTCGAGCAGATGATCCGCGTCGCCGCCGGCGAAAAGCTGGCCTTCACGCAGGACGACATCGGCATCGACGGCTGGGCGATCGAGAACCGGGTCTATGCCGAAGACCCCTATCGCGGCTTCCTGCCCTCCACCGGGCGCTTGATCCGCTATAACCCGCCGGTCGATGGCTGGACCGACGACGGCGCGGCGAACGGGCGGCGCGGGGTGGACGGCGTGCGTGTCGATGACGGCGTCTACGAAGGCGGCCAGGTGTCGATGTTCTACGACCCGATGATCGCCAAGCTGATCACCTGGGGCGAGACGCGCGACGAAGCGGCGGACAAGCAGATCGCCGCGCTCGACGCCTTCGAGATCGAGGGGCTGGGTCACAACGTCGATTTCGTCTCGGCGATCATGCAGCACCCGCGCTTCCGCTCGGGCGAACTGACCACCGGCTTCATCGCCGAGGAATATCCCGAGGGCTTTGCCGGCGCCGCGTCTTCGGACGAGTTGAAAGCGCGGCTCGCCGCCATCGCCGGGTTCCTGGCGAGCGCGCGGGCCGACCGGTCGCGCAGGGTCGATGGCCAGTTGGCCGATACGCTCGATCCGCCGGCCGAGTGGACCGTGTTCATCGATCACGTGCGCTATGCGGTCGAACTCCACGAGGACGAGCTTACGGTCGACGGACGGGCCATCGACCTCGAGATGGAATACACGCCGGGCGATCGCCTGATCGAGGCCGAGATCGGCGACGAGGTCCTGGCGCTGAGAGTCGCGGTGACGCGCGGCGGGTTCGTGCTGACCACGCGCGGCGCCTCGCACCGGGTGGGCGTCCTCCCCGCCCGCGTCGCGCATCTGGCCGATCACATGCTCGAAAAGATCCCGCCCGATCTCTCGCGCTACCTCATCTGTCCGATGCCGGGGCTGCTGGTCTCGCTCGACGTCGCCGAAGGGGACAAGGTCGAGATCGGGCAGCCGCTCGCGGTGATCGAGGCGATGAAGATGGAGAACATCCTGCGCGCCGAGAAGGCCGGCACGGTCGGCAAGATCAATGTCGCGGCGGGTGACAGCCTGGCGGTGGACGCCGTGATCCTCGAGCTGGAGTAATGCATCTCGAAATCACGGCGAACTGGAATGACTTCGTCATTGCGAGCCCGGACTTGATCCGGGGGAAGCAATCCAGGGTAGTGAGCCACCGCCCTGGATTGCTTCGCTTCGCTCGCAATGACGAAGCAATGTAAAATCATCCGGCTTCGGGGAAGGCGGCGAGGCCCACCCCCCGGCCCCTCCCGCAAGCGGGAGGGGAGCGAGACTTGCCGAACCGCAGGTGAGGCTAGTCGCAGCGGGATGGGCCGGGCTCGTTCCGGTTCCTGGCGATCAGAAGTACGGGTAGGGGAACCCGTAGTACGAATAGATCCGCTGACCGTAGATGTCGTCCCAGATGGTGTGCTGGTCGTGGCGCGGCGCGCCTTCCAGCTTGTCCTTGTCGATATCGACGACATAACCGCCCTGGCCTTCGTCATAATCGAGCATGTTCCAGGGAATGGGATAGGATTCGCTGCCCATGCCGAGCAGGCCGCCGAACTCCATTACCGCGTACTGGGCCTGGCCCGAGCGCTTGTCGACCATGAAGTGGCGGATGGTGCCGAGCTTCTCGCCCTGCTTGTTGTAGACCCGCGTACCTTCGACGCGGTCTGAGGCAATGCAGCGGTTCGGCTCGTGGTCGGTTTGCGAAACGGTCTCTGACATATCTGCGGATCCTTTCACCTGCATGCAATCGCGGGGCTCGACATTCAGACATGGGGGTACGAACGCGAGCCACCGCGACCGTCCTGCCGGTGCCGTGACAAGTCAAGCCCCGACCGGATGCGTCGGCGGACTGATGCCAAGACGAGGATATGCCCGCCGTCTCAGGTGGAACGCGCAACCGACGACGATGTTCCGGCGAAACTTGGGGGGGTTCCTATGCGGGAGCGCGCGTCAGTTCCTCGTCGAGGAACGCCGACACATCCTCCAGCGAGACCTCTCGATCGAGGTAAGCCTTGCCGATCCCGCGCATCAGCACGAACGGGAGGGTGCCGGCATCCATCTTCTTGTCGTGCAGCATGTGCCGCGCCAGCATTTCGCCGCCGCAGTCGAGGCCGAGCGCGGCGATGTCACGCGGCATCCCGACGTCCGCGAAGTGTGAGGCGATGTGGTCGGCGCTCGCCATCGGCATCAGCCCCCGCCGCGCCGAATAGCGCGCGGCCAGAACCATTCCCAGCGCCACCCCCTCGCCATGGAGGAGCCGCTCGGAGTAGCCCGTCTCGGCCTCCAGGGCATGGCCGAACGTGTGGCCCAGGTTGAGCAGCGCGCGCGCGCCGGTGGTCTCGCGCTCGTCCTCGGCGACGATGCGGGCCTTGGCCGCCACGCTATAGGCCACCGCATATTCGCGCGCCGCGGCGTCTCCGGCGAGCAGCTTGCCGCCGTTCTCATCGCACCACGCGAAGAAGTCGGCATCGCCGATCAACCCGTACTTCACCACTTCGGCATAACCGGCGACCAGTTCGCGGGGGGGCAGGGTATCGAGCGCGGCAAGGTCGGCAAGCACCAGCGCGGGCTGGTGGAACGCGCCGACGAGGTTCTTTCCCGCCGGCACGTTGATCGCGGTCTTGCCGCCGACGCTTGAATCGACTTGCGCCAGCAGCGTCGTCGGCAGCTGGATGAAGTGGCACCCGCGCTTGGCGATGGAGGCGGCGAACCCGGTAAGATCGCCGATGACGCCGCCGCCCAACGCCAGCACGTGATCGCCGCGCTCGACGCCGAGGTCCAGCAGCCAGTTCACGGTCGCCGCGAGCTGATCCCAGTTCTTCGTCGCTTCGCCGGCCGGAAGGATGCGCCAATGCGGCACATGGCCGGAATCGCGCAAGGCGGCCTCCACCACCCCGCCCCAGGCGGCATGGACATTGGTGTCGGTCACCACCGGCACGTCGCGCTTGCGCAAGCGGCCCCGGCAATGCGGCACCAGTTCCGCCAGAAGCCCGGCGCCGATCCGCACTTCGTAGGGGCGCCCGGCGATATCGACCGGAATCACAGACATTGCTCGATCCCCTTCAGTACCTGGAACACGGTCTTGGAGTGCGGCCCGTTGCTGCTGGTGACATGGATCGGTGCCCGCGAATAGAACGGCGCGCGACTTTCACGCAGCCGACCCAGGATTTCGCGCGGATCTCCGTCGCGCAGGAGCGGCCGGTTGTCCTTGCGCGAGGTCCGCTCGACCAGGGTGTCCAGATCGCTGTCCAGCCACACGGCGATCGTCCTGTCGAGGATCAGCCGGCGGGTCTCGGGATTGCAGAAAGCGCCCCCGCCGGTCGCGATCACTTTGTGGCCGGCATCTTCTTCGATCAGCCGCGCGATGACCCTGCGCTCGCCATCGCGGAAATGCTCTTCGCCGTAATGGTCGAATATCTCCTGGATCGACATCTGCGCCGACTTCTCGATCTCCTCGTCGGCGTCGACGAAGGGTACGCCCAGCACGGCGGACAGGCGCTTGCCGACGCTGGACTTGCCCACGCCCATCATGCCCACGAGCACGACGGGACGGTCGATGCGACGTGCCAGCGTCTCGATCTCCGCCTGTGAGTAGTGGGGCGCCGTGGAGGATTGCCTAAGGTCCATTGCAGCCATGGCTATAGATGCGCTAGTCCGCAGCGCAAGCGTGGTAAGGGTTGGCATCGGTAAGGATCGGGTGTGACGACGGTGGTGAGGAGGGCGAAACGCAACACCTCGGCGGGAGCCTGGCTGATCGCGGCAGCCGTGACCGCCATGGTCGGCCTGCTTGCCTTCGCCTGGATCGACGGCGGCGCAGTGCCCCTCCGCACCATCGCGGAACCCGTGGCCGTGCCCGGAGCGGCCCGATGAAAGCGGCGCATCTGCTTGCCGGCGCCGCGCTGGCGCTGACTTCGGCATTGGCGCTTGCCCAGAATGCGCCCCAATCGCTGCTCCCTCCCGGATTCGACGATCCGGCTCCCGCGCCCGCGCCGGTTCCCGCGACGCCGGCACGCCCTGGCGGACCGGCCTCGACGAGCGTGCCTGCCGCCGGTTCGTCGCCCGTGGTTCAGCCCCTGCCGCCGGCTTCTCCTTCGGGCGTGGGCATTCCATCGGGCCCGCCCGCAGATCCCTCCGTCCTCGCCAAGCTGCCGACGCTGGAGCAGCTCGAGAAGATGACACCGGAAGAGCTTGAGGTCGCGCTCGGCCTCACGCCGCAATTCGATATCTCGCCGGGCGCGCGGCGGTCGACCGAGCAGATCGGCATCATCGACGAGCGCGAAGGCGGTTTCGCGCCCAATTCGGTCAGCAGCCAGCGGCCGTCGCTGATCCGGGCGGCGCTTGCCGGCAACAAGGGGCTGATGGTTTCGCGCTGGGGGCATATCCTGCTGCGCCGGGCGCTGGCTTCGCGGCTCGATACCCCGGCGGGCATGAACGCCGGCGATTTCGCCGGACTTCGCGCCGGGCTGCTCGTCCGCATGGGCGAGGCGGAAGCGGCGCGCGCGCTGGTTCAGGACATCGATACCGGCAACTGGACACCCATCCTGAACAACGCCGCGTTCAGCGCCTATGTCGCGACGGGCGATTTCACCGGCATCTGCCCGGCGATGATAACGCGCGGCGCCATGCGCACCGATCCGCAATGGGAGACGGCCGGGCTGATTTGCCGCGCGTTCCGGGGCGAGGATCGGTATTCCCTGCAGCAGCTCGACCATGCGCTGCGGACGGGCAAGATGCCCGCGATCGACGTGCTGCTGGCGCAGAAATACGCGGGCGCCGCCGGCAAGGTCCGGCGGGCGGTCACCATCGAATGGGACAATGTCGACAAGATCACGCCCTGGCGATACGGACTGGCGCTCGCCGTCGGGCTGAAGCCGCCCGAGACGCTGATGCAGGGCGCCGATCCGCGCTACGACGCCTATTCGGCGGTTGCGCCGATGCTGGGGCTGGAGCGCCGCGCCGCCGCCGCCGACCGCGCCGCCGCCTTCGGGGTGCTGTCGGGCTCGGCGATGGTGGACCTCTATGGCCAGATCTACACCGATCCGGACGTGACCGGCGACTGGTCCGAACGGGCGGAGGACTTGCGCGGGGCGTATGTCCTGGCCTCGTCGGCGGGCCGGGTGACGGCGATGCAGAAGCTGTGGGAAGTGGGCGACGATCCGGTCGCGCGCTATTCGCGCCAGGTGCTCACCGGCTTTGCCGCCGCGCGCCTTCCGGTCGATCCGGCATTGGCGGACAACGCCTCGCAGCTCGTTTCCTCGATGCTGGCGGTGGGGCTCGACCGCAATGCCGCGCGCTGGGCCAACGTCGTTCCCGAAGGCAGCGAGGGCTGGGCCCTGATCGCGTTGACCGGACCGGGGGCAGGGTCGGTCGACCTGGGCGCGCTCGAAAGCTTCGTCGATGCCGACGGCAGCCCGGACTCGCGCAAATCGGCGTTCCTCGTCGCCGGCCTGGCCGGGCTGGGCCGGATATCGGACGGAACCCGCAACAGCTATGCCGGCGATCTCGGCATCGACTTCGACCGGCAGTCGCGCTGGACCCGCATGATCCGCAGCGCGGCCGAGGTGGACAATCCGGCGCTGGTGGCGATGCTGGCCGGTCTTGGCATGCAGGGCGCCGGGTGGGACAAGATGACACCGCGCTACCTTTACACCATCGTTTCGACGCTGCGGCAGGTGGGGCTCGAAGGCGAGGCCCGGATGATCGCCGCAGAGGCGGTCGCGCGCGGCTGACCGCGGGGCGCCGGGCATGAGCGGGGCGCGGATCGACGATTTCCTGGCGATGCTGGCGGCGGAGCGCGGCGCCGCGGCAAACACGCTGGCGGCTTACCGGCGCGACCTCGAAGGCGCGGAGGCGGCGATCGGCGAGCTTGCCGGGGCGGATGCGGGCGCGCTCGCCTCGCTGGGGCAGGCCTGGTCGGACCTTGCCGCCTCCAGCCTTGCCCGCAAATGCTCGGCGCTGCGGCAGTTCTACGGCTTTCTGGTGGACGACGGCGTGCGGGAGGACGATCCGTCGGGGTCCCTCCCGCGCCCGCGCAGCCGCCGCCCGCTGCCGCGATTGTTGTCGCATGGCGAAGTGGAGGCGCTGCTCGTCCGGGCCGAGGAGGAGGCAGCGGGAAGCGAACCCGCCGCCGTGCGGCTGCTCGCGCTGGTCGAGCTGCTCTACGGGTCGGGCCTCAGAGCGAGCGAACTGGTGTCGCTGCCGCTGGCGGCGGTGCCGCGCGATGCGCCGTTCCTGGTGATCACCGGCAAGGGCGGGCAGCAGCGGATGGTCCCGATCAGCGGGCGGTCGCGATCCGTGCTGACGCGCTGGCTGCCCTTGCGACCGGGCGCTTCGGGGCTGCTCTTCCCCTCGCGCGGCAAGACCGGGCACCTCACCCGCATCCGCCTGTTCCAGTTGCTGCGCGAACTGGCGGGCAGGGCGGGGATCGCGCCCGCCAAAGTCTCCCCCCATGTCCTGCGCCACGCCTTCGCCACGCATCTGCTCGAAGGCGGCGCGGACTTGCGCGTGCTGCAAACGCTGCTCGGCCACGCCGACATCGCGACGACACAGATATACACCCACGTCGACGCGGCCCGGCTCGTGGCGCTGGTCAACGCGCGCCACCCGCTGGCCCGGCGATGAAGGGAACATCGCGGTGGCGCCCGAGTTACAAATTGCGCACAACGGCCGAAGGAGGGCGAGGATATGGCGAAGTTCCGCAAAGGCACCCGGGCGGGCCTGATGCTCGGCGGTTGCATGGCCGTTGCATTGGCGATCCAAGGCTGGTCCGCGCCGGTCCAGGCACAGAAAACCGCGAAGCTTCCGTCGACGGTCACGGCGATCAGCCAGACCGACAAGCAGCAGGGAGCGAAGGCACACCCGCAGTTGCTCGCGGAATTCGGCGGCAAAGTCGATGGCCCGCAGGCCGCCTATGTCGAGACGGTCGGCAAGACCATCGCGATCCAATCCGGCCTCGGCAACGCCCGCTCGGACTTCACCGTCTCGCTCCTCAACTCGCCAGTAAACAACGCTTTCGCGATTCCCGGCGGCTACATCTACGTCACCCGCCAGCTTGCCGCGCTGATGAACAACGAGGCGGAACTGGCCGGGGTCCTGGGCCACGAAGTGGGCCACGTCGCGGCCCGCCATGCGGCCAAGCGCCAGAAGGCGGCGACGCGCAACTCGATCATCGGCGTACTAGGCGCCGTGCTTTCCGGCGCGCTGCTGGGCGACGGGGCGCTGGGCCAGCTTGGCCAGCGGGTGTTCTCGCAGGGGACGGAGCTCCTTACCCTGAGCTACTCGCGCGGGCAGGAGACCGAGGCCGACAACCTCGGCATCGCCTACCTCCAGCGCGCCGGATACGATCCGCGCGCGATGTCGACGGTGCTGCAAAGCCTGGCGCAGCAGAATGCGCTCGACGCCAGGCTGCAGGGCACGGGTAATCGCGTGCCGGAGTGGGCATCGACCCACCCGGACCCGGCGTCCCGCGTGCGCGCCGCCTTGACCCGGGCCGGCGCCAAAGCCACCGGCAGGACCAACCGCGACCTGTTCCTGAGCAGCATCGACGGGCTGACCTATGGCGACGATCCGCGCCAAGGCATCGTCGACGGTCGCAGCTTCGTCCATCCCGAACTGATGCTGGCGTTCACCGCGCCCAACGGATTTTACATGGTCAACGGCACCTCGTCGGTGTCGATCAGCGGCCAGTCGGGCAAGGCGGCGTTCACCGGGGCCGCGTTCGACGGCAATCTCGATGCCTATGTGCGCAATGCTTTCGGCGCGCTCACGGCGCAAGGGCAGGCGAAGATCGCGCCGTCGCAGGTCACCCGGACAACGGTCAACGGGTTGCCTGCCGCATACGGCGCGGCGCGGGTGAACAACGGGACCAGCCAGCTGGACGTGGTAATCTTCGCCTACCAGTTCGCGGCCGACCGCGCCTTTCACTTCATGACGATATCGCAGGCGGGCAGCGCCTCGCAGTTCGACGCGATGTTCAAGTCTATGCGGAGGATTTCGGCCGCGGAAGCCGGGAAAGTCCGGCCTCGCGTGCTCGATGTGGTGACCGTGCGCGCCGGTGATACGCCGTCCTCGCTCGCGACGCGGATGGCCTATACCGACGCGAAGCTAGAGCGGTTCCTGGTGCTCAACGGACTGTCAGCCAATTCGACACTCCGGCCCGGCGACAAGGTGAAGATCGTCACCTATTGAGATCCGATCGGGCCATGGGTTCGTTTAGTATAATCACGCCCAACGAAAAGGGCGGCAGGTTTCCCTGCCGCCCAACTCGCTTCAAAGAACCCGAGGATCAATCTTCGGCTTCGGCCATCGTCTTCGACGTGGTGTTGAACGTCTTCTCGAGCTGTTCGCCCATGCCCTGCATCGCGCTGATCGCGGCAACCGCGATAAGGGCGGCGATGAGGCCGTATTCAATGGCGGTGGCGCCTTCGTCGTTGCGGAAGAGCTTCTTGATGAACTTCATGATGTGTCTCCTGATTGCAGTCTTCGGTACCCGGTCCCAGTTTGCAGTGCAGCTCGGACAGATGTCGGAATATGTGAAAAGTCTTTAGGAAAGTTTAATTCACACTATTGTGTGCAGCTGCTGTCTTGCTGGAGATTCTTGCCCACATGCCGGTGTTCTCATCGGCAAGCCCATCGACCGCTGCTACCACGCCGATGACAATCGCGGCACAGATAAGGCCGTATTCGATCGCGGAGGTGCCATGCGCGTCTTTTCGCAGTCGCTTTAGCAGTGTTTTCATTGTGATAACGATCCTGCGCCTTGATCGACCATTTCGGCATTTCTCAGTTCGAGGTTAAGAACCCACTAACGATGGAGCCTCGTTTGCAAAATTTTTCGACACCGCTCCTCGTCGTCGCGGTCGCTTTGATCGACGCTCGCGACCAGGTACTTATGCAGCGGCGGGCTTCAGGAACCATGCACGCCGGGCTATGGGAGTTTCCGGGCGGGAAGGTGGAGCCGGGCGAGACGGTCGAGGGAGCGCTGCTGCGCGAGATCGACGAGGAGCTGGGCCTTGGCCTGGAGGCCGGCGACCTGCACCCGGTATCATTCGCTTCCGGCGGCCTGAACGGCGCGCCGTCGGACCGCCAGCTCGTGATCCTGCTGTATGCCTGCCGCCGCTGGCAAGGGACGGCGCGGCGCCTTCACGCCGACGAAATCGGCTGGTTCGAAATCCATGCCCTGCGCGGACTGGCGATGCCGCCGCTCGATATTCCGCTTTCCCGCGACCTGGCGGCGGCTCTGGCGAGCGGCCTGACGTAGGGTCGAGTTAGAGTGATTTCGAGGCAGGTGGAATCACCTGCCGGCGCGGAAATCACGGCAAACCAAGAATATCCGGACTCGTTCCGGTTCAATCTGAAACGGAACGGGTCTAGGCCGGGATCGGCTCCCCTGCCTCGCGCGCGCGCCGGATCAGCCTTTCGGGCGTTTCCGCCTTGCGCTTGGCCGCGGCATAGACGAACAGGGCGGCGGCGAACGGGGCGACGACCAGGATGCTCAGCAGACCGGTGGACAGCGATCCGGTCAACTGGCTGACTTTTCCGGCGGTATAAGGGCCGAACCCGGCCGAAGTCACGGTCATGCACAGCGTGAAGCAGGCGGAAGCCGCCCCGCGCATGCGAGGCATGACGAGATCTTGCGACAGTTTGGCATTGGCGCCGCCCCAGGCGTTGCCGAAGAAGGAATGGAGCATGGTCGCTACCGCGAAAGTCTGAAGGTCCGGAGCCATGACCATCCAGACGATGAACGGGATCGACGCCAGCATTCCGATCAGGGCTATCCAGATCGGTGCGCGCACATCGTATTGGCCCCACTTGTCGGCGAGCCATCCTCCCAGCGGAACGCTGAACACCGCGCCCAGCGAGCCGGCGATTCCCACATAGAATCCGGCTGTGACCGGTGACGCACCCAGTTCGCGCATCGCGAACGGTGCGGACCACGATCCTATCGCGGCCGACATACAGGCGCATAGCGCGCCACCCAGGATCATGCTGGCGAACGTCGGAGAACCGAAGGTCAAGGCGAACAGCGGTCGGTCGCGCAGCTTCATCACCTGGCCCCAGGTGAGGATCGAGTAAGCTCCCACGCCTACGGCAGCCCACTGGGCCAGGTCTCCGGTCAAGAAGGTGAGGGCACCGCCGATCACGGTCAGAACCGCGATCAGCACGAAGTTGCGCATCACCGCCTGGCGGCCGCCGGCATTCGCAAGGTTGAACAGCGTCAAGGGCGGGATCGCGGCCGACATCTCCCGCACGACGATATGCGGCACTGGCGCGGGATCATAGGGACGCAGCCGAGGCGGCTCACGCAAGCGATAGACAAACACCGCAAGGATCAGGCCGGGAAGTCCCACGGCCAGGAATGCGGCGCGCCAGTCTTCAAGCTCGCACGCGTTTCCGGGGAAATAGCCGCAAGCGTCGGGCCAGTTCTGCAGGACCAGCGCGCCAAGCAGCAGGGACACAGCTCCACCGACGTAGGTGCCCAGCAGGTAGATGCTGATCGCCGTTCCCCGGTTCCGCGCCGGGAAATACTCGGCAAGCAGCGCCTGCGAACAGGGACTGCAAGCGGATTCGCCCAGTCCGACGCCGATGCGGGCGGCGGCCAGCTGGGCAAAGCTCGTCGCCGCGCCCGATACGGCCGTCAAGCCCGACCAGATGACCAGTGCCACCGCCATCAGCTTCGTGCGGCTCAGCGCGTCGGAAATGCGACCCATGGCGATCCCGGCAACGCCATAGAACACCGCGAATGCCGTGCCCATGAGAAAGCCGAGCTGGGTGTCGGTAAGCTCCAGATCCATCTTCACATGTTCGGCGACGATGGAGATGACGCTGCGATCGATGTAGTTCAGGAAGTTGGCGAGCAGCAGCAGGAGCAGCGCGTAGTAAGCATAGCGCGGCGCTTTTTCTTCCGCACTCGCGTCCGCCTGAACCATTCGATCCTCCCCATTGCCGATGTCCGGCGTGTCGATGCGTGGTAGCGCCGCCCGTGAAATCGGTCCGGCTGCGTTCTTGATTGGTGTGGTGGCAGGCCTTGGACTACATTCCGACAACCGCATAGCTGTCATTGCGTTCGACCGCCTTGCCCAGCCGATCGACGAACTCTTCGATGATCGGACGATCGACGCGGGTCGTCACGGCCCACAGGTAATATCCGTAAATGTTCGCGGCACGGTACTGGTCGTGCGCGGTCTCGCGATCGGGAACTTCGGCGCCCAGCCCCCGCGTAACGTCGAGATAGTGGTCGACGAGAGCGAACTCATGGGCCGCCGCCACATCCGCCGGGAGTACCGCGCAGACCTGATAGGCGACGTCGAGGGCCCAATGGCCTCTCTGGATCATCTGCCAGTCGATCAGCCCGGGGCCGTCCGGGGTCCAGAAGATATTGCCCGCATGGGCATCGCCGTGAACGGCGGTGGAGGGGAGGGATTCGCACCGGGCGGCAAGGGTGTTGAGCCCTTCGATCAGGCGGTTCGCATCGCGAGTGGCGGTCTGGAGATTGCGCCCACGCGGCCCGTCGAGCAACTCCTGCAGCTTCTCGGGCGAGACGATGTTCCATGAGGCCAGCTCGGACAGGGTCCGTTTGATCCAGGGCCGGTCATCGAGAATCCGGGGCTTCGCGTGAAGCCGCGCGAGCTGCTCCAGCGCCTTCGCGGCCTGATCGGGACTGACGGATTCGAGCGCGCTGCCGAACCGTGCGCCGTCGGCAACCAGATCGCGCATGATCGTGATGCCGTGATTCTCCTTTTCGTCGACGATGGCGTTGACGCATTCCGGAATCCGCACGTCGAGTTCGGACGCGACGGACTGGTAGAACCGATGCTCGTGCACCCGCGTCGGGCTGCTCGAGGGCGCACCTTCGGCATCCAGGAAAGCCTTGAGGCAGAGATCTGCGCTACCATCGGCCCATTCCACCCTGAAACGCTGCTTGGTGGCGACCGTGTGGAACTTTTCGACCGCCTCGACCTGCGTGATCCGCGATCCTCCGGTGATGCCGGCAAGGGCGCCGGTAAGCCAGTCGGGGTCGAGCGCGTCGGCCAGGGTATAGGGGGCGGTCACGACGGCATCCTGCATGGGTTATCCTCTCTCGGTCAGATGTCGACCTTTTGCCGCAATCCGCCCATCATGCAAGCGACAGACCTGCCCGACACGTCACCGGCCTAGTCACGTCATCGTCACGAGCGGATCGCCGCTTCGGCCCGGACGCCGAACGGCGGTCCTGGCATCGGGAGCGAACGGTGTTGCCGTGGGACGCCCCTGTCCCGTTCAGGGCAGCTCAGGCATGCTGCGGATCTTGTGCGCGAAGCTTTTGCGCAGCTTCTGCAGCTTTGGAGGGATCACGGCCAGGCAGTAGGGATTGCGCTGCCCTTCGCCTTCCCAGTATTCCTGGTGGTAGTCCTCCGCCGCGTACCAAGGTGCAGGCCCCTCGATGGCGGTCACGACTCTTCCGCCGAGTTCCACGTTTGCCCGCGCGATCGCCGCCTCGGCCTCCTCGCGCTGCCCGTCATCCAGCGGGAAGATCGCCGACCGGTATTGCGTGCCCACGTCGTTGCCCTGCCGGTTGAGCTGCGTCGGATCGTGCGTTCCCATGAACACGTCGAGGATTTCCGCATAGGAGATCACGGCGGGATCATAAGTGACCTTGATCGCCTCGGCGTGCCCGGTGGACCCCGAACACACCGCCCGATACGTCGGAGCGGCCACGTTTCCGCCGATGTAGCCGCTTTCGACCTCCTCGACCCCGATGACGTCCCGGAACACCGCTTCGGTGCACCAGAAGCACCCGCCGGCCACGATCGCCGTCACCCGTTCACTCATGTCCTGCCTCTCGTTGCTTCGCCACCGAAGATAGGCATCTCGAAGCGCCTTGTCATTGGCCGCGAAGCGCCTAGATTCCGCGCGACTTTCTGGAGACCTTCGATGCGCCGATTCATCCTTGCCGCACTGGCGTCGTTCGGTTTCTATTCGCTGCCCGTTTCCGCCGACACCGTTGCGGCGACGACGACCGACGCGGAGGTGTGCGAAGGGTGCGAGGCCCTGATCGAGCTGGCGCTCGCGCATCCGCGACGCGAGGCCGACCGCGCGCGCGACCAATATCGCCATCCCGCCGAGACGCTGGCCTTCTTCAAGGTCAAGCCGGGGATGACCGTGGTGGATTACATGCCCGGCGGCGGGTGGTACACACGGATACTCGTTCCCTACCTGGGCTCGGAAGGCCGCTACATCGCGCTCAACCCGGCACCGGGGAGCGATCCCAAGCTGGCCGATAACTTCGGCGGCCTCGCGCAGAAGTTCCCTGGCAAGGCGGCGCAATGGAGCCTCGAGGGCGCCCAGGTGCAGGCGTTCAATTCGGACTCGCTTCCCAAGGAACTGCAAGGCACCGTCGATCGCGTCCTGGTCATGCGGCAGGTCCACAACGTCGAGCGGTTCGGCTGGCTGCCGCGCGAACTGGGGATCATCCGCGGGCTGCTCAAGCCCGGCGGTCTTCTCGGCATCGAGGAGCATCGCGCCAAGGGCGACGCGCCCGACGCCTACGTCGACGGCTCGAAAGGCTACATGCGGCAGAAGGACGTGATCGCCCTCGTCGAAGCGCAAGGGTTCGATCTGGTCGGCGCCAGCGAGGTCAACGCCAATCCCAAGGATTCCGCCGATCACCCGGCCGGCGTGTGGGAACTTGCCCCGACCCTCGCCACCAAGCGCGAGGAGCTCAGGGCGATCGGTGAGAGCGACCGGATGACCCTGCTGTTCCGCAAGCGCGGCGCATAGCCGCCCGGCCAACCGCTATGACGATCCAGGCACCCCGCGAGGTCACGGTCGCCGCGCTGCAGCTCGCGCTCAGCGCCGCGGATGAGGACGAGAACATCGCCGCCGTCTCGGCGCTGGTGGAGCAGGCCGCGGCGAAGGGTGCGCAAATCGTGCTGCCGCCCGAACTCTTCTCCGGTCCCTACTTCTGCAAGGACGAGCGGGAGGAGTTGTTCGCCCTTGCGCGCCCGACCGCCGAGCATCCTTCGGTGATCGCGATGCAGTCGTTGGCGCGGCGATTGAAAGTCGCGATCCCGACGAGCTTCTTCGAGCGCGACGGCCACCATTATTACAACACGCTGGCTATGATCGGTGAGAGCGGCGAGATTCTCGGCACTTACCGCAAGAGCCATATTCCCGACGGCCCCGGCTACGAGGAGAAGTACTACTTTCGTCCCGGAAACGACGGCTTCAAGGTGTGGGACGTCGCCGGCGCCCGCGTCGGGGTGGGGATCTGCTGGGACCAGTGGTATCCCGAAGTCGCGCGGGTGATGGCGCTGATGGGGGCCGAGCTGCTGTTCTATCCCACCGCGATCGGGTCCGAGCCGTACGACACCGATCTCGACACCAGTCGCATGTGGCGCCGGGCGATGCTGGGCCATGCGGTGTCCAATTGCATGCCTGTGGTCGCTGCCAATCGCATCGGTGAGGAGGACGGGCAGGCATTCTACGGCCACAGCTTCATCACCGACGAGTGGGGAGATTATGTCGAGGAATTCGGCAGCGCCGAGAGTGGCGTGCTGACGGCCAAGATCGACCTTGCCCGCGCCGCTCGGCACCGTGCGGGGATGGGGTTCTTCCGGGATCGCCGGCCGCAGCTCTATGGCCGCATCTGCCAGGATATCTGAGGCGCGTCCCGGCCCCGATGCGGTATCGCTATCTGATCGCCCTGGGGTCGAATGTACGGCATGCCAGGCACGGATCGCCGCGCGCGGTCGTCCGTGCCGCGCTTGTGGCGCTGGGAGCGGCCGGCGTGACGGTGAAGCGTGTCTCGTGCGTGCGGGCCAGCAATCCGCTGGGCCCGTCGCGCCGGCGCTATGCCAACGGCGCCGCGATCATGGCCACCGATCTAGACCCCTTGGCGCTGTTGTCGCTTTGCAAGCAAATCGAGCGAGCGTTCGGGCGCCGGTCCCGTAGCCGCGCCTGGAGCGCGCGTGTCCTGGATATCGATATAGTGCTGTGGAGCGGGGGCATCTGGGCGAGCGACGAGCTGGTGGTGCCTCATCCGGAATTTCGAAACAGAGAGTTCGTACTCGAACCCGCGCGGGATATCTGTCCGGACTGGCGCGATCCCCTGACTGGCCGTACCGTGCGACAGCTTCACTGGCGCTTGACCCGCCCCGTCGCATCCCGTAGCTGCTCGCTCGCACCCCGTCATCGTGCCACGGGCCCTTAGCTCAGTCGGTAGAGCAACTGACTTTTAATCAGTAGGTCGCTGGTTCGAACCCAGCAGGGCTCACCATATATTTCAGTGGGTTAGCGGTGAAATTGAGGTGTGGCGCTCGTTTCGGGAAGCGTTGGGTCACCATTGGGGCATCAGAACGAGGCATCCTCGAAACGTTCGGCTGATGACCTTGGCGTATCTCATAAGCTGACCGTCGTTCAGGTGAGTCGAACCGCCCGCTGAATCCTCAATCTCGTCCGACGCCGCCAGCCTGTCAAACGCACAGCGACAACGTAGCCTTCGAGCCTCTTACCCCGCCTGTCATTACCGGAGGAATTGGCGAAAGGCATTTCCCTTCGGAACGCTCACGCAAATCCGCAGTAGCGACGATGCCAGTTCAGAGCAGAGTTAGTTGCTTTATACGGTACAATTCGCTGATCTGGCGGATGAACTCAGCTTGCCCCCCATAGCTGGGATGCCGTACCTTCACCACGCTGGTATCGCCCGAAATCTGCAGCAAGACTTTGTCTGCATCATTGCCAACGGCAATAAGCCGCTTCGGGCGTAGCAGGCGCACAAGCGCGTCGAGGATTTCTGTCCCGGCTCTGCGTTCTCTGGCGTTGTGTGCTCGATTGGTAAAAGGGTCGCCTGGGTCGTGGGGATGCAGCGGAAAGACATTCCATAAGAAGATGGGAGTTGGGATGTGGGCGAGCATTTCCCACACAATGGTCGCCGTCCGCTCGGCGACGGGATGACCGACTGTCGGCTTGGAGCGACTAATTCCCCAACGCGAAAGATGGCTGTGAAAATTCACATCATCGGTGAGTGCTAAACCCGTTCGGCGCCCCCCTCGAAAGCCTAGGTCTCGACCAACCCATATGGCATCGACTTCTGCGCTAGTGGCGCTTTCCAGCATGCGAGTTAGCAGTTCGGCGCGCTGCTGAGGGGCATCGGCCAGGTCGTGGACTGAACATCGATCGGAATAGGGGTTGAACGCATCCGCAAACTGCAATGCGCCAAGCTGAGAAACGAAATTTTTCGGCGTCATAGGTCCCACTCGTTAGAGCGGCCTATATCCGATTGTCCTGGTGTTGCGATCCCCAATCACGACGCCGCCCTTGTTTTCTCTGACCTGACGAAACACCGCGTATCCATCAAGAATCGCTCGTTCCCACAGATTTAATGGGCACTGATCAACTTCATACCCCCTAACGAAGTCGGCGATGGTTTTGAGCATATCGAAGGAAGCAGATGTCTGATCTCTAAAGAAATCGAGCTCTTTAGCGCGTGAGAAAATCCACGCAGTGAGTCCCTCTTCCACGACGATCGCACGGCCACCATCCTGGGTTTCATCCGTTATTTTATGGCTCTTGCGCTTCTGCCGGATCAACGAACGCATCGTTGGGGACCAATGTAGAATGGCAGCGTGAGCGAAATGAAAAACGTCGTGAAAGCGATAATCGTCGGCATCCTGGATGTTGTCAGTTAGCGGATCACCGATAAAGACGCCATTCCAACGAAGGTAGCACTGTCCACCCGCCCGCTGCGTGATTTCAATCTCAAAGTGCTCGGGAAGTTGCTCTTCGGGTTCAAATTTCCCATCGAAGGTTGGGAGTTCGGCTGGATCAGGTGCTACGAACCTTCCGCGCGTCTTTGCCAGATTGCTGCGGGCTACATCCCCGAACGATAAGCCCGACACTTGGAGGGTTTTAAGATAGCAATCGATAAAAGGTATCAGTACCGCGTGTGGATCACTCTGGTCGCTTGACAGGTGCAGAAGGTTCGATGCCGCCTGACCAAGTATGATCAGTGCATCGTCCAATGCAGTGACCTGACGCGGGATAACGACGCGCGAGAGAGTCCCATTCTCTATGTCGCTCGCGGCGAGTATGGACGTATAATCGTCGGTTGAAATTACGGCGTCGAGCAGGTCTTCCAGGGAGAGATTTAAGCGTCGGCATAGAGCCGTGAGATACCAAAGCGTATCACCAAACTCCTCCTCCACCATTCGCTGAAAACCGACGAAAACCTTGCCCTCGCGATGCTGCTTTTTCGCCGCCGTCATGATCCCAGCAACTTCGCCGTAAAGACCAAACAAGACGGGTCTAATTTCCTGCGGCATTCTATCGGTGGCCATGACTTGGCGAACATAGTCGCCAATCAACATCGTGGCGTGTGGGGATGCTTCAGCCATCTTCAAGCACCCAATCTAACGGCCTGCCGTGAAAGCCTGGGTCGCCGAAGGTACGGAGCCACGCTACAAATTCCGCGATCCAACCATCATCTTCTTGGCGTTTACGCTGCCGGACTTTTCTACATAAATCGTAGCGATTGGCGTTTCGAAATTTCGCCGGAACTTCTGGGCCTTCTCCGCCAAAATAGTAATAGTCGTGGCTGATTAGAACCCTGTCGATACCGGTGTCCCGCTTAACGTGTTCGGCCTTTATCGAACCATCGGCATTGGTGTGGAAAGAGTCGCGCTGTAAGCGCGCAGAGATTGGCGACCATGTAGGGATCGGCGCGATAGAGCGTCTTACGCCCTTCATCGATCACATAGGTTCGCGCGTCTTGCTTGCTGAGGGACGGCGCGTCCGACGCATTGATCTTGAGCGTCTGGCTACCGGAACATCGAACGGCAAACTGCGACGAGTGGGTCAGCGCGTTGCATGAGCAGCAGGCGAACGCCAGCACCAACGACCAGGATTGCTTTAGCAAGAGTTATTCCCCCTGAAGTCGATCGCGGTGCGCCCCCGCTATTCGACTTCACACCATGCCCTGGCGATCGGGGAGTTAGTAAACCGAACTAGGTACGGTCCCTACGACCTTTAGGCTCGAGGAGCCCTGGACATACGTCGCAGGCTCCCCGACCATAGGGTCAAGGATGTGTCGGGCTACTGCGGGCAGCCCAACCGACCTAATTCGGGGTTACTACGCCCCAGAGCCGTGCGTGGCGGCTCCGCTCGCTGTATGGGATAGTAGTGCGGTCCACTCAATAGGAAGCTGGTCCAACCTGCTCCAAACCGCAGGATTTCGCAGTAATTGCCTGCTCAGGCGATACGGAGACCGCGCCCGCAGGCACATCCACCTCGTCCGGGACTCGGAGGCTGGGCCTGAGACGTGGCGTCTTCGGGTGTATGATGCGGCCGATGCCATGGAGGTGATGATGGGCGGTATCGGGTCTGGGGCGCTCCGTGCCACGAATGTGGGTAACGTCGAGGATATGCTAGCGCTCGACATGCGTGCGTTGCGCCGGCTGGGCGTTGTTCGCGCCGGCGAATGCATATGCGACACGGTGTGCTGGTCGATCGGCGGCCTCCGCGCATCCAGCTTGCGCTTACGCGTCGATTTGAGCGACATCGAACGCGGCGGCACGATGACGATCAGCGGCGATATGCCCGATGGCACCATCAAACAGAGCATCGCCATCGAAGGGGTGCCATCGTCGCTCGGCGGCTGGCGCTGCTATTTCTTGTGCCCTGTGACTGGCCAGCGGTGCGAGATACTATATTATGCCGGAGGCCGGTTCGCTTCCCGCTGTGCGCAGCGCCTGAGCTACGCGGTGCAGAACATGACCGACTTTTCGCGTATGCGCCGAAGGGCGGCGAAGCTGCGAAGTCGGTTGCAAGGGTCGGGCAATGTCCCTCGATCGCGTGGCCGTAACCGCATCGCCATCGTCGAGCGGCTTCACGAAGCCGAGTTCGCGGCCAAATCGCTTTACCTCGATCGCTTGCGTAACCCCACCGAACGTTCTGGTGCCCAGCGGATGCCCAGTCCGAAATATAGATAGGACTGAGATTCGGAATTCTGCGATCCGCACCCACGCGATGGCCTCATTCGCAATCAGTGGATCGGGCGCGGATCGCGGGAATAGCGTGGCCGAGGAAGCGGCAGGAAATCAGTAGGTCACCTGGGAAATTTCCTG
Organism: Novosphingobium sp.; assembly: GCA_035281095.1. Classification (GTDB taxonomy): domain Bacteria; phylum Pseudomonadota; class Alphaproteobacteria; order Sphingomonadales; family Sphingomonadaceae; genus Novosphingobium. Next base: position 4,728 of record DATEEP010000156.1, on the reverse strand, counting down.
ACAGGCGCTCGGGTGTGTTCTTATTGGAGCTGCGGTCAACAACGAAAGTGACCGCCGTGACCAAACCTACCGACTACCTTCACTTATTGCAACATGCCTGGGACTTGTTTCCAGGATCGGATGTCGAGATCACCTTTACGGAGGAAGAGACTATCCACCTCGATGTGAACGGACATCGATTTACCTTCGAGATCGGTAGCGATGACGACGCCTATACCGGCGTGCCGCTTTCGTCGGATGATATAGCCGCGATGCTCGCCAATCTCGGCCGTGCTCCGCTTGGGCTCGACGTCGATCTTGACCGCGAGTTTCGCATCTCGATCGCAGGCGCTCAGGAAAAGACCGCCTTGCTCCTGCACGAAGGCCAATGGTTGCGTCCCCATGGCGTCACGCCGACGACGCACATATTGAAGCCGCAAATTGGCCGGTTGCCTAACGGCGTCGACCTGTCGAACAGCGTCGAGAACGAATTCTACTGTATGACGCTGGCGGGCGCATTCGGCCTGCCGGCGGCCAATTGCGAGATGCAGACATTCGGTAGTACCAAAGCCCTGGTTGTCGAACGGTTCGATCGCCGATGGACGAGGGGCGGGCGCTTGATCCGCTTGCCCCAGGAGGATTGTTGCCAGGCTCTCGGCGTTCCTCCGACGCAAAAATACCAAAACCAAGGCGGTCCCGGTATCGCTGCGATCATGGACCTGTTGAAGGCGAGCGATGATCCAACCGTCGATCGATTGACCTTCTTCAAGAGCCAGGTCGTGTTCTGGCTTATCGGTGCGACCGATGGACACGCCAAGAACTTCAGCTTGGCCTTAGGTCCGAAAGGTCTGTTTCGCCTTACGCCGCTCTATGACGTGCTGACGGTTCAGCCGACATTCGATCAGAGGCATATCGGTCACAACGCCTTCAAGCTGTCCATGTCGGTTGGCAACAGTCCGCATGGTGCTGGATCACGAAGGCGACCATCCGTCCCGCTGGGCGGCGATCACATCCATCGCCGAGAAGATCGGTTGCTCGGGTCACACGCTGCTAGAGTGGGTGAAGAAGGCCGAGGTGAACAGCGGCAAACGAGCCGGCGTGCCCACCGATGTGGCTGACAAGCTCAAAGCGCTGGAGCGCGAGAACCGCGAGTTGCGCCAGGCCAACGAGATCCTGCGCAATGCGTCGGCATATTTTGCCCAGGCGGAGCTCGACCGCCCGTTCAAGCGATGATCGCGTTTATCGACGAGCATCGCGGAGACTATGGGGTCGAGCCGATCTGCCGGGTTCTGCCGATCGCCCCATCCACCTACCATGAGCACCTGGCGCAGCGGCGCGATCCCTCGCAGCTATCGTCGCGTGCTCAGCGTGATCAGATGTTGAAGCCGGAGGTGGTACGCGTCTTCGGCGTCTACGGCGTGCGAAAGGTGTGGCGACAGATGCGGCGCGAAGGCTTCGATATAGCCCGATGCACGGTGGAACGGCTGATGCGCGATCTCGGCTTGCAGGGTGTGATCCGCGGTAAGCCGGTACGCACGACAATGAGCGACAAGGCCGCGCCTTGCCCGCTCGACCAGGTGAACCGGCAGTTCCATGCGCAGGCGCCGAACATGCTGTGGGTCTCGGACTTCACTTACGTCGCGACGTGGTCAGGGTTCGTCTACGTGGCCTTCGTGATCGACGTCTATGCGCGCTATATCGTGGGCTGGCGGGTAAGCAGGACGGCGCACGCCAGCTTCGTGCTGGATGCCCTCGAGCAGGCGATCCATGATCGGCGTCCTGCCCATTGCGGCGGCCTGATCCACCACAGCGACCGTGGCAGCCAATACGTCTCGATCAAGTATACCGAGCGCCTTGCTGAAGCTGGGATCGAGCCATCGGTGGGCAGCGTAGGCGACAGCTACGACAACGCTTTGGCCGAGACGATCAACGGCCTTTACTAAGGCCGAGGTGATCCACCGGCGAGGTCCGTGGCGGTCGTTCGAAGCGGTAGAATACGCCACGCTCGAATGGGTGGACTGGTTCAACAACCGCAGGCTACTCGCCCGCATCGGCAATATACCACCTGCCGAAGCCGAGGAACGCTACTACGCCATGCTGGACGACACCCCCATGGCCGCATAATTTAAGCCGAATGGCCTCCGGCAATCCCGGGGCGGTTCACATGGGCGCACTCAGTATGCGCAAAGCAAGACCCTCAAGGTTAGTCAGAGTTGCCGTTTTGTGAATGGCGAATCGCCTCTATCACCGCCGATGGGCCGAACTTCCTGGCCATTCCAAAAAGACCGACGACGACGTCAGTTTTATTGAGCTTTCCCATATCCATCACGGTCCTCAGGAATGCATTATCTGCATCGCTCAAACGAACGTGCAGTTGAGGATGTTCTTTGGATTTGCGTTCGCTCATGCGGCAGTCGGAAGCGGCTCCCGACCCGCTCCACGGTTGCGCCATACGAGAAGTTGCATGGGACGACCAGAACGGTAGGCATTCCAGGCCTTAATGCTGAGCGCCACTCGGTCTGCCTCTGGGAGGCGCACTCTATGAGAGCTTCGGGTTCGCAAAAGACGTTCTCGCAAATGTAGGATTGGGTTTTCCGCGGCTAAGTTCGCTCCATCCGCTACGCGTGCGAAGAACATATCCGCAAGCTCCTCGTCCAGGTCGGCGAACGTGCGGTGCAATGCGGCCGCGATGCCACCACCCATGATTTCCCGACTCCCACTTACTTGTTTCAAACTTGCTCTGATACCTGGGCGGCGCTCGAGAAGCTCAAGCAACTCTCCACTTGATGGAGACGACTTTGTCGCCAGAACTACGCTGTTCTCGATCATCCAGAGCCAACGAAGAGCTGATGCGAAGGTGATCGTGTTGCTTTCACCCCGTTCTCGAAGGACGTCGCTCATGGCCCGGCGACGACCGATATCAAGGGTAGACAGAACGTCCTCCGACAAACCCTCGACGATTATCGCGGGAAAAACCCACGCAAATCAGCCGGCACCAGCGGAAGGTGCTGAATGCGTTGCCTCGGTAATCTCCGGTATTGCTTGCGGCTCTTCGCGAAGCATTCTAGCGCAGGATTTTGTGCCACATACGGGCATGGCCTCGGGCGTGAAAATTAGGTGGGCATGGCTCGACTAAGTTCCGGCAAACGCGATTCGTTCGCGATCCCGAGGCTCTGAACGCTTCACCTGCAGAGGGCAATCTTGGAAATTTGCTGCGAGAACAGCCTGAAACATGCCGAGCGCCTTGTGCACCCCGAAGCCATGACCCGTTGAAATCGCGGAATGTCGAAGACGCGTGTTCGTAGCGTGGCGTTTGCCAGTCTGGCCGTTGCTTGCGGCTGTTCGCCTGCCAATGGTTCCGATCGAAAAGCAAACAGTCGCCGACTGACATCAGGAGTTCGCTGTGTTATTGGGAATGACCGGGGTGGTTTAAACTGAACTCCCCTCGCGGACGACGCATCAGGTGCCGCGTGACATTTTCCAGAAATTTCGATCTCAATAAAATGCGTGTTTCGGGTCATCAGCGGGGCCTCAGACGCCTTGGTTTGCACTGAAGATCGCGAAACGGCCCCGGACGGCCTTGAGTGATAAAGAGTCGAAAAATCAGTGGATCTTGAACGATATTTGTCTAAAATAAATATTATTTATCAATAACTTATCTCGCTTTTAATCAGTAGGTCGCTGGTTCGAACCCAGCAGGGCTCACCATAATACGCTGAAATTGCATGATAAAATCTCCATCCGCCCTGCGGCTCGACAGATTTTGTATTTCGTCTAACATTCTGTCTAACTACCGGGTTGTGGATATCTTTTGGCCCCGCCACCCAAGACTCGACTGCGCGAATTCGCCGACATATAAGCTTCGGCAAGCAGTCCAGGGCAACCAGGACGGCCAACCGTTCCGAAGTCCCACTCGGACCCAGCCTAACGGCCTAGGGCAATCCGAGAGACCAATCGGAACGGAGCCGTCACCTCGGACCCAACTGCAACCATTCTCCTGAAATTTTGCGTGTGCGCGCACACATGGCTTTACCGCCATGGCATGTCGTGGCCTTCTAAGGATACGCTCATGCGTAATCTTCGACGGCTTAGAGTGTCCCTCGCTGTTGCGGTTTCAATCGCTCAACTGGCACTCGTCATTAGACAATTGTTTTTCGCTTGATTGATCGCGGGGGCTTCGGTTCCCGCGATTCTCATTGTTGTGAGCATCTTACGAAAACCCGCGCCGAAGCGGGGCAATGTGCGAATGAGCCGCCGTCGCCAACCGGGGGCATGTTGTTCAAGCGTGGCCTATGTGGCCACCGACAGTGATTCCCAGGCGGCCTAGGTCGCGAGCATAAGATTGCAACAGGCTGTGGCGCACGGCGATGCGCAGGGGATCTATGCAAGGCTCGCTGAGGAGCCTGACTAGATGTCCATACTTCTCCAGCGCGACGTTGATCTTCTCAAACCAAGTATCCTCATCCCATTCTTCGACGGGATCGGGCCGCGAGATTTCCGTGCGGGAAAACGGATCAACAGCTTCATTTTCGTTGGGATTGTGGCGGACAAAATCCGCCTTATTGATGGCTTCAGCCATGGCCGTTCCTTTCTTGAGAAGGCGGTTGTGGGTATCGTCAAGATCGGACTGACCCGGCGGCTCGATCCTATCGACCGCGTCCGGGAGCTGGGCGATGCCAGCGTGCCCTTCAGCTTCGATACGCACGCGATGATATACAGCGACGATGCACCGACCCTGGAACGCGCATT
>DATEEP010000155.1:0-2823 GCA_035281095.1 Novosphingobium sp. | reverse complement strand
CGATGTCGCGGGCCGAAACCGAACCGTAGAGCTGGCCGGTGTTCGACGCCTGGCGGATCAGCTGGACGGTCTTGCCTTCGACGCTCTTCGACGCCTTTTCGGCGTCAGAGCGCTTCGAGGCATTCTCTTCCTCGATCCGCGCCCGGTTGGTCTCGAACAGCTTGCGGTTCGCGTCGTTGGCGCGAAGCGCCTTCTTGCGCGGCAGAAGGTAATTGCGGGCGAACCCGTCCTTCACCTTCACCACGTCGCCGATGGCACCGAGCTTCTCGACGCGCTCAAGCAGAATGACTTCCATCTCGAGCGCTCCTTATTTCACGAGGTAGGGAAGCAGGCCGATGTGGCGGGCGCGCTTGATCGCCTTTGCCAGCTCGCGCTGCTTCTTGGATGAGACGGCGGTGATCCGCGACGGGACGATCTTGCCCCGCTCGGAAACGAAGCCCTGGAGCAGCCGCACGTCCTTATAGTCGATGCGCGGCGCGTCCTTGCCCGAGAAGGGGCACGACTTGCGGCGGCGGAAGAATGCGCGGGCCATTATTCGACCTCCTCTTCACGGCGGAAGTCGGGCATCCGATCGGAGCGCGAGCGCTCCTTCTCGCCGCGGCGCATCATCGCCGACGGGCCCTTTTCATGCTCGTCGACGCGGATGGTGAGGAAGCGGATGATATCCTCGTTGATGTTCGACTGCCGCTCGAGCTCGGCAATCGCCGCCGCCGGGGCGTCGACGTCGAGCGCGACGTAATGCGCCTTGCGGTTCTTGGCGATGCGATAGGCAAGCGAGCGCAAGCCCCAGGTCTCCGTCTTGGCGACCTTCCCGCCGTTGTCTTCGATGATCTTGGTGGCGTTTTCCGCGAGCGCATCGACCTGTGCCTGAGCAAGGTCCTGGCGCGCGAGGAAAACATGCTCGTAGAGCGGCATGTTCACGTCTCTCTTTTGGCCGATCGCTGACGTGCCCCAGTGGCACGCCCCTCCGGCTGTCGTCTCAAAAGTAACTGGGGCGCGAAACTGGCCCGCACCCCATCGCGCGGCCCTATGGCGAAATGGTCGCCGAAAGGCAAGCTGCCAGCTCGGCAACAACATTGGGAGCCGAACGCGCCCTTTCTCCGTTGTCAACGTGGAGAAGGAGCAAGACGATGCGTGTATCGACCCTCAAAATCGCGGGGGCATCCTTGCTGGCCATTGCGACTGCCGGCTGTACAACCACGGGCATCGGCAGCGGCCAGTCGCCGACCGGCAATCTTGGGGCCACGTTCACCTGGACGGCCACCGGATCAACACGGGGAACCATGGTCGCTCAGCTGACTAACGGCCAGGTTTTCCAGGGGCCGTTTTTCCAGATTACGCAGGAGAGCCGCGTCACCGACTACGGGCCCCTGTGGAACGGGTGGGGCCCTGGGTGGCGATGGGGCAGCGGTTGGGGCGGACGGCGCTGGGGCTGGGGCTGGGGCGGATGGGGTCCGTGGGGCCCCGATCGCGAGACGATCACCCATTACAGTGGCCAGGTGCTCGCCAACCTCCAGGGGCCGGGCGGCTTCATGCGCTGCCAGTTCGCGCTGATGCGGCCAAGCTCGGGCATTTCGGGCGGCGGCGCCGGTCAGTGCCAGCTCCCGACCGGGACGATCGTCCACGCGCAATTCCCGCCCCGCTGACGACGCCGGATTGCCGCCGGGGGCGGTGTCGTGGCAGATGCTGCGCATGGCCACGCATCTGACGTCCGTCGGCGCCGCGCCGGACCCGCTCGCCGATTGGAGCTTACCCGGCTGGCTCTATTTCGACCCGGAGTTCTTCGAAGCGGAGAAGGCCGCGTTCCTTCGCGCCGCGCCGCAGGTCGTGTGCCACGAAAGCGAGATCGCCGAGCCGGGCGAGTGGCGTAGCCTCGAATATCTCGGCGAGAGCGTGATCGTCATCCGTGGCGACGACGGAAAGGTGAGGGCCTTCGCCAACGTCTGTCGTCACCGCGGCTCGCGGCTGCTCGACGGGACGGGCGGCTGCGCCAAGGTGCTGACCTGCCCCTATCACGCCTGGAGCTATGGCCGTGACGGCCGGCTGGTCGGCGTCCCGCACCGGCAGGAATATCCCGGGATCGACATTGATCGACTGGGCCTCAAGCCCGTTGCGCTCGAAGCCTGGCGCGGCTTCCTGTTCGTGGCGCTCAAGCCCGGGGCTCCCTCGGTCGCGGAGATGATGGCGCCGTACGAGGCCGAGGTCGCACCGTACCGCTTCGAGGACTTGCGCGTGATGGGCCGCGTTACGCTGCGGCCGCGCCCGCTCAACTGGAAGACGATCGCCGACAATTATTCGGACCATCTGCACATCCCGGTCGGCCATCCTGGCCTTACCCGGCTGTTCGGCCGCAACTACCGGATCGAGGCGCAGGCGCATGTCGACCGGATGGAAGGCGAGCTGGCCGGGAAGGAATCGGCCAATCTGTCCGAGCGCGCCTACCAGCGCTTGCTTCCGGCGGTTGCTCACCTGCCGGCCACGCACCAGCGCAAGTGGCTCTATTACAAGCTGTTCCCCAACGTCGCGTTCGACATCTACCCGGACCAGGTCGATTTCATGCAGTTCCTGCCGGTGAGCGCGACCGAGACCGTGATCCGCGAGATTGGCTACGCGCTGCCGGACGACCGTCGCGAGATGAAGGCGGCGCGCTACCTCAACTGGCGGATCAACCGCCGCGTCAATGCCGAGGACACGGAGCTGATCACCCGGGTGCAGCTCGGGATGCAGTCGGCGAGCTACGAGCCGGGGCCGCTCGGGACGAGCGAAGTATGCCTGCGCAGTTTCGCCGCCAAGCTCAGGCTGATGATCCCGGAGGCGCGGCTG
>DATEEP010000154.1:0-31686 GCA_035281095.1 Novosphingobium sp. | reverse complement strand
AATTTGAGTTGGTCGAAGTCCCCGTCCCAGAAGCGCAAGGCGGCGCGCGCCAGGCCCATCATGCGTTCGGCCTGCGCATCCACTGGCAGCGAATAGAAGTCCGTCATTGTGGTCTGGCCTTTCAGAGTTCAGCAAGCGCCGCGTCGAGGGTCGAGAGCAGGAGATCCGCATCTCCCTTCGTAAAGACCATCGGCGGCCGCATCTTGAGGATATTGTCCGCGGGTCCGATCTTGCTGATCAGCACGCCGCGATCGCGCATCAGATGGATGAGGCGCCGTGTCTCGGCGCTTGCCGGTTCCTTCGAAGCGCGATCCTTGACCAACTCGATTCCGAAGAAAAGGCCCTTGCCGCGCACATCTCCGATGATGCTGTGCTTGTCCATCAGGGCAAGAAGGCTCTGCCTTATATATTGACCGACATCATGGGCATTATCGATCAGGCGTTCCTGCTCGATCACGTCGAGCACGGCCATGCCGACCGCGCTGGAAACGGGATTCCCGCCGAACGTGTTGAAGTAGAGCGCCTTCGTGCCAAAGGACTCGACGAGATCGGATCTGGCAACCACCCCCGCCAGCGGATGACCATTGCCCATCGGCTTGCCCATCGTGACGAAATCGGGAACGACATTGTAGGACTGATATCCCCACATATGTTCACCGGTGCGGCCAAATCCCGGCTGTACTTCATCGGCGATGAAGAGACCGCCCGCGCGGCGCACATGCTCGACAGCCTTTTCGAGATAGCCAGGCGGCACCGCCAAAAGCCCCTCTGTCGAAAACAGCGTATCCACAAGCAAGGCCGAGACGCCGAAGCCCTCGTCCTGAAGCGATTTGACGGCCAGCTCGACCTGGCGGGCAAATTCGTCCGCAAGATCCGAGAGCGACTGACCGGCCGGGGCGCGATAAGGATCGGGAATCGGGATCGCACGGACATGCGGCGCCAGCGCCTCTGGTGCGGGCAGGCCCGTCGTCGCCTCCGCCAATGTGGCCGAGTTGCCATGATAGCTGAAGTTGCTGACGATGAGGCCCTTGTTACCGGTGCAGAAGCGCGCAATGCGGAGCGCGAGTTCGTTTGCCTCGGTCCCTGTGCAGCAGAACATCGCCGTCGACAGCGCCTCATCAAAGGTGGCGGTCAGGCGCTCTGCATATTCCACGACATTTTCATGAAGATAACGTGTGTGGAGGTTCAGTATCGACGCCTGCTTGCACAGCGCCTCGACGACATGGGGATGACAATGTCCTACATGCGGCACATTATTATAGACGTCCAAATAGCGCTTGCCGTCCGCGTCATAGACCCAGACCCCTTCGCCCCGCACCAGATGGAGCGGCTCATCGTAGAACAGGAGGGCATTGCGCCCGAGAACGCGGTGACGGCGCTCAAGGAGCGTGGATTTGTTCATCGGCATCTCATCTCCTTACTTTTCTAGGCGTCGAAGTCGAGCGATACGTCGTCGGTTAATGGAACGGCCTGGCAGGTCAATACATAGCCCTGCGCGACTTCTTCGGGGCTGAGGCCATAATTCGCCTTCATGGCGACCTCGCCGCTCACGATCTTGGCGCGGCAGGTGGCGCACACGCCCGCCTTGCACGCGAAGGGCGCGGGCATTCCCGCAGCGCGCGCATTTTCGAGAATGCTGCCCTTTTCGGCGTCGAAGGAAAGTGTCCGTCTGCGGCCTTCGAGCGTGACCAGCACCTTGCGCCCGGCGGCTTTCAGCTCAAGCTCATGCGCTGCCGCCGCCTGCGCGGCCGACATCCGGCCAACCGTGAAGCGCTCGATCAGGATACGCTCGGGCGGCACACCGCCCCCGATGAGCCCGGTCTCGACCGCATCCATCATCGGGCCAGGCCCGCAGATGAACGCCGCGTCAATATCGGCCGGATCGACGAGACTTTGCAGCACCTGCGAAATCTTGCCACTGTCGAGCCGGCCGTTGAACAGATCGACATCCTCCTCCTCATCCTCGAGGAAGTGATAGACTTCGAGCCGGTCCATGAACCGGTTCTTGAGCGCCGCGATTTCCTCCAGGAACATGATCGAATTCGAGGCGCGGTTGCCATAGAGCAGCACGAAGCGGCTCTTGGGTTCGGCCTCCAGCGTCGTCTTGAGAAGCGACAGGATCGGCGTGATGCCCGAGCCGCCCGCAAAACCCGCATAGGTGGCGCTGCGCTGCTCGTCGAAGGTCCAGGTGAAGCTGCCATGCGGCGGCATGACCTCCAGCACCTCGCCAGCGGCGAGCGATCCGTTGGCCCAGGTCGAGAAGACCCCGCCTGAAATCTGCTTGATCGCAACGCGCAGTTCGCCCTCATGCGGGGCAGCGCAGATCGAATAATTGCGACGCACATCCTCGCCGTCGATCTCCTTGCGGAGCGTCAGGTGTTGACCCGGAGTGAAGCGGAAGCTTTCGCGGAGCTGCTCGGGCAGCTCGAAACGAAGCGAAACCGCATCCTCCGTTTCACGGCGGACTTCAACGATCTTGAGCGGATGAAAAGTGGCAGACATACGCCCCCTAATGGCATTTGAAACGATCGAATGGCTCTTGGCAGCTTCTGCAGCGCCACAACGCCTTGCACGGCGTTGAACCGAACCGGCTTACTTCCTGCGTGTCCGCCGACCCGCAGTGCGGGCATTCGACGGGCTCGTCCCCTTTGAGGGACCGGGCGGCGCTGCCCTTGGGGGGCGGCGCGATACCATAATCCCTGAGCTGCGCGCGGCCCGCGTCGCTGATCCAGTCGGTGGTCCAGGGCGGCGACAGCACCGTCTCGACCGCCACCTCACCGAAACCCGCCGCATCGAGCGCCGAACGGACGGACGCCTCGATGACGAGTGTTGCCGGGCAACCCGTATAGGTCGGCGTGATCAAAACCGCAGGCGGCGCCAAACGCACGCCGCGCACGATGCCGAGATCGACGACCGAAACCACCGGGATCTCGGGGTCCGGCACCTCGCCGAGGATCGTCATGATCCTCGCGGTCGCGGCGGCATCGAGGGAGGCGGCGGCGCCCATTGCGACTACCACACAGCGTCGGGATAGGTGCGTTGCAGATACTGCATCTGGGCAAGCAGGTGGCCGAGATGCTCGCTATGATGGCCGACGCGCCCGCCCTTGATCGGATAGGGATAGGCAGCCGGCTGCAGCGTCGCCGCCGCGAGTACGCTGCTCACCTTTTCATCGAACTGGGGACGCAGCGCCGCCTTGTCGACAGCCACGCCGGACTCGGCCAGCGACCGCTCGACCTCATCCATCTCGAACATCTCGTCGACAAAGCGCCAGAACCAGTCGAGCCCTTCGGCCATGCGGCGATGGCTTTCCTCCGTCCCGTCGCCCAGGCGCACAACCCAATCGGCGGCGAGATCGGCATGGTAGGCCACCTCTTTCACGGCCTTGGCCGCGATTTCGGCAATGCGGGCGTCGGTAGAGCCAGTCAGCTTCTGGAACAGCGCATGGCTGTAGGTCGAAAACAGGAACTGACGCGCGATCGTCTGCGCGAAATCGCCATTGGGTTGCTCGACGAGCAAGCAGTTGCGGAACTGGAGCGCGTCGCGATGGAAGGCCAAACGGTCGGCATCGCGTCCCTTCCCTTCCACCTCGCCGGCATAGCCGAGCAGCAGCGTCGCCTGGCCGATCAGGTCAAGACCGAGGTTCGAAAGCGAGAGGTCGACCTCGATCGTCGGGGAATGGCCGCACCATTCGCTGAGGCGCTGACCGAGGATGAGGCTGTCATCGCCGAGGCGCAGCAAATATTGGAAAAGCCCGCTCATCACATGTGCTTTACGGCATCGGGAAGGTTGTAGAAGGTCGGGTGGCGGTAGATCTTCGTCTCCGCCGGCTCGAACATCGAACCCGCCTGTTCAGGATCGGACGCGACGATGTCGGACGAGCGCACCACCCAGATGCTTACCCCTTCCAGACGCCGCGTATAGGTATCGCGGGCGTGCCGCACCGCGAGCTCGGGATCGGGCGCGTGCACCGATCCGACATGCTTGTGGGCCAGCCCGCCACGCGAGCGGATGAATACTTCCCAGAGAGGCCAGTCCTTGCTCAACTTCATTCTCCGTAATCAGGCCGCAATGCGCGCCTGGCGTTTCGCCTCATAGGCATCGGCTGCTTCGCGCACCCAGGCGCCGTCTTCCCATGCCTTGCGCCGGGCCTGGATTCGCTCCTTGGCCGCCGGCCCTTCGCCGCGAACGACCGCGTAGAATTCCTCCCAGTCGATCGCGCCGAAATCATAATGCCCCCGTTCCTCGTTCCACTTGAGTTGGGGATCGGGAAGGGTGAGGCCGATAAGCTCGGCCTGCGGGACAGTCGCATCGACAAATTTCTGGCGAAGCTCGTCGTTCGTCTCGCGCTTGATGCGCCAGCGGATCGACTGCGCGCTGTTTGGCGAATTGTCGTCGGGCGGGCCGAACATCATCAGCGACGGCCACCACCAGCGGTTGAGGGCGTCCTGCGCCATTTCCTTCTGCTCTGGCGTGCCGGCCGCCAGCGCCATCATGATCTCGTAGCCCTGACGCTGGTGGAAGCTTTCTTCCTTGCAGACGCGAACCATCGCGCGGGCATAGGGGCCATAGGAGGTGCGCTGGAGCGGCACCTGGTTCATGATCGCCGCGCCATCCACCAGCCAGCCGATCGCGCCGATGTCGGCCCAAGTGAGCGTCGGATAGTTGAAGATCGTCGAATATTTCGCCTTGCCGCTGTGCAGCGCCTCGATCATCTGCTCGCGGCTGGTGCCGAGCGTCTCGGCGGCGCAATAGAGGTAGAGGCCGTGGCCGCCCTCGTCCTGCACCTTGGCGAGCAGGATCGCCTTGCGCCGCAAGCTGGGCGCACGCGTCAGCCAATTGCCTTCGGGAAGCATGCCGACGATCTCGCTATGCGCATGCTGCGAGATCTGGCGGACGAGCGTCTTGCGATAAGCCTCGGGCATCCAGTCCTTCGGCTCGATGAACTCGTCGGCGGCGACACGCGCCTCGAACGCTGCGACCATGGCGGGGTCCTCCCGTCCGATCGGCGTGGGTGCGTTTGCGTCAGCCTTGCCAAGTTCGGTTGTGTACATGTGCACGCTCCTGTGACTTACAATGTCTCTTGTATAATTGTCCGTCTGGTCGGTCAATAAATAAATTCACACATTTTCCAGAATAAGTGCAATGCCCTGACCGACGCCGATGCACATGGTGCAGAGCGCGCGCCTGGCGCCGCGGCGGCCAAGTTCCTCGGTGGCGGTCAAGGCGAGGCGGGCCCCCGACATGCCGAGGGGATGGCCGAGCGCGATAGCGCCGCCGTTCGGGTTGACATGTTCGGCATTGTCCGGGAGTCCAAGCTGCCGCAGCACCGCCAGCCCCTGCGAGGCAAAGGCTTCGTTGAGCTCGACCACGTCGATGTCACTGATCTTGAAGCCGTGGCGATCGAGCAGCTTCTGGCTCGCGGGCGCAGGTCCGATGCCCATGATTCGCGGAGCGACGCCCGCAACCGCGCCGCCGACGACACGAGCACGCGGCGTCAGTCCATATTTCTCGACCGCCGCCGCGCTCGCAATGATGAGCGCGGCCGCGCCGTCATTCACGCCCGAAGCGTTGCCCGCCGTAACCGTTCCGTCCGGGCGGACAATCGGCTTCAGCTTTGCGAGCGAGTCGACGCTCGTCTCGCGCGGATGCTCGTCGCGCGTCACGCGCAGGGCTTCGCCCTTTTTCTGGGGAATCTCTACCGCCACTATCTCCGCGTCGAAGCGGCCCGACGCCTGCGCTGCCGCGGCGCGGCGCTGGCTTTCAGCGGCAAAGAGATCCTGATCCTCGCGCGACACCTGGAAGTCGGTGGCGACATTCTCCGCCGTCTCCGGCATCGAATCGATGCCGAACTCGTCCTTCAGCTTCCGGTTGATAAAGCGCCAACCGATCGTCGTGTCATAGACGGCGTTCGCGCGGGAGAAGGGGGTTTCGGCCTTGGGCATGACGAAGGGCGCGCGCGTCATGCTTTCGACACCGCCTGCGATGATCAGGTCCGCGTCGCCCGCCTTGATTGCCCTCGCGGCCATCGCGACGGCATCCAGCCCCGAACCGCACAGGCGATTGATGGTTGTCCCCGGCGCCGTCGTTCCCAGGCCGCCAAGCAGCGCCGCCATGCGCGCGACGTTGCGGTTGTCTTCGCCCGCCTGATTGGCGCAACCGAATATGATGTCGTCCAGCGCCGGCCAATCGACACCGGGATTGCGTTCCTTAAGCGCCCGCAGTGGGACGGCGGCGAGATCGTCCGCCCGGACGGCTGCCAGCGAACCGCCATAACGGCCAACCGGGGTCCGGACTGCGTCGCAAATGAAAGCGTCTGCCATGTTCATTCCTCTTCGATGGTGTTTCCGCCGACTGAACGGCTAAGCCCCTGTATTTCGGCGATGACGCGGCCGTCCTCGCCTCTGACGGTTACCGCATAGACCCCGGTCCGCCCCTTGACGGCAAGTTCATGCGCCTCTGCCGTAAGCCGCTCGCCAGCCTTGCCGCTGTCGATAAAGCTGATCGTAGCGCCCTGCGCAACCGTCGCCAGATTGCGCGAATTGCAGGCATAGGCGAACGCCGAATCGGCAAGCGCAAAGATCATGCCGCCATGGGCAATCCCAAAGCCGTTGAGCATCTCAGGCGTAAGGCGCATCGCGACGCGGGCATAGCCTTCCCTCGCGTCTTCGAGCTCCAGCCCCCAGGCCTGCCCAGTTCCCTCACGCGCGATGAGATTCGTGGCGACTCGGCGAGCAAGGTCATCGCGCGCTGCGTCCCCCGCAGCATTTCTGATATAAGACATGGGATGTACATAGCCCCGCAATTCTAGCTTGCCAATCATAGTCCGACCGGTCATTTAATGACAGGCCAAAAAATTTCTGGGAATGGATGATGTACGAAACGATCGCCTTTGAGATCCGCGACGGTGTCGCCCGTCTAACGCTCAACCGCCCGGATCGCCTGAACAGCTTCACTGTCGCGATGCACGGCGAAGTCGCCGACGCCCTTGAGCGAGTCGCAACGGGCGGCGAGGCCCGGACGCTCCTCATCACCGGCGCCGGTCGCGGCTTTTGCGCCGGCCAGGATCTGAACGACCGGTCGGTGGCCCCCGGCAGCGCGCCCGTCGACCTGGGCGACTCGGTCGAGCGCTTCTACAACCCCCTGATCCGCCGGCTCACATCGCTCGACATGCCGGTGATCTGCGCGGTCAATGGTGTTGCCGCCGGGGCTGGCGCCAACATTGCGCTTGCCTGCGACATCGTTCTTGCGGCGCGCAGCGCGAAGTTCATCCAATCCTTCGCCGCCATTGGCCTCATCCCCGACTCCGGCGGCACATGGGTTCTGCCCCGCCTGGTCGGGCAGGCGCGCGCCCTCGGCCTCGCGCTCACCGGTGAGCCGCTGAGCGCCGAGCAGGCCGAAGCCTGGGGCCTCATCTGGAAATGCGTCGACGACGATCAGCTTCAGGCGGAGGCGGAAGGCCTTGCCGCGCGGTTCGCTGTGGGTCCCACCAAGGGACTGGCCGCAACGAAGCACGCGATTCGCGCCTCGAGCCTCAAGTCGCTCGACCAGGAACTCGAAAATGAGCGCGACCTCATGCGCGCTCTTGGTAACTCGGCGGACTATCGGGAAGGCGTTGCCGCTTTCCTCGAAAAGCGCCGCCCCAGCTTTAGCGGCAAGTGAAGCGGCCGCAGATTCGGAGACATTGAAGTGACCATTTCAACCATAAAAAGCTTCGTTCGAAATGAGTGGCTGGCGGGCAAGGGCGATTTCGAGCCCGTCCATTCCGCGATTACCGGAGAGGTAGTCGGCGAAGTCAGCAGCAGCGGCCTCAACTTCGGCGACATCGTGGATTACGGCCGCAAGGTCGGCGGTCCGGCGCTGCGCGCCATGACATTCCACCAGCGCGCGGCGATGCTCAAGGCGCTCGCCCAGGCCATTGTGGCCCGCAAGGAAGAGCTTTACGAGATCGCCTTCGCGACCGGCGCCACGCGCATCGACAACGCCATCGATATCGAGGGCGGCACGGGCACCCTCTTTTCCTTCGCATCGAAGGGCCGCCGCGAGCTGCCCAACGACCGCATCCTGATCGATGGCGATACGGAAATTCTCGGCAAAGGGGGCAGCTTTGTCGGCCAGCATGTCTATACGCCGCTGCAGGGCGTGGCCGTCCACATCAACGCCTATAACTTCCCGGTCTGGGGCATGCTGGAAAAGCTCGGCCCGACGCTGCTCGCCGGTGTGCCCGCAATCGTGAAGCCCGCGCAGCAGACGGGCTATGTCGCCGAAGCCGCCGTCCGCATCATGGCAGAGAGCGGATTGCTGCCCGAAGGCGCAGTACAGCTCATCTCGGGAACCGCCGGAGACCTGCTCGACCATCTGGGCGGCCAGGACGCCGTCGCGTTTACGGGGTCCGCCTACACGGCCGCCCTGCTTCAGCGTCACCCCGTAGTCGCGCAGGAGGCGGTGCGCTTCACTGCTGAGCGCGACTCGCTCAACGCTTCGGTCCTGGCGCCCGACGCGACGCCCGACAGCCCGGAGTTCGAGCTGTTCATCAAGGAAGTCGTCAAGGAAATGACGGTGAAGGCGGGCCAGAAGTGCACGGCGATCCGCCGCGCCATGGTCCCCGCGCACCTGATGGACGCCGCGCAGGAGGCGCTTTCCGCCCGGCTCGCCAAGATAGCCGTCGGCGATCCGCGCGCCGAAGGCGTCCGCATGGGCGCGCTCGTCAGCCGCAAGCAGCTCGACGACGTCCGCGCCAAGGTTGCGGAAATCTCGAAGGTGGCGCCCATCGTGTTCGGCGACACCGAGCAAGTCTCGCTCGTGGGCGACGGACTTGCGGGGGGCGCGTTCATCTCGCCCATCCTGATGCGCAGCGACGATCCCTGGAGCGCCGACGCCGTGCACGAGGTCGAGGCCTTCGGCCCGGTCTCCACGCTGATGCCCTACAAGGATCTGGACGACGCGATCGCGCTCGCCAATCGCGGCAAGGGTTCGCTCGCCATCTCCATCTTCACCTATGACGGCGGCGTTGCGCGCGACATCGTTCTGGGCGCAGGCTCGCATCATGGCCGCATGATCTTCATCAATCGCGATTGCGCCAAGGAGTCGACCGGCCACGGCTCGCCGCTCCCGGTGCTCGTCCATGGCGGCCCCGGCCGCGCGGGCGGCGGCGAAGAGCTCGGCGGCATCCGCGGCGTGAAGCACTATATGCAGCGCACCGCGCTTCAGGGCAGCCCCGGCCTGCTGACCAAGGTGGTGAACGAGCAGCTTCCCGGCGCGCCTGCGGTAGAGGGCGAACGGCACCCCTTCCGCCTCCGGTTCGGCGAGCTTGAGCCGGGCTATAGCAAGCTGACGGACGCGCGGACCATCACGCTCGAGGACATCGAGCATTTCGCGCACTTCACCGGCGACACCTTCTACGCCCATATGGACGAGGAAGCGGCGAAGGCGAGCCCGATCTTCGGCGGGCGCGTGGCGCACGGCTATCTCATCCTCGCCTTCGCGGCGGGGCTGTTCGTCGACCCGGCTCCGGGTCCGGTGCTTGCGAATTACGGCCTTGAAGGGCTGCGCTTCGTTAAGCCCGTCAAGCCCGGCGAGAGCATCCGGGCCCGGCTCACCGTCAAGTCGAAGGCGCTCAAGACGCCGGAGATGGGCGAGGTGCGCTGGAATGTGCAGGTCACGAACCAGGATGACGAACTGGTCGCAACCTATGATCTCCTCACGATGAATGCGGTCTGAAACCATGTCCCTTACTCTCGATCCGATCGAAACCGCATCGCGGGACGAACTGCAGGCGCTCCAGCTTGAGCGCCTGCGCTGGTCGCTGACCCACGCCTATGAAGGAAATCCGCGCTATCGCGAGAAGTTCGACGCGGCCGGCGTTCACCCGAGCGACCTCCAATCGCTTTCCGACCTCGCCCGCTTTCCCTTCACCACCAAGAAGGACCTTCGCGACGCCTATCCCTTCGGCTTCTTCGCGGTTCCAGAAGAGCGGCTCGCCCGCATCCATGCCTCTTCGGGCACCACCGGCAAGCCGACGGTGGTGGGCTATACGCGCAAGGATATCGATACCTGGAGCCATGTGGTCGCGCGCTCCATCCATGCGGCCGGCGGCAGGCCCGGCATGAAGGCGCATATCGCTTATGGCTATGGGCTCTTCACCGGCGGCCTAGGCGCCCATTATGGGGCGGAGGCGCTTGGGTGCGCCGTCATCCCCATGTCCGGCGGGCAGACGGAGAAGCAGGTCCAGCTCATCCAGGATTTCAAACCGCAGATCATCCTCGTCACGCCAAGCTATATGCTCTCGATCCTTGACGAGTTCCGCCGCCAGCGGATCGATCCCCGTGAGAGTTCGCTCAAGATCGGCATCTTTGGAGCAGAGCCCTGGACCGATGGAATGCGCGGCGAAATCGAGCGCAATTTCGACCTCGATGCCGTCGACATCTACGGACTTTCAGAGGTCATGGGGCCCGGCGTCGCCCAGGAATGCGTCGAGGCCAAGGATGGCCCGACGATCTGGGAAGACCATTTCTATCCTGAGATCATCGATCCCGAGACGGGCGAGGTCCTGCCCGACGGGGAGGAAGGCGAACTGGTCTTCACCTCGCTTACCAAGGAAGCGATGCCGATCGTCCGGTATCGCACCCGCGACCTGACCCGGCTGCTCCCTGGCACCTCGCGGACGATGCGCCGGATGGCGAAGATCACCGGCCGCTCCGACGACATGATGATCATCCGCGGCGTCAACGTGTTCCCCAGCCAGATCGAGGAACTGATCCTCGGCTGTCCGGCGCTCGCGCCGCACTATCAGATCGAGCTGACGCGCCCCGACCGGATGGATCAGGTCCGCGTGCTCGTCGAATGCCGCCCCGGCGCCTGCGAAGAGGAGCGCATGGTCGATGGCAAGCGTCTCGCCGAACGGATCAAGCGCATGATCGGCGTCACCGTGGCAGTCGACGTCCGCCCGGACGGCGACATCGCCCGGTCGGAAGGAAAGGCCAAGCGCGTCATCGATCTTCGCCCCAAGAGCTGAGCCCAAAAGGAACCCGCGCCATGAAGAAGATGATCGTCCTCTACAAGACGCCCGCCGATCCGGAAGCGTTCATGCGCCATTATCGCGAGAAGCACCTGCCGCTTGCCGCGCGCATCCCCGGCCTTGTGAAAACGGAAATCACCCTCGTCGAACGGACGCTGATGGGCGAACAAGGGAATTTCCTGCTGGCCGAGCTGTATTTCTCCGATGCGGAAAGCTTCAAGGCGGCTATGAAGAGCGCGGAAAATGCCGCCACCGGCGCTGACCTCGCTAATTTCGCGGAAGGTCTCGCGACCGTCATGACCGGCGAAGTAATCGAAAGTTGAACTGTGCCCGTTGAAAAGAAACTGAGTGACGGAATTCTTCACGTCACCGTCCTGAATCCGCCCGTAAATGCCCTCTCGCGAGAGGAACGCGCCGGAATCGTCGAGGCCATGGCCGCGGCGCAAGCGCCTGAAGTCCGCGCGGTCATCATCTGCGGCGCGAACAACACGTTCATCGCGGGTGCGGACATTCGCGAATTCGGGAAAGAACCAGAGCCGCCGCATCTGCCCGAAGTCGTCGACGCCATCGAAGGGTGCAGCCGTCCGGTCATTGCCGCGATTGCGGGCCAGGCGCTGGGCGGCGGGCTGGAGATCGCTCTCGGCTGTCATTACCGCATCGCAGCGCCAGGGGCACGCCTGGGGCTGCCGGAAGTCACGCTGGGCATCGTTCCCGGCGCGGGCGGAACGCAGCGTCTGCCCCGGCTTATCGATCCCGTCGCCGCCGCGACGATGGTTTCAGGCGGCAAGCCGGTGACGGCGGCGCAAGCGCTTGCGTCCGGCCTCATCGACCGCATCGCCGAGGAGGGCCGCCTGATCGAGGATGCGGTGCAATTCGCCGCCGAAGTGGCGGATGCCGATCTTGCCGCCCGCCGTCTCTCAGGGCGCGGCACCGCCGATCCTGCACCGCTTGCAGAGGGCTTCGAGCGTCTCGCCTCCACCACCCGGCGGCAGGCGCGTGGCGCAGAGGCTCCGATAGCGGCGCTTGAACTCGTCAAGCTTGCCACGACCACCCCCTTCGCCGAGGGTGCGGCCAAGGAACGCGAAACCTTTCTCCGCCTGCGGGCGGGCGGCCAGGCAAAGGCACTGCGCCATATCTTCTTTGCGGAGCGGGCCGCCGCCAAGCCGCCTGCTGACGTACGCGATGCGGTTGCGCGTCCGGTCAACCGCGTCGGCGTGATCGGCGCGGGCACCATGGGCGCAGGCATCGCGATGAGCTTCGCGGACAGCGGCTTTCCCGTCACGATCGTGGAAACCAGTGCCGAGGCGCTCGCGCGAGGCTCCGAACGCATCGCGCAGAGCTATCAGGCAAGCGTCAAGCAGGGCCGCATATCGGAAGCCGCCGCCGCCGAGCGCACCGCGCTTGTGCAAGGTTCGACCGACTATGAAGACCTTGCGGGCTGCGACCTCATCATCGAGGCGGCCTTCGAAGCGGTCGATGTGAAGCGCGACATCTTCCAGCGCCTCGATGCGGTGGCGCGGCCGGGGGCGATCCTCGCGTCGAACACCTCCTATCTCGACCTCAATGAGATCGCGGCTTTCACCAGCCGCCCCGGCGATGTCGTCGGAATGCATTATTTCAGCCCGGCCAATGTGATGCGGCTCCTGGAAGTCGTGCGCGGCCGCGACACGGCGCCCGATGTGCTCGTCACTGCGCTCGCCGTCGCAAAGCGCACGGGCAAGGTTCCGGTCGTGGCTGGCGTTTGCAACGGCTTCATCGGCAACCGCATGCTCAAGGCCTATGTGCGCGAAGCGGGTCTGCTGCTCCTGGAAGGCGCGACACCCGAGCAGGTCGATGGCGCGCTGACCCGCTTCGGCATGGCGATGGGCCCGTTCGCGGTCGCCGACCTGTCCGGAATCGACATCGGCTACAAGGCGCGCAAGGCGATGGCGCCGGGCAGCTATGAGCCGATGGCGACGATCGTCCATGATCGCCTGGCGGAAGCGGGCTATCTTGGCCGCAAGACCGGAAGCGGCTTCTACCTCTACGAAGATGGCAGCAAGGCGGCGGGCATCAATCCCGAGGTGCCGCAGATCATCGCCGATGCAAGGCAGGAGGCCGGTGTCGCCCAAAGGAAGATCGACGATGCCGAAATCGTCGACCGCTGCATGTTGGCGCTGGCGAATGAGGGCGGCTTCATCCTGGATGAAGGGATCGCGGCCAGTTCAGGCGACATCGACGTCGTCTATGTGAACGGCTATGGTTTCCCGCGCCATCGGGGCGGGCCGATGTTCCATGCCGAACAATGCGGGCTGGAGACTGTCCGCAACCGGATAGCCCAGTTCGCGGAAGGTCCGTTCGGCCGGTGGTGGCAGCCCTCTCCATTCATCGCCGGGCAGACAGGGTGAACAGGCCGACGGCCTTGTAGAAGCACAGTTTTAGGAGCATTGGGTCCTGGACCCATAGTAAAGGCGGATATCATGACAGCTACAGCGGAATCTGGCATTGCAATCGATCCTCGCGTCCAGGCATTTCTGGCTCGGCAGCACGGGCTTTTCGTTGATGGCGTTTCGGTTGACGCCACCGGCCCGAGCCGCATCGACGTGTTCGATCCTGCGACCGGCGAGGTCATCGCGACGGTCGCCTGCGCCAGCGCCGCCGATGTGGACCGCGCCGTGGCGTCGGCGAAGGCGGCTTTTGATTCGGGCGTGTGGAGCGCCCTCCCGCCTGCCGAGCGCGAGCGCATCCTGCTGAAATTCGCCGATCTGGTTGAAGCCAATGGCGAGGAACTGGCGCAGCTCGAAACCATCAACCAGGGCAAGTCGATCAACATCGCGCGCATGCTCGATGTCGGCGCGTCGCTTGGCTATATGCGCTACTATGCGGGCCTCGCCACCAAGATCACAGGGCAGACGCTCGACGTCTCGATCGGGCTGCCGCCGGGCGCGAAATATACGGCCTTTACGCGCCGCGAGCCCGTGGGCGTTGTCGGCGCGATCTCGCCGTGGAACTTCCCGATGATGATCGGCCTGTGGAAGGTCATGCCCGCGCTTGCGGCGGGCTGCACGGTGGTGCTCAAGCCTTCGGAAGTGACCCCGCTCACAAGCCTGCGCCTGGCGGAGCTTGCGATCGAGGCGGGCATTCCGGCGGGCGCCTTCAATCTCGTCACCGGAGACGGGGCGACCGGCGCCGCGCTCGTCAACCATCCCGATGTCGCGAAGATCACCTTCACCGGCTCGACCGCGACCGGCAAGGCAATCGCCCGGACCGGGGCGGACCGGCTGCTGAAAACCTCGCTTGAGCTTGGCGGCAAGAACCCCGCGATCTTCCTCAAGGATGCTCCGCTCGAGCAGGCCGTCGGCGGCGCGCTCATGGGTGGCTTCCTGAACAGCGGCCAGGTCTGCGCCGCGGCATCGCGCCTCTATGTCGCCAGCGAAATCTTCGACGATTTCGTCGGCGCGCTCAGCCAGGCGGTCAGCGGCATGTCGATCGGGCCCGGCCTCGATCCGGCCTCGCAGGTCACGCCCGTCGTGTCGGCAGTACATCGCGACAAGATCATCGGGCATATCGAGGAAGCAAGGCGTGCCGGTGCGCGTGTGATCGCGGGCGGAGACATGCCCAACCGGCCGGGCTATTATGTGCGCCCGACCGTCATCGTCGATGCCACGAACGACATGGCGATCTGCCGCCAGGAGGTCTTCGGTCCGGTGGTCACCGTCACCCCGTTCAGCGATGAGGAAGAAGCGATCAGCCTCGCCAATGACACCGACATGGGCCTGACGGCGTCGCTGTGGACGAACGACCTGGCCAAGACCATGAACATCGTGCCCCGCCTGAAGGCCGGCACCGTCTGGGTCAACAGCCACAATATGATCGATCCGAACATGCCGTTCGGCGGCTACAAGGAATCGGGCATTGGCCGCGATTTCGGCACTGGAGCTCTTGACAGTTATACCGAGCTCAAGTCGGTCTGCATCGCGCATTGACCGCGCTTGAGGGGGGATATCGCGTCGACCAGTCGAAGCAGCGCCGCAATGGGACAGCTCCGTCCCCGGCGCTGCTTCAACGCAGCTTCCACAAGGCGTACCGGCATGATAGCGAACCGCTCGAGCGAATGACCGGCTCTGAACCTTGGGAGTAAAGATTGGCACGAAAACAGGCAGCTGATTACGAGCAGCGGCGCGAGGCGATCGTCGAGAAGGCGGCACAACTCTTCGCGGCGGTCGGCTTCCAGGGCGCCTCCATCGCCGACCTGGCCAAAGCCTGTGAAAGCTCCAAGTCCCTGATCTATCATTATTATTCCTCCAAAGAGGACATTCTCTACGCCGTCATGGCGTCGCATATCGACCAACTGGTCGAGGATGTAGAGAAGGTCACCTCTGGAAATGGCGATCCGCGCGATGATCTGCACCGCCTGCTGCGGGCCTTCATGCGCCATTATGTCGGTGCGGCGGACCGGCAGAACGTCCTGCTGAACGAACTGGGCAATCTGCCTCCCGACAAGCGCGAGGTCATCGTCGGCAAGCAGCGTTCCGTTATCCGTTCGGTGGAAATCCTCCTGGCGCAGATCCATCCCAAGCTCGCCGCCGATCCCGTGCAGGCGCGGGCGCAGACGATGCTGCTGTTCGGCATGATCAACTGGACCAAGACCTGGTTCGATCCCGCTGGACCGCTGTCAGCCGACGATGTCGCCGACATGGCCTTCGAGCGGGCAACCGCGCCCCTCTCATAGTCCGGCGATACCGGGCACATTGCCGGACCCGGCTACCCCACGACCTGCGCAATGGCCGAAGCGATATCGCCCTGCCCCAGCTTGGTGAGCGCCCTCGCCCGGTAGGTTTTGACCGACGTCGTCTTGATGCCGAGCGAGCGCGCTATTTCGCGTGGCGGCATTGCCAGCGCGAACCGGGCCAGCACCGCGCATTCCATTGCCGACAAGTCCGGAAATCGCGCACGCAGCCGGCCTTCGATCCGTACGAACGCTCCTGCCGGATCGGCGGCGCGCTGTTGGCGCAACAGGCTGGCAATGGCGATATTGGCGAGGTGCGTGAGGGACACGATCACATGATCCGGATTGGGCGATCCTTCGCGCAGATAATAATTCAGGACCAGCGAATGGCCGGGCTGGCGCAGGACGAAGCTGATCTTGTGATCGAACAATGGGCGCTCGAAGCAGATCTGGCGATATTCGCTGAAACTGATTTCCTTCGCGCCGATGACGTGGCGGAAAAACCCCGGAGGCCCCGCCTGTTCGACGAGCGGGTCGGAGCGGAAGAAGCGGCCCGCATAGCCTTCGATCCGCTGGCGCTGGTCATCCAGCCAGGAAGCAGCGGCAAGCACCCGGGGAGCAAGACCCCTATGCCGCTCCCAGGCGAAAATCTCTTCGACGGCGGCGATTTCCGATGCAAGCTGCAACAGCAGCTCCGCGAAGGCGTCGGTTCCGCAGGCGTCGATCAGCGCCGCGCAGCGGACAGGGTCCACCGTCTGCAGCGCCAAATCTGCGGATGATGTGCCCGCAGCCATGTTTTCTCCCCAATCCCGGCCTGCCCCCGCCGTCGAAATACACGGCCCTTGTCCTCTTTTCGGATGACAAATCGCTTATCCGCCAATGGTAATTCAGAAGCAAGAATTTCGTTTTTGAATCCGGAGAAGAAATCCATGGCAAAGCCCTTTGCATCCTCAGCCGACACGGCTCCCAAGCAGGAGACGCTCGAAGTCCTGGCCGATGGCGTTTACGCCCTCACCGCCGAAGGCGATCCCAATGTCGGCGCCATTGAGGGCGAGGATTTTCTCGTTTGCATCGAAGCGCGGGCGACCCCCGCTGCGGCGCGCGACTGGCTGGCAAAGCTGCGCGAACATACGGACAAGCCGGTCAAATATCTGGTCCTCACCCACTATCATGCCGTGCGCGTGCTCGGCGCCAGCGCCTTTGAGGCGGAGAATATCATCACCAGCGAAACCACGCGCAAGCTGATCGAGGAACGCGGCCAGGAAGATTGGCTGAGCGAATATGGCCGGATGCCGCGCCTGTTCAAGCAGCCCGAGGAGATTCCGGGCCTCACTTGGCCGACGGAGACCTTCGAGGAGAAGTTCAGCATCCCCCTGGGCGGCGATCGCGGCAGCCTCGACCTGTCCTTCTGCGGCCGCGGCCACACCGCCGGCGACATCATCGTCTGGCATGACCGGTCGAAGACGCTGTTCGCAGGCGATCTCGTGGAGGCCGAGGCAGCGCTTTACACTGGCGACGCCTTCCACTTCGACTGGTCGACCGGCACGCTCGACAAGGTGAAGTCGTTCCGCGCCGAAAATCTTGTCGGCGGGCGCGGCGCAGTGGCGCGCGGCGTCGCGGCGACCGACGCGGCGATCGAGCAGACCCGCGCCTTCCTGCAGGGCATGATCGAGGAGGTCGGCGCCGTCCACAAGCAGGGCGGCACGCTCAGGCAAGCCTTCGAGGCGACGCATACGCGGCTCGCGCCCAAGTTCGGCTTGTGGCCGATCTTCGAACATTGCCTGCCCTTCGACGTGCAGCGCCTGTGGGACGAGTTTGACGGCATCGACTGGCCGCGCATCTGGACCGAAGAGCGCGACCGCGAGGTCTGGGCCCAGCTTCAGGACTGATGCCGTGTCCAGCGCCCCCGAACCGCAGACGCGCAGCGGCGGCATCCCGGTCTGGCGGCCGCTGAACGTCCCTCCGCCGCCTGAGCCGGGCGTCACCCAATCGACGCCCATCCTGATCGTCGGGGCAGGGCCGGTCGGCCTGGCGATGGCGCTCGACCTGGCGGAGCGCGGCCACAGCATCATATTGCTGGGCAAGCTCGATTTCGTCTCCGCCGGGTCCAAGGCGATCTGCTTTTCAAAGCGTTCGCTCGACATTCTCGACCGGCTCGGCGTCGGCCAAGCGAGCGTCGAAAAGGGCGTGACCTGGAATCTCGGCAAGGTGTTCTGGAAGGACAGCCGCGAGCCCATTTACCAGTTCGACATGCTGCCGGTCAAAGATCAGAAGATGCCGGGCTTCATCAACCTCCAGCAATATCATATGGAGGATCTGCTGCTCGCGCGGCTAGCCGGGTTGCCCAATGTCGATTTTCGCCCCGGACATGAGCTGATCGCTCTCGACGCGAACGATGAACAGGCGACGGCGGCCGTCCGGGCGGGCGAGGTCGAGTACAATATCGCGGCCGACTGGCTGATCGCCTGCGACGGATCGCGATCCTTCGTGCGCAACGAAATGGGACTGGATTTCCAGGGCCGGGTATTCGAGGATAATTTCCTGATCGCCGACGTTCGCATGGAGCGCGAGCAGGCGTCCGAACGCTGGTTCTGGTTCGATCCGCCGTTCAACCCCGGCCAGTCGGCGCTGATGCACAAGCAGCCCGAGGGCATATGGCGGCTCGACTTCCAGCTGGGCTGGGGCATCGACCGGCAGGCGGCGGTGCAGCCCGAAAATGTCGAGGCCTATGTGCGGGCGATGCTGGGCGACGAGGTCCGGTTCGAGGAGGAATGGTATTCGGTCTATACCTTCCAGTGCCGCCGCATGGAGCATTTCCTGCACGGACGGGTGATCTTCGCGGGCGACAGCGCCCATCTGGTCTCCCCCTTCGGCGCACGCGGCTGCAATGGCGGTTTTGCCGATATCGACAATCTCGGCTGGAAGCTGGATCTCGTGCTGCGCGGGGAAGCCGATGCGAAGCTGCTCGACAGCTATGATCATGAGGCGGTGGTGACTGCCGACGCCAACATCCAGGCCTCGACGCGTTCGGCGGACTTCCTGACGCCGAAAAGCAGTATGAGCGAGATTTTCCGGGATGCGGTGCTCGAATTGGCGAGCGAGTTCCCCTTTGGCCGCCAGCTCGTCAATTCGGGCCGTCTGTCGGTCGCCATCCCCTATCCCGATAGCCCGCTCAGCACGCCCGATGAGGAGGATTGGCGGGGATGCGGTGTTTCCCCGGGAACCGTCGCGTTGGACGCGCCCTTTGGCGAGGGCTGGCTGCTGGAGAAGCTCGGCGGCGGCTTCATGCTGCTGACGGCCGCGCCGCAGGAAGCAATTGACGGAACCACGCAACTCCTGGTCCCTACCGATTGCACGGTCCTGCGGGCGCGCTATGCTATGGAGGACCGCGAGGCCTATCTGATCCGGCCGGACCAATATGTCGCTGCGCGCTGGAAGGAGCCCAGCAGGGCCAAGATCGAAGCTGCCTTGTCGCGCGCCAAGGGAGCAATGCTGTGACTTTGATAACAAAGCCCAATCTTGCCGATCCGGATGCGGTCTACGAACGCCTCATCGCGCTGCACGACGGGCGCAGCGACGAGGATTCGGCGCGGGTGAACGCCCGGCTGATCCTGCTGCTGGCCAATCATATCGGCGACAAGGAGACCATCTTCGAGGCCATAGAGCTCGCTGGAAAGGACAAAGCGCCGTGAGCGGATACCAGACAGGTTTTCTCAACAATTTCGCGACGGAAGCCGTTGCCGGTGCGCTGCCGGTCGGCCGCAACAGCCCGCAGCGGCCCGCCTATGGCCTTTACGCCGAACAATTTTCCACGAGCGCATTCACCATGCCGCGCGTGCAGAACCGCCGTTCCTGGCTCTACCGGATGCGGCCCATGGCCGAGCACCGGCCGTTCGAGCCCGTCGGCCTCGCGCCGCGCCTTGCCAGCGTGCCCTTCGCCGAAGCGCCCGTCAGCCCCAATCGGCTGCGCTGGGATACGCTGGCGCTGCCCGAGGAGCCATGCGACTGGGTCGAAGGGCTGGTGACCTATGGCGGCAATGGCGATGTCGGCATCGGAGCTGGGATCGGCATCCACCTCTATGCCGCCAACCGTTCGATGGAACGGCGGGTGTTCCAGTCGAGCGACGGCGAGCTGCTGATCGTGCCGCAGCTTGGAACGCTGCACATTGTCACGGAAATGGGCCGCATGGATGTGCCCCCGGGCCACATCGCCGTCATTCCGCGCGGGCTGCGCTTTTCGGTCGCGCTCGACGGCCCTTCGCGCGGCTATGTCTGCGAGAATTACGGCGCGCCCTTCCAGCTTCCCGACCTTGGCCCCATCGGCGCCAACGGCCTCGCCAATCCGCGCGACTTCGAAACGCCGGTCGCCTGGTATGAGGATATCGAGGAAGAGCATGAGTTCATCCAGAAGTTCCAGGGCCGGATGTGGCGCACCATGCTCGACCACTCGCCCTTCGACGTGGTCGCATGGCATGGCAACACCGCGCCCTATCGCTATGAGTTGGCGCGCTTCAACACCATCGGTACGGTCAGCTTCGATCATCCCGATCCGTCGATCTTCACGGTCCTGACCAGCCCCAGCGAGATCCACGGCACCGCGAACTGCGATTTCGTGATCTTTCCGCCGCGCTGGATGGTGGGCGAGGACACCTTCCGCCCGCCATGGTTCCACCGCAATGTCATGAGCGAGTTCATGGGCCTGATCCACGGCGTTTATGACGCCAAGGAAGGCGGCGGGTTCGAGCCGGGCGGCGCGAGCCTGCACAATCAGATGAACGGCCATGGCCCCGATGCCGAAACCACCCGCAAGGCGATGAATGCACAGCTTGTCCCGTCCAGGATCGACAACACGCTTGCATTCATGTTCGAAAGCCGCTGGGTGATCCGCCCAACCGCCGCCGCAATGGCGCTCCCCACCCTGCAGGACGATTATGACGCCTGCTGGGAAGGCTTTACAAAGGCTCAGCTTCCGCGATGACCATCATGCTCGACAAGACCCACGATCCGCTCGCCACAAGCTGGGTGGAAGGCGCAGATGCCGACACCCCGTTCCCGGTCCAGAATTTGCCGCTCGGCATCTTCACGCCGCCGGGCGAAAGCCGCGCACGCGGCGGCATGGCGATCGGCGCGAAGGTGCTGGATTTGGGCGCGCTTTCCGGGCGGCTGGAAGGGCCCGCCGCCGAGGCCGCGCGCCTTGCCGATGCGCCGGCGCTGAACGCACTCTTCGCGCTGGGCAATGATCTGGCCGACGCGCTGCGCCTCGCCGTCTTCGACCTGCTGACCGACCCAGGCAAGGAGGCGGAGCTGAGCACGCTGCTCTATCCCATGGCCGAGTGCGCATTGCACATGCCCTTCGCCATCGGCGATTACACGGACTTCTACACTGGCATTCATCACGCGGAAAATGTGGGCCGCCAGTTCCGGCCGGACAATCCGCTGCTGCCCAATTATAAATATGTTCCCATCGGCTATCATGGCCGCGCATCCTCGGTCCGGCCAAGCGGCGGCGAAGTCGTGCGCCCGCACGGTCAGCGCAAGGCGCCGGATGCCGACGCGCCGGTCTTCGGCCCGTCGCAGCGGCTCGATTATGAGCTGGAGATGGCGATCTGGGTGGGTGAGGGCAATGCGCTGGGCGAGCCTGTTCCCATTGCCGAGGCGGGGCGGCACTTAGCGGGCCTCTCGATCCTGAACGACTGGTCCGCCCGCGACCTGCAAGCCTGGGAATATCAACCGCTTGGCCCGTTCCTCGCCAAGAACTTCCATTCGACCGTGTCGCCTTGGCTCGTCACCTCCGCTGCCCTTGCCCCGTTCCGCATCGCGCAGCCGGGGCGGCCCGAGGGCGATCCCACTCCCCTGCCCTATTTGTCCGATGCGCAGGATCAGGCCAGCGGCGCCTATGCCGTCGTCATGGAGGTGCATTTGAGCACTGCGGCCATGCGAAAGGCCGGTGCCGCTCCGGTCCGGCTGAGCCGCGGCCCGATGACCGCGATGTACTGGACGGCGGCGCAGCTCGTCACTCATCACACCGCCAATGGCTGCAACCTCCAGCCCGGCGACCTGCTCGGCACGGGCACGCTTTCCGGTCCTGAGCGAGAGAGTTTCGGCAGCCTGCTGGAACTGTCGCAGGGCGGCAAGACGCCCATCGAACTGCCCAATGGCGAAACCCGGTCCTTCCTTGAGGACGGCGACGAGATCATCATGACCGCCCGCGCCGAGGCCGAGGGACGACGCAGCATCGGCTTTGGGGAATGCCGCGCCCGGATCAGGGGATGAGAGCCGCGCCGCTTGTTCTGCATGGCTACTGGCGATCGTGCACCAGCTACCGGACGCGGATCGCGCTCAATGCGAAGGGGCTTGCCTTCGATCAGGTCGCCCATGACCTGCGCGCCGGGGAGCAGCGGTCGGAGGCCTATCGCGCCCTCAATCCGCAAGGACTGGTCCCGGCGCTTGAGACCGACGGCGAAGTCCTCAGCCAATCGACCGCCATCATCGAATGGCTCGATGAGCGTTACCCCGATCCGCCACTGCTGCCCGACACGGCACAGGACCGCGCAATCGTGCGCGCCATGTCGCTGCTGGTCGCATGCGATGTTCACCCGCTCAACAATATAAGGGTGCTGAACCGGTTGAAGGACGAGTTCGGAGCAGACCGTGCTGCGGTGAAAGAATGGATCGGCCACTGGATCGCCGAAGGCTTCACCGCGCTGGAGGCCATGATCGTGCGCCATGGCGGCCAATATTGCTTTGGCGACAGCCTGACGATGGCGGACTGCCACATCGTGCCGCAGGTCTACTCGGCGGAACGCTTCGCTATCCCTCTCGACGCCTATCCGCGCCTCGTCGAAACGATAATGCGCGTGCGCGAAAACCCCGCGGTCGCTGCCGCCCATCCCGATCTGCAACCGGACGCGAGTTAGCACAGATCGGACAGAGCGCTGTCCCGGTCGCCGGCCGGGAACCAGCAAATGCGGCCGCCAGACTGCCCCGCGGCAACCTGACGGCCGATCCTTGTCAAAGCCATGTGCCGCCTCTGCACGGCGATACGCGGCATCGACGATGCTTGACTGTCTTCAGCCTGCTTTCAGGCTTTCGGCCCGGGAATATTTGCCGCGGCCGAACATGCGGTCCCACTGATCTTCGGTCAGCGGATAGGAACTCATTGGGACATTTAGATCCATCTCGCCGAGGACCTTCATCGCCCGGGCGACGGCGGGACGCGCTTCAATCTCTTCCGTCCAGCGATTGATGTTGGGATATTTGGACCGGTCCATGCCGGTCACCTTGACGTAGCGGATCGGCGGGAAGGTCGCCATGTCGGCAATTGTATATTCGTCGCATGCGAGGAAACGGCTTTCCCCCAAGCGCTTTTCGACGACGTCGTACAGGCGAAGCACTTCCGTCGCGTAGCGATCATGGCCATGCTGCTGGTTCTCGACGCGGCGGCTGAAATAGACATATTGGCCGAACATCGGCCCGATGCCCGACATCTGGAACATCAGCCACTGCATGGTGGCGTAGCGCTTCTTCAGATCCGTCGGATAGAATTTCCCGTGCTTTTCCGCCAGATAATAAAGGATGGCACCTGATTCTGCCAGCGGAAGCGGAGTGCCATCGACGCCTTCGAAATCGATGATCGCCGGTATGCGCCCATTGGGGTTCACAGCGCGGAATTTGGGGTCGTCATTATTGTTGACGATGTCGAAGTAATTAAGATTATACTCCAGGCCGAGTTCCTCGACGGCAATTATAACCTTCAGCACATTGGGCGTCTCGCCGCCAAATATTTCGATCATTCCTGCACCTATCCATGTTGGCATTATCATTCTGGATTCGACGATAATGACGCTATGGCGGGTGCCAACCGTCTCAACCTATCTTTCAGCCAGTGGTCTTTCCCATGCCTTGGCCCGGCAGGCTCAGGCGAACGGGATCGCGAATTTGATCCTGCCGCTGCAAGGCCCTCCTTACATCCGGAGGCCGATGGTCGCGCCGTATGTCGCGCCCATGCCGGAAAAGGACGAAACCGTGTCGACCCCGTGCGTGATGTTGACCGGATAGG
The DNA here is from genome assembly GCA_035281095.1 of Novosphingobium sp. Classification (GTDB taxonomy): domain Bacteria; phylum Pseudomonadota; class Alphaproteobacteria; order Sphingomonadales; family Sphingomonadaceae; genus Novosphingobium. The sequence goes on along the minus strand of DATEEP010000154.1, from coordinate 7,902 downwards.
TCGTGTTGAAAATATTGCGCCCAAAGACCTGAAAGCGCCATTTTCCATCGCTCGTCTCGATGCCGGCGCGCAGGTCGACCAACGTATAGGCTTCGATGTCGAGAAGCGGCGCATCGCCAAGCAGCGCATTGGTGCGGCTGCGATAATTGGCGCCGCCGCCGACATAGGCGTTCAGCTTGTCATTGAGCATGAAGTCATATTCGATATCCCCCAGCAATGACCATTTCGGCGTATTCGGGAAGGCCTCGCCGCGGAAATCGACCACATTGGAGAAGGGGTCAAAAGGCAATCCGACGCGCGGGCCGTGCGACTTGATCTCGCTATCGACATAGGTGACCGCGCCCGAGAAACGCAGCGCCCGCACCGGCCGGAAAGTCATGTCGAGCTCGAAGCCCTGCACCTTGGACTTGGGGATGGTGACCAGCGCGGGAAGGCCGCCAAACGGAAAGCCCGTGTCGATGGTTCCAAGGGTCTGCTTGTCCTTGTAATCATAGTAGAAACCGGCGCCATTGAGCTGCAGCGTCCGGTCGAGGACCGACAGCTTGAAGCCCGTTTCGAAGGCAAGGACCGATTCCTGCGGCACCGGCTCGAGCTGCGACACGCGCGAGGCAGGGAGGGTGCTGTAGCTGCCCGCCTTGTAGCCTTTCGTCACGTTGGCATAAAGAAGCGTGTCCGTGTCTGGCTTGTAGTTCAGGCTGACACGCCAGGAGAGATTGTCCTGATTCAGTTCCGAGTGGACATTGTCGACGGCATTGAAATTCTCGTCCAGCGTCACGCACGCGCCCGGCGCGATGACCGGATTGAAAAGGGCGGGACCGGATGCGCCATGGGCAAGGTTCGAAAGGAATGAGAACAGGGCGGCCAGATCGCCAACCCCCGTGTCATAGAGGCAACCGTCAAAGCTGCGGTCCTGTTTCGTGTAGCGGACGGATCCCTGGATGGTGAAGGCGCTGGTCAATTCATAATCGAGGCTGCCGAACACCGCCTTGGTGGAGATGCGCTGGTGGTTCGATTCAGTGAAGTTCTGGAAGGTCGGGTTGAGGCCAGGCAGACCGATGTTAATGAAGGCGTTCGAACCATTGAAATTGGTGAAGACGCGGTCTTCGTCCGCCTTTTCATGCGAATAGTTGCCGCCGACCATCCATTTGACGCCAGCGATGTTCGAACCGGCAATGCGAAGTTCCTGGTTGAAGGTTTTGGCGTGGACGATGGTATCCTGATAGATGTCGCTGAAGGACGAGCCGTCGGAATCGCTGGGCTGGTCAAGATCGAGTTTGCTGTAGGCGGTGATCGAGGTGATGTTCACATCGTCGGAAAGCGCATAGTCTCCGCGCAGGGATACCTGCCAGAAGCCGTCGTTGCGCTTCAGCCGGACATTGGGGTCCCACTCGGCCGCGCGCGGATTGTCCGGCGCCGGCGGATAGGTCGGGAGTATGGCGGCCTGCGGCGGATTATGATTGGGACTGGAAAGCGGCACGATCGGCGCATAGGTGATGAATTTGGCCGCCTGGCTGTCGGACTTGTTCTTCCAGCCATTGGCGTTGAACTCGAACGTCAGCTTGTCGCTTGCTTCATAATTGAGCAGCAGGCGGCCAGTGACGAAATTGCGTTCCCCGAGGCGGCGATCATCGCCAGGGATGTAGGTCTTCTGCCAGCCGTCGAACCGTTGTTCGGTGCGGCCGGAAAGGCGCGCGGTGAGGCCTCCGCCCAGAGGACCCGTGACAAAGGCTTGCACGTCAACCTGGTTGAAGCGCTGATAGGTCACGTCCAACCCGACACCAAAGCTGTCCATCGGCTTGGCGGCGATATAGTTGATCGCGCCGCCCGTACTGTTCTGCCCGAACAAGGTGCCTTGTGGGCCTTTTAGAACTTCGACCCGCTCCAGGTCGAACGACGCGCCTGCCGCCATGACGGCAAAAGGCAGCGGGACCTGGTCGACATAGATGCTGACCGCCGGCGCGACGGCCGTAGTGTTCTCGTAGAAGCCGATGCCGCGGATCGTGTAGACGGGAAGGCCGGCGAAGCTCTCGGTATAGGTTAAGCCCGGCGTGATCTTCACGAGGTCGGCGGTGGACACGATGCCCTGCTTGCTCATCTGATCGCCGCTTACCGCGGTGATGGAGAGAGGAACGTCGCTGAGGAGTTCCTTACGCTTCTGCGCCGTCACGATGATATCGTTCATCGCGCTCTCAGCCGCCGGAGCACTGGCTGTCTGCGCATTGGCGCCCGGCGCCAGTGCGAGCAGCGCCGCAAGGGACGAACCAAATAGAAATGCGGTTTTGAAACGGCGCGTCTTCACCATGATATCCTCCCCTTATTGTCAATCTTTCCGAGTATTCGCGTTCAGTTGCCCTTCTTGAGAACCGGCCCCCATGTCTTGCCGCGCCCCTTTCTGCGGAGCCGCTCTTGATGTATCGGCAATGAAGATGTTGGAGAAAGCGGTCATCGCCTATTCCTGGACTGCCAGACCGTAAGTCTTGCGATACATTTCGGCGACGTGGTGACCCACTGTAGTGGCAGGGTATTTCACCTGCCCATCTTCAGGCAGGCAGGTATCCGCGCAGCGGACTTCATAGAAGTAGTTCGGATCGAAAAAGGTCGGCACCGAATAGCGGTCCTTTCCGCTATGATTGTTCAAGACGCGGTGCATGTTCGCGTGGTAAAGGCCATTGGTCAGGACACGGACCATTTCGCCTAAATTGATGACGAATGTTCCGGGAATCGGCGGAGCAGAAATCCACTCGCCAGCTGCATTCTCCACCTCAAGGCCGCCGATATCGTCCTGAAGCAGGATGGTGATCATGCCCCAATCGGTATGCGCTCCAGCGCCGATCTGGTTAAAAGCAGCATCATCAGGCTGAGGCGCATAGCGCAGCAGCCGGCTATTGAAGAGCGGTTCCTTCAGACCCTCGGCGAAATAATCTTCCGGCAGATCCAGCGAAAGCGCCAAGAGCCCCATGAGGTGGCGGCCCAGACGAAACATCTCGTCGAGATAGGCTTTGTAGCGGTCCCTGAAGCCGGCTGGTTCGGAGGGCCATTGGTTGGGCCCGCAATTGGGCACACCATCGCGCCTGTAAGGATGATCTTCGTCGAGATCGAGGCCGATGAGGAAACCCTCCTTGAGGTCGGGCGGCGAACCGTCATCCAACGTCTGAAGCCCCATGACTTCGTAGCCGCGGGTGCAGGGGAACTGCCGCGCGTCCAGCTTCATCTTTTCTTCCATGGGAAGTTCGAAGTAGCTGCGCGCCAGGGCGAGTTGGCCGTCCATCATCTGCTGCGGCACGCCATGATTTTTGATGTAAAAGAATCCGGTATCGCGAGCAGTTTTGTGAATTTCCCAACCCACTGCCTTGCGCTGCTCGGGGTCACTGCCAAAGCTTGGTTCCAAGTCGATCACCGGTATCGTTTCAGCAGGTCTGGGCGGAGCGTAAACGATCATCCGTAATCTCCATTATTGTTGAGACCTGTATTCAATCGCTCTTAACAAGTAATTGAATTTCTTGAAGGATTTCAACCATGCTTGATATTTACAAGATAAACATGACTCTTTTGGCGATGCCCGCCTCCAAGGCCCAAATGGATCAAGGCTTTTCCGGCATTTTCTTGCGACAGCCAGGCCGGATTCAGCCTTGCTCAGGCCCGGGATAGTCCCGGATCGTCAAACGAGCCTGCGAATGCTGCCGAGTTATGCCGACGGCAAATCTTCTCCCAATTGGGAGCAAGATATCCTGAAAACATATGCCTCTCCTGTTCGCATATTTTTCTATGGAGAGCTTGGCGGAAGAGCGCTGCCGAAGCTATGTCAAAGTTGGTGCAAAGTCATGCGTACTTGGCATGACTTGCGGGACACAGCAAAGAGCGTGCTGGAACGCGGGTTTTCCTCGATCTACAGGTTCCGATTGCAATAGTGCATCAGCAGGCCCCTTGCCGCCCAGCTGCGGGCCCAAATCCACCGAAGCGGTCGTCAGGCGCTTTCCGGCGTCGCCCCATTCCCCGCAAAATTGCGATTACACCCATTGATTTAATTCATTTTTCCTTCGGAATGGCCCGAGGCTAATTCGCGCCGGCGCCTTCAATGGTTGGAAGCCGCCACCCGCTTTTAAGGAAACCGCAGACCATGCTTCAAAGAAACCGCTCCAAATCCTTTGGCCGCGCGACCAAGGCAGGCATTCTTGCCCTGACTGGCTTGTCGTTCATTCCGTCCGCGCACGCTCAAACGGTCATCGATCCGGTGGGCGACTTCCTGCCCAGCTTTACAGGGCCGCGAAATGCCGATCTGGACGTCGTCACGACGCAGGTCGTCTATGACGGTGTGACTTTCCGCATGAACGCGACGAACAACGGCCCTGTCGGCACCACGGCCGGGGCCGTCTACGTTCTCGGCTTCAACCGCGGCGCAGGCACGGCAGGCCTGGCCAATGTCGCCAGCAATGTGCTTTTCGACTCCGTCGTCCTGGTCAACGCCAACGGAACGGGTGTTGTGGTCGATACGCTGCGTGGCGCGCAAACGCCGCTGCCCGCCGGTTCTATCACGATTTCCGGGAACCAAATCGTCGCGGAAGTCCCTGTCTCTCTGCTGCCTTCCCAAGGGGTGAAGCCCGGCCAATATACCGTCAATCTTTGGCCACGCAGCACACTGGGCGGCGATGAGACCATTTCCGACTTCGCGCCGGACAATTCCAACGTTCGCGTCCTGCTGAACTTCCCCCTGCCGCTGCAAGCGACCGTGCAAAGCGAAGTCGCGATCGATGCGGCTTCGGACCGCTTCGAGGAAATCAACGGTCGTATCGCGGCCCGGCGGGGTTCGGGCAAGGACGGGCTGAGCCTGTTCCTCACGGGCAGTTCGCGTTTCGGCAATCGGGGCCTTGGCAATTCGCTGGCCGACGATCAGTCGAGCTGGTCCATGGGTGGCGGCGTCGATTATACTGTGACGCCCAATATCCTTATCGGCGCCGCCTTTGCCGCGGGCCGCAGCGACACGGACTTTTCGGGCGGCGGCAAATTGCGTGCGAACATCTACTCGCCGCAGATCTTTGCAAGCTGGCATTCAGGCGGCTTCCATCTGAACGGCTTCGGCGCCTATTCCTTCATCGACTATGACTCCCGGCGGAATGTTCCAATCGGCACGACTTCCTTTACTGCCACGGCCGAACCGGACGGCGAAGCCTGGAGCATCGGTGCAAGCACAGGCTATGAATGGGGCTCGGGCGCCTTCACATTCGGCCCGATCGCCGATATCCTCGCCACCCGCGTCAAGATCGACGGCTATACTGAAACCGGTGGGGACGAATTTGGCGCGACGCTGCAGGACCGTCATCGGTGGAGCACAAGGCTGGGCCTCGGCCTCGCTGCGCGCTATGCCCTCGACTATTCCTGGGGCCATGTAGCGCTTCACGGCAAGGGCCGCCTGGTGCAGGAGTTGAGCGACAAGCGCGACATTTTGAACGCGGCATTCTCGATCCAGCCCGACCTGCCGTTCGAACTGCGCGGACCGAAGACGGGCGTCACCTATGGCGCGATCGACCTTGGCGCCGATGCCTATACCAAGGGCGGCTTTCAGATCGGCCTGTCCTATTCTCCGCGCATAGATGATGACGGCATCGTCGATCATGCGGCCCGGCTCTCGGTCAGCAAGACTTTCTAGAGTGATTTCGAGCCAGATGGAATCATCTGGCGGCTCGGAAATCACGGAGAACAAGGGAATATTAGACTCATTCCGGTTCAATCAGAACCGGAATGAGTCTAAACCGCACCTTCATGTAAATAATGCTTCGGCGCACTCCCATTTGAATGATGGGAGTGCGCCGTTCATTCGTCCTGAACGGACCCTCTCACGAACGGGACCGTCAGCAAGCCAGGAAGAGCTTGGAAAGCAGTTCGGTCCGGGAAGAGACGGATGCCCTGCTATATATCTGCTGAAGATGCGTTTTCACGGTAGTGACGGAAATACAAAGATAGCGGGCAATTTCCGCGTTTGTCGCCCCATTTCTCAGCATCCTTATGACATCGATCTGCCGATTGCTGAATCCGTGCCGGGCTAGCGGAGCAAGATCTTCCGCAAGCAGCTTCGGCATCTGTAGCTGGATGACCGAATATTCCACAAAGGAATGGACCTTTTCGATCTGCTGAAGGTCCTGCTTCAACCAACGGCCGCGCCGCGCGGACCGCAGAAGGGAAACGCCGGCCAGGATGCGCTCCTCGTCGCGGAAAAGTATTTCGACTTCATGCGCAAGTCCCATCGGCCCCATGAAGTGCGTGAAATATCGTTCATAGTCGCCTGGGCTTTGCGCATAGGCCACCTCCTCATGAACGATGCGAAGGCCGCTGCCCGCGAAGCGTGCGGGGTAAAATGGATCGCTGCTGGCATAACGGCGCACATATTCCGGCAGCGCCGAATAGCTTATGTTCAACAATCCGTGGCTATGGGCCTTGTAATCCTTGTCCACGAGATAAATGCAAGCGGCATCGATATCCACGATGCGAGAGAATAGCCGCATCGTCTCGTTCTTGAATTTTATAAAACTACTATCCGGGGACATCGACGAGCCTATCCTGCCTTCCTCTCCTCATCATTACGGGATGGGCTTCCCTGTTCAATCACATGGGTGCCGCGTCCGCCATGACGCTTTTTTTTCAGCGTAGAAGTGTATCTGCACTTCCCGCCCTTTTGCCGGGGGTATATCACTGCTCTTGGCCGCGGAAAAGTGCAATATAGTGCTGATCGCCGGTTCGCGCGAACCGGACGGCCATCATTCGCGCATATAGGCGTCGCTGCCGTCCAGCCAGTCGGACCGCGGAGGACAGAAGATGTCGAGTTCGAACACATCTTCCAGCGCCAACGCACTATGCAGCAAGCCTGCGGGGATCAGGACGATCTCCTCGGGGCCAACGATGACTTCCTCCTGCTGGTCCTCGCCAAAAAGAAATCGCAGCGCGCCGCTGATGACATAAGTGAATTGTTCATTGTCATGCCGGTGCGCGGGCACGCTATCGCCTTTCCGGAACCAGATCTGCCCAACCATCATCTTTTCGGAATTCACGAAGCGCCGGGTTATGCCGCCGCGCATGTTCTGCTTGGGAAGCTTTTCCCATTGGACAGCTTGAAAGCTCTCGCTCGACATGTTCATCCTCTCCTTTGAAAATCAGTCCGCGTCTGTATGACGGCTTCCCCTGCATTGCCGGTCCGGCAAAGGTCCGCACCAAAAGCCCCTTTGACTCGCTTCAAATATCTTCTTAGGAAGTCTTATACCACTGGAAGTGAGACAGGCGAACATTGCCGCCACAGAGCAGTTCGATCATCGGATCAACCGTTGGTGGTTACCGGCCGGTGCGGTGGTCGAGATCATAATCGCTGAAGCAGGAGAGTGTTGATGCCGCTGTCATCGTCCTTCGGACTGGACCCGCAAGTAGAAGCGAAGTTCCGCGAAATCGGCTATGTCTTCAATCCCGACATCGTACCGCTTTCGCGCAGTCTTTTCAGCGACCGCTTCGATACCTCGCTTCCCGAGGGCGGGCGCCGCCTGGACGATGTTTCCTATGGCGAGCATGAACGGCACAAGCTGGATCTCTGCCTCCCTGCCGAGGGCGGCAGGCCCATCGTGATCTTCGTGCCCGGCGGCGGCATGACCGCGGGCGACAAGAGCTTCTATTCCCACATTCCAGCCTTCTTCGCACGGAAGGGCTATGTCGGCGTCGCCATCAATTACCGGCTTGCCCCCGAATTTCTCTTCCCTTCGGGTGCCGAGGATGTTGCGCGGGCCGTCGACTGGCTGGTCGAGAATGCCGGTGTGCATGGCGGGAACATCGAGAAGATTTTCATCGTCGGGCAATCGGCCGGTGCGGTGCATTCGGCCTCGACCATCTTCGACCGGCGTGTCCGGGCGAAGCATCATGACAGCATCA
>DATEEP010000153.1:0-3314 GCA_035281095.1 Novosphingobium sp. | reverse complement strand
CTTCGTGCGCAACACCGACCTGTCGATCAGCGGCGATCTTCCGCTGAATACGAGCGGCGGCCAGATGTCGGCCGGCCAGCCTGGCCTTGCCGGCGGCGGCACGCTTCTGGTGGAGGCGGTGCGCCAGCTGTTCGGCGAAGCGGGCGAACGGCAGGTGAAGGATAATGCGCGCGCATTGGTGAGCGGCATTGGCTGGATACCATATGGTCGCCACTGGGGAACGACCACGGCTCTTGTACTTGGATCGGAGGGCTAATCGAAATGACCGATTCGACGGATTCCCTGTTCCTCATCGAGCGGGCGGCACCCAAAACCCTCTCCATTTCCGCTCCCTTCTGGGAAGGCACGCGCGAAAAGAAGCTGATGTTGCAATATTGCCTGGATAGCGGACAGTATCAATTCTATCCGCGACCCGTCAGTATCTTCACCGGCAGTCGCAATCTGGAATGGCGCGAAGTTTCCGGCGAGGGCGAAGTCTTCACCTACACGATCGCGCGGATTGGTCGGGGCCATTTGGAGGGTGTCACGCCCTTCATCGTTGCGACGATAAGGCTGGATGAAGACGTCACCATCATGTCGAACGTGATCGACTGCGATCTCGACAGGATCGCGATCGGGCTGCGCGTCGAGCCGGTCTGGGCGCCCCTGCCCGACGGCACGCATCTGTTGCTGTTCCGGCCCAAATAGGATCGCGTCGCATGGCGCGCTTCGCTGACGATTTTCTTTGCGAGATAGAAAGATGACTGAAGAAACGGTCATTTATTCGGTGGATGGCAAGAGGCTGGTCAGTACCGTCTACAGGATGGACAAGGACAGCCGCAGTGCGGGAATCCTGGTCTTTCCGGATATTCTGGGCCTTGGCGAGTATGCGCATGAGCGAGCGCGGCGGCTCTGCCACTGCAGCTAGTGCGGTTTTCGATCTGATTGGATCAGATCGAAAACCGCACTAATGAGTTCTCACATGACGAGATTGGGGTCAAGGGGATGTTAGGGCGACATCGATGATCTCCGGTATTTGCGTATCCGAGGTCTGAGCCCTTCGACAAGACGCGGCTCGTTGCCGAGCACGGTCAACCTCACATTCGGTCGCCGTTCGTGACGGCTGCACCAATATCCCGCTTGCGGCGGCTGGGCTCAGGAAGACGAAACCATTCTGTGCGACGGCTTTGGAAGCCACGGTCTCATTCGGTTCGTCTACCTGGATCCGTCAGAACTGATCAGGTCCTGAGGATTGGAATGACGGTTGGATAATGGGTCAAGCGGCTTTCATCAACGCGCCCTCGATGACGACACCGGCGGTGACATATTTCCACAGCGCGACCAGCAGTTTTCGCGCCAAGGCCACGACCATCGATTTCTTCAGCCGGCCACCGTTGAGTCGGACCCGTTGCTGGTACCATTGGGTAAGCGCCGATTCTGGCTGGTTGCGGAGCCACAGCCAGGCCAGTTGGATCAGCGTTGTGCGCAGTCTGGGGTTCCCCGCCTTTGACACGCCCTGTTCGCGGTCGACCGATCCACTCTGCCAAGGCGTTGGCGCCAGCCCCGCATAGGCAGCGACCTGTCTCCGGTTGGCGAAGTGCCGGAACAAGCCTTCCGACCTGAGAATGGCGGCGAACTCGGGGCCAACGCCCTTGATGTCGAGCAGCATTGCGGCTGGTGCCGGCATGGCGGTGGGTTCCGCGGCAAGCAGGGTGTCCCGCTCGGCCTCCACCGCCCTGATCTGCTCGAGCAGCAGTTCGAGCCGGTCGAGTTCGCGGCCAATCTGGACTTTCAGATGCATAGGTATCGGACGGCCATCGCCAGTCATGAGTTCTTCCAGCCGCTTCCGCCGGTCGCGGCGCAGCGGCTGATAGCCTGTCACCCCCTGCGCGAAGAGCAGGCCTTTGACGCGATTGACGTGGCGAATCCGATCCGCGATCAGAACCTTGCGTTCGCGGCAGATACGACGTCGGTCCTCCTCCTCGGGTGTTGGCACCCTGACCATCGCGCACACACGCGGTTCCCCTCGCTTGTGGGCCAGCAAGGCCCGGACCAGCGCCTCGCCGTCGATCCGGTCGGTCTTTGCGCGGCGGCGACGGCGTGAGGTCGCAATTGAAGCAGGATCTACGACGTGGCTTTCTATCCCCTCCTTGCGCAAAACACGGTGGATCCAAAAGCCATCAAGGCCGGCTTCCTGGATCACGATTATTGGAAAGCTGCGTCCGGTGCGCGCCTGCACTTTTGCTTGCAGCTGGGTAAATCGCGCCTTTAGCCCGGCGATATCCCCGGCGTGCACCACATGCTTCGACAGCTTCTCGCCGCTGCCGGGCAAAAGCGAGGTGATCAGCCAGATAGATCGGCTCAGTTCCATTGAAACGAAAATCGCGCCAAGATCGGTCCGGATATGGTGCACCCCTACCCGTCGCCGGTCTGGGCCCGAAATTACCGTGATCTGACTCATCGCACCGTCCTTAGTACCAGTGCAAACACCAGTGCTTGCACCGGTGCCATCTCGAAATATCAGCCGATCACCGCAAGGCGGCCCTCGCCGGAGCGATACGCCGATTGACCATCCCCTATTCGAAGACCGATCAGGACGGGAACGGAGCCCTGGCCTGGGTATCGCCCGAGACCATGCAGCGGCTCTCGGCCTGGTTACTGGCGAGCGGGATCAGGGAAGGACCCGTGTTCCGGCGGATCAATATCCTGACCACCAACGTTGAGGGGGAGGGCCGCAGTTTGTGCGGCATTGCCTTGGCGCCAAGGCGCTCACCCGGCAGGGGGTGGTGGCGATCCTGCGCCGCAGGACCATTCAGGCGATCGACCTTGGCCATGTCGAACTCGAACCGGGCGTCGAGGGCGCGACGGTCGGATCGCTCAGCGCCCACTCCTTCCGGGTGGGCCTGACCCAGGACCTGTTCGCCGCCGGTGAGGACGGCGCGGGCATCGCGCTCGCGTTGCGCTGGTCGTCGTCGACAACGGCGCTGCGCTATGCGCGCGAGCTGGCGGTCGGCAGCAATGCCGCGGCGCGGGTGCTGGGCCGGCTGCGGGGCGGAGATAACCCGTCGGCATCCTAGCCCTGCCCATGCAGACATCGACGGCACTCTACCTATCGCGCGATCCGGCTAAACCGTTGGCACGGCGGTTCCTGACTGACCGTCCCAGTGATATTTGCCTCGCCACTGGTGTCGCCATCATCGGATACCTACCCCAAGAGGGCATGCGATGGTCATCAAATATGGCATGCACACAAAGCGTCGGCTCCCGCCAAGGCCATCAACTCTGGCAGCCGACAGGAGCCCCTTCACAAAACGCACCCAAGCGGCGAGGCTCTG
>DATEEP010000152.1:0-2165 GCA_035281095.1 Novosphingobium sp. | reverse complement strand
GAACAGCGCGAAGCGCAGCGGGATCGGCATCGGCAGCTTTTCGGGCTGGCCGGGGGTGGCCGGCACCTGCTGCGCGAGGTGCAGCGTCGCGGTATCGCCCCGGTGCTCCAGCCGCGCGGTCACCCTCGGCGTGCCGGCCTGCGAATACCACAGGCGGAAGCGGCGCAAGTCCAGCTCCGCGCCCTCTTCGATCGCCGAGACGAAGTCCTCGCACGTCGCCGCCTCGCCGTCGTGCCGCTCGAAATAGAGGTCGGTGCCGCGCCGGAACCGTTCCGGCCCGGCCATCGTGCGCATCATGCGGATGACCTCGGCGCCCTTGTTGTAGACGGTGGCGGTGTAGAAGTTCGAAATCTCCTGATAGGAATCCGGCCGGATCGGGTGGGCCAGCGGCCCCGAATCCTCCGGGAACTGTGCCGCGCGCAGGACCCGCACGTCCTCGATCCGCTTGACCGGGGCGGAACCCATGTCCTGGCTGAACAACTGGTCGCGCAGCACGGTGAAGCCTTCCTTCAACGATAGCTGGAACCAGTCCCGGCAAGTGACGCGGTTGCCCGACCAGTTGTGGAAGTATTCGTGCGCGATCACGCCTTCGACGCCGTCGTAATCGGCATCGGTCGCGGTCTCCGGATCGGCAAGGACATAGCGCGTGTTGAAGACGTTGAGGCCCTTGTTCTCCATCGCCCCCATGTTGAAGTCCGACACCGCGACGATGTTGTAGAGATCCAGATCGTACTCGCGGCCGAACACCTCCTCGTCCCACTTCATCGCGGCCTTGAGCGAATCCATCGCGTGTTCGGTGCGCCCCTCGTCACCCGGCCGCACCCAGATGTTGAGCGCGACCTCGCGGCCCGACATCGTTGTGAAGGTGGAACCGTTGGCGACCAGCTTCCCCGCCACCAGCGCGAAGAGGTAGCTCGGCTTGGGCCAGGGATCGTGCCATTCGGCCCAATGGCGGCCGCCTTCGCCGTCGCCTTGCGCGGTGCGGTTGCCGTTGGCGAGCAGGATCGGGAACGCCGCCTTGTCGCCCTCCATGCGCACCCGATACGTCGAGAGCACGTCCGGCCGGTCGGGGAAGAAGGTGATGCGGCGGAACCCTTCGGCCTCGCACTGGGTGCACAGCATGCCGTTCGAGGCGTAGAGGCCCATCAGCTGGCTGTTGGCGGCGGGATTGATCCGCGTCTCGATCTCGATCTCGTGCGCCTCTCCCGGCAGGTCGATCACGAGGTCGGGGCCGACCATCTTCCAGTCGTTGACCGCCTGCCCGTCCACCCTGACGCCATTGGCCGCGATCCCGTCTCCGGCGAGCCGCAGCGACGGATCGCCGCCGCCGGCCGGATTGCGCGCGACGACAAAGCGCGAGACGACCGCCGTCTCGTCGAGGCCGAGCGTGAAATCGAGCGCGATTTCCGGCACCAGCCATGCCGGTGGGCCGTAGTCCTCGCGCCGGATCGAGGGCGGCGCCACCGGCATCGGCGCGGCGTCGGCGATCTGCGGGTTGGTGGCGGGTTCGGAAGGTCTGCTGGCGATGTCCATGACTTGTAATTACGTCTTCGCCTTCCGATTGCCAGAGCTTCCGGTAGTCTGGTTGCGATGAACCGCATTTTCATCTTCGGGCTGGGTTACACCGCCTCATACATCGCGAGCGAACTGGCCGCGCGCGGCTGGGAAGTCGTTTCCACCGGCGAACGCGGGACGCTCTCCTTCGACGACGAGGGCACGGTACGGCTGGCGCTGGCCGATTCGCGCCACGTGCTGTCTTCCGTCCCGCCGGCGGGAGAGGGCGCGGACCCGGTGCTGGAGCGCTATGGCGACGCTCTGGGCGGAAAGTGGCTCGGCTATCTGTCCTCCACCGGGGTCTATGGTGACACCGGCGGCGCCTGGGTGGACGAAAGCGCGAAGTTGGTCGGCAGGGGGGGCGGCACCGGACGCCGCACCGCGCGCGGCGAGTGCGACGCCGCGTGGCTGGCGCGCGGTGCGCGGGTGTTCAGGCTGCCGGGGATATACGGGCCGGGACGCTCGGCGCTGGACCGCGTGCGCGATGGCAAGGCGCGGCGGATCGACCTTCCCGGCCAGATGTTCAGCCGCGTGCATGTCGACGACATCGTATCCGGCGTGATCGCGGGCCTCACTGCCCCGGCGGGCGCCTACAACCTCGCCGACGATCT
>DATEEP010000151.1:0-13829 GCA_035281095.1 Novosphingobium sp. | reverse complement strand
CGGCGCGGCCGGCCTGGGGATCGGGCAGGGCGGAGCGGCGCGCTTCGGCAGCCTCTCGCTCCGCCTCGGCATGGCGGCGCTGCTCGGCGAGGTCGGTGGCGGCGGCATCGAGTTCGGCAAGACGCGAGGCGAGTCGTTGCCGCGCATCCTCGGCCTGGTCGCGGGCGCGCAGGGCCTGCCGCTCGTCCTCGGCGGCGGCGGTCAGCGCGCGCTCGGCGGCGACGGCGGCCGTGCGTACTTGCGTCAGTTCGGCGTCGGCCGCGCCCAGTCGCGCTTCGGCATCGGCCAGCGCCGCGCGCCGGGCGGGGAGCGTTTCCGCCAGCTCGGCGAAGCGGTTCTCCGCCTCCAGCATCGCCGCCTCCGCCGCGCCTTCGCCGCGCGCGATGAAGCCGTCCCAACGCCGCAGCTGGCCTGACTTCGTCACCAGCCAATGACCGGGGGCGAGCGCTCGCCCATCATCCTGGTCGGCGACGTGGACAAGCGCGAGCCGGGCGGCGAGTTCGGGCGGGTAATCGCCAACATGCCCGGCAAGGCTGTCTGAAACAGGCCGGGGCGGTTCCGCGCCGGTCCAGAAATGGCCGGCCGCCGCAGCCGGGCCGGCCCCTACCAGCGCCTTGGCGTCGCGGCCGAGCACGGCGGCGAGGGCCCGCTCGTAGCCCGGCGCGGCGCGCACCCGGTCGATCGCGGCGGGGAGGCCGTGGCTGCCCGACGCGCGCTTCGTCCGCGCCTCGCGGTCACGGGCAAGCGCCGTGTGCTCGCGTTCGATCCCGGTGAGTTCGGCTCTGGCGCTCGCCACCGCGCCCGATGCGTCGTCGCGTTCGGATTGCAACGCGGTCTTGCGTGTCTGGAGCGTTGCAAGCGCCTCTCGATCCGCTTGCATTGCCGTTTCGGCGCGTTGCAACCGCGCTTCAGCGCTCGCCAGCAGCGCATCGGGATCGCCTTCGCGGCCGAGCACCTCGCGCTGTGCGGCATGACGCCCCACCTCCTGATCGAGCCGGTCGAGCCGGGTCCGCGCCGCCGCCAGTTCCGCTTCCGCCACCCGCCATTCGGCGTCGATCCCGGCTTGTGCCGCGGTCGCCTGCGCCAGTGCGAGCTCGGCGTCGCGGGCGCCGCGCTCGGCGTTTTCCAAGGCGGCGGCCAGCGCGGGGCGGCGCGCCTCGTCCTCGGCCAGCCGCGCCTTGCCGTCGGCCAATTCGCGCTCCAGTCGCGTCAAGGCGTCGGCGGCGTCGCGAGTCATGCGGTCGGCATCGGCCCGGTCCTGATCCAGCCGCGCGCGCTGGCGGTCGAGATCGGCGAGCCGTTCCTCGGCGGCCTCGAGCTGGCTGGAGAGCGCGGCCATGCGGTGGCCGTGGGCGCTGGCATCGTCGCGGCGATCCGCCAGTTCCTCGCGCGCCTGGGCGAGCGAGAGCGCCAGCCGGCCTTGCGCGTCCTGGCTTGCTTTCGCCGCCCCCTGCGCTTCGGCAACGCGGTTTTCCGCCGCCTGCGCCTCGGCCTTGGCCGCGTCCGCCGCCGCCGCCGCGTCGCGCCAGCGGGCGAAGACCAGCCGCGCTTCGGCGAGGCGGATCTGGTCCGACACCGCCTTGTAGCGTTCCGCCGCGCGCGCCTGCCGCCGCAGCACCGCGATCTGCTTGTCGAGCCCCGCCATGATGTCGGCGATGCGGGCGAGGTTGGTCTCGGTCGCGCGCAGCTTCTGCTCGGCGTCGCGGCGGCGGACGTGCAAGCCGGCGATTCCGGCCGCTTCCTCCAGCATCAGCCGCCGCTGGTCCGGCTTGGCGGAGATGATCGAGGCGATCCGCCCCTGGCTGACCAGGGCGGGCGAGTGGGCGCCGGTGGCGGCGTCGGCGAAGATCAGCGCCACGTCCTTGGCGCGCACGTCGCGGCCGTTGAGGCGGTAGGCGCTGCCCGTGCCGCGCTCGATCCGGCGGACCACTTCCAGCTCTTCGCGGTCCTTGTCCTCGGCCAGCAGCACGACTTCGGCGAAGCCGCGCGGCGGACGGTTGGCGGTGCCGGCGAAGATCACGTCCTCCATGCCGCCGCCGCGCATCGACTTGGGCGAGCTTTCCGCCATGACCCAGCGGATCGCTTCGAGGAGGTTGGATTTGCCGCAGCCGTTGGGGCCGACGACACCGGTCAGGCCGGGCTCGATGCGCAGTTCGGCAGGCTCGACGAAGCTCTTGAAACCGCAGAGCTTGAGCCGCTTGATCCGCATCAGATGATCCGGACTTCCGCCATGGTCAACGCGCGCCGGCCTTTTCGAGCTCCGCCTTCACTTCGGGCCAGGTGTTCTGCTCGATCTTCTTGCCGTTGAGCACGAACGTCGGCGTGCCGGTGATGTCGTACTCGGTGCCCTGGTCGCTCGCCGCCTTGACCAGGGCCTCGGCCGCCGCGCCGTTGGCGAGGCAGGTCTTCGCCTGATCGACGGCGATGCCGCGCGCGGCGTAGAACTCGGGCAGTCCGGCGATCCGCGCCAGCGCCTGGTAGCGCTGCGCCGGCGGCAAGGCGGCGGCCTGGCTGACTTGCGTCTCGCTCGCGGTGCCCCACTTCTGGATGATCGCGGGCTGGTTCTCGTAAGTCTGCTCGACCAGCGCGAAATAGCTTTCGGGCGTGCCGCAGCGGACCATCATCGACATCGTGAGGTCGAGCGGGTTGGTCACGAAGTTGCGGAATTCGAAGCTGACGCGGCCGCTTTCGACGAACGTCGCGGTCAATTCCTCATGGCTGGTCAGCGCGAATTCGGCGCAATGCGGACATGTCATGGAGCCGAACTCGATCAGCTTGATCGGCGCGTCGGGATTGCCCATGCGATAGCCGCCGTCGGGCGTCTTCACTACCGTCTCGGCCCAGGTCTTGCCGGCGGGCGGGGCCACTTTGGCGATGGGCTCGCCGCTGGGCGCGCCGGTCTTGTCATCGCCGCCGCCGCAGGCCGCAAGACCGAGAATGAGCGGCGCGGCCAGCAGGCGCAGGGCATCGAGGGAAAAGCGAGTCATTTCGGGTATCCTGTGCGGTCGGGGGCAAAGGTTAGCGGAAGCGGTTTCGGGGGAGAAGGCGGGAAGGCCGAAGGGGGTGGATTCTCCACAGCTTAGCACCGTTGTGCCCAAACGCGCATCATGGCGAGAAGCGCGGCGCAGCCGTGCGACGAAGCAATCCAGGGCGTTTGGACTGACGCGCGGCCTGCGGCCGCTCGCAATGACGAACTCAGAGCGTGTGCGCCGACCCCGCTATATCCGCGCCTTGAGCTGCGGCTCCAGCGTCTTCCACTCGTGCGTACCGGCGAGCAGATCGCCGCCGATCGCGAAGCTGGGCGTTCCCGGCACGCCCAGCATGCGCGCCGCCGAGGTCTGGGCGACGATGCGGTCGGCCATGGACTGGTCGGCCAGGCACTTCTCCACCTGCACCCGCGAATAGCCCCATTGCGACATCGTCTCATAGAAGCCGAAGTCAGCCGCCACCGCCTTGAGCCGGTCGCCCAGACCGCCCCGGTTCCACCGCCCCATCTGCGCCTCGCTCATCGTGCCCATCTTCGTCAGCCACTTGTCCTGGCCGTAGAGGAAGAAGTGGTGCCGCTTGAAGAACCCGGCAGTGTCGCCGCAGTTGGTGAGCATCGCCACGGTCATGTCGACCGGATCGCGCATCACATGCTGGATTTTGATCGAGACCTTGCCGGGCGAGACATAAGCGACGCGCAGCGTGGTGTCGGCCTGCTTCTGGAAGGTGGCGCAATGCGGGCAGGTGTAGCTGACGAACTCGGTCAGCTTGATCGGCGCGTTTGGATTGCCGAGCACGTACTGGCCATCGTCGGTCCGGGTCACGGTGGCGGTCCAGTTGCCGCGCGACTTATCGCCATAGGGCTTGTCGGCCGCGCCAGACAGGGAGGGAGCCAGGAGCGCCATCGCGCCCAGGATCGCCAGTTTGGCCCATTTCGTGACGCGCATTCAGCTTTGTCCTTCCTCGCCGCCATTCGTGTTCATGCTGCGGGCCAGCGATTCGAGCACGGCGCGCAGTTCCGGATCGCCGATATCGCGCAGGCTTTCCCCCAGTTCCAGCGGAATGGGCTTGAGCGATGGTGGCGCGGAGCGCTGGACTTGCGGAGGAGGCGGAGCGACCTCGCCTTGCCGCAGCTTCACTTTGGCGACCGCGCGGTAGCCGAAGAAGCGGTTCACCCGCTCGACGATCTCGGGGATGACCTGCTGGATCAGCGGGGCGTGGGCGGGCTTGACCACCAGTTGCAGGATGCCCTCGCTCTTCTCGCCGGGCGGGAAGCGGATCGATTCGGGGGCGCAGACTTTCGCGTGCGCCGCGCCCACGATCTCGGGCCAGCGGGTCACCACGCTCGATTGCACGAAGCCGAAGCGGCGGAAGGCGGTACGGCCGACTTCGGGCATCAGTTCCGATATCTGCCGGGCCTGGCCGCCGCGCGGCCGCTCGTAGCGGCGTGCATCCGGCGGCTTGGCCGGGCGCTTCTCCGCCGGCTTGCGGGGCTTGCGCCCCTCCGTCTTGTCGCCCGGTTCCATTGTGGTTCGGGCAATGCCATAGCCGCGCGATGGATGCCAGTTCGCAGGACGCCGGATCGAGGGATATCGCAGCCCGGTTGCTCGGCTGGTACGATGTCCATGCACGCACGTTGCAATGGCGTTCGCCGCCGGGCGCCCCGCCGCCCGATCCCTATCGCGTCTGGCTGTCCGAGGTGATGCTGCAGCAGACGACGACAGCCGCGGTCGCGCCCTATTTCGCCGAATTCACGCGCCGCTGGCCGGATGTCGAGGCACTGGCGGCGGCGGACGAGGCCGAGGTGCTCGCGGCCTGGGCAGGGCTCGGCTACTATGCGCGGGCACGCAACCTGATCGCCTGCGCCCGCGCGGTGGCGGACCGGGGCGGAGTCTTTCCCGCCACGGAAGAAGGCCTGCGCGAATTGCCGGGACTGGGCGCCTATACCGCCGCCGCCGTCGCCGCGATCGCCTTTGGAGAGCGGGCGGTGGTCGTCGATGCCAATGTCGAGCGCGTGGTCGCGCGGCTGTTTGCCATCTCGGAACCGTTGCCCGCCGCGCGCAAGGCGATCCGCGAAAGGGCCGATGCGATCACTCCGGTGCGGCGCGCGGGCGATTTCGCGCAAGCGATGATGGACCTTGGCGCCACGATCTGTACGTCGCGCTCGCCGCGCTGCCTGTTGTGCCCGCTGTCACGGGAATGTGAGGCCCGTCGTCCGGGGGACCCGGAGCGGTATCCGGTCAAGGTCGCGAAGAAGCCCAAACCGACGCGGACCGGCCGGGCTTTCTGGATCGAGCGCGAAGGCGCGGTCTGGCTGGTGCGGCGGGCTCCGGCGGGGATGCTCGGCGGCATGCGTGCGCTGCCCGACGATGGCTGGAGCGCGCGGCGCGACGGTTCCGACGATGCACCGTTGCCGGGCCGATGGCGCGCGGGCGGCGTCGTCCGCCATGTCTTCACCCATTTCACGCTGGACCTGCACTTGTCGGTTTATTCCGGCGAGGATTGCGGTAGGCTGGCCGGCGACGGCGAGTGGTGGCCGCTGGCCGAACTGGACAAGGCGGGCCTGCCGACCCTCTTTGCCAAAGCGGCGGGTCTCGCGCTCGCCCAGTAGAGAGAGGAAGCGGGATGAAGGATTGCACGGCCTGGGGCGGGGCAATCGGCAGGCGCGAATTGCTGCGCGCCGGGGCGCTGACGGGGTTTGGCTTGGCGATCGCGCAGCACAGGGCATTCGCCCAGCCGCCAGCGATACCGGCGGCGCGCGGCGACATCATGCCGAATGTGCGCGCGCTGGTGGAGCGTTCGGTCGGGCCGGGCCGGTTTCCCGGCATCGTCGCCTCGCTTGGCGTTCCGGGCCGGGAGGCGCAGTTCGTCGCCATGGGTCGCGACGGCTTCACCGACCTCGACGAGATGACGCCCGACAGCCTGTTCCGCATCTATTCGATGACCAAACCGGTGACCGGCATGGCGACGATGATGCTGATCGACGAGGGCAAGCTCGGGCTCGATCAGCCGCTGAGCGACATCCTGCCGAAATATGCAAAGATGCAGGTTCAGGTGACGCCGGACGGGTCGATCACGGAGCTCAGGCCGGCGGCGCGTCCGATCACCATTCGTCACCTGCTGACGCATACCTCCGGCATGGCCTATACCGTGGTGCAGAAGGGACCGATCAAGACGCTGATGGAGGACAAGGGCCTGATCCCCGGCCGGATCACCCGGATGAATGTCCCCAATCTGCTGCGCGGCCAGCCCGTGCGCGGGCTCGACAAGTTCGCGGACGGCATGGCCGAAGTGCCGCTGGTCTACGATCCGGGCACCAAATGGAGCTACAGCCCCGGTCTCGACATATTGGGACGAGTGATCGAAGTCGTCTCGGGCAAGACCTTCGACGGGTTCCTGCGGGAACGGCTGTTCGATCCGCTGGGCATGACGAGCACGTTCTTCCGTGTGCCGGAGAACGAGAAGGGCCGGCTCGTCTCCAACTTCGCGGTCGTCGCCGAAGCGCTGGTGCCGATCGACGAGGGCGAGAATTCGATCTTCCTCGAGGCTCCGGCGTCCCCGTTCGGCGGGTCGGGACTGGTCTGCAGCCCGCGCGACTACGACCGGTTCCTGAGGATGCTGGCGAACTACGGCACGCTGCACGGGACCCGGGTGATGAGCGAGCGGGCGGTGCGGATCGGCACCTCGAACCTGCTGCCGGCGGGCGTGGACAAGTCGGCGATGCAGGGCGCGGGCGGTGAGTTCGGTGCGGGCGGACGCGTCGGCATGGGTGGAGAGGCCGGCATCTACGGCTGGGGCGGCGCCGCCGGGACGCTGGGCATGGTCGACATGCGCAACGGGCTGACCTCGTCGCTGTTCGTGCAGTTCATGCCGCCCGACGCGCTGCCGCTGCTGTCCGAGTTCCAGACCGCGCTGAAGGCCGATGTCACCGCGCTGCCGGAGCGCCGCCGTTGAACGCTGGCGCCATCGCCTTCGCCGGCTCGCCCCTCGACCGCGCCGATCACGTCCGCGCCGATCCGGACGCGCTCGCGGGCTTGATGGACATGCGCGCGCGGCTGCTGCGGATGTCCGGCCTAGATCCGGTACTGGACGAGGAGGGGCGGCTGGAATGGACTTCGCTCGCCCAGGCCGATGCCGACAGCGAGCTGATATTCCTCGGCTTGGCGGACGGGCGCGGCCATTTTGCCGAAGTGCCGCCGCGCATGAACGGCAGCGCCGCCCCGGCGCAGGCCAGCGCGTGGCAAGCGCTGACGCTGCTCGACAGCGCCGAACTCGCCACATACGGCGGCGCGCGGGCGCTGGTGGGCTGGCATTCGCGCCACCGCTTCTGCGCCGTCTGCGGCAGTCCGACGCGGCTCGCCAAGGGAGGCTGGCAGCGCACCTGCATCGCCGAGAACTGCGCTGCCGAGCATTTCCCGCGCGTCGATCCGGTCACGATCATGCTGGTGGAGCACGAAGGCAGCCTGTTGCTCGGCCGCCAGCCGCGCTTCCCGCCGGGCAACTATTCCGCGCTCGCCGGTTTCGTCGAGCCGGGCGAGACGCTGGAGGAAGCTGTCGCGCGCGAGACTTTCGAGGAAGCCGGCGTGCGCGCCCGCGACGTGCGCTACGTCATGAGCCAGCCGTGGCCCTTTCCCTCGTCGCTGATGATCGGCTGCCACGCGATGGCCGACGATACCGCGGTCACCGTCGACAAGACAGAGCTGGAAGACGCCCGCTGGTTCACGCGCGACGAGGTGGTCGATGCGATCGAGGCAAGCGCTCGGGGCGAGGGGCGCGCGGCGTTCCGGGCGCCGCCACGGTTCGCGGTCGCCAGTCTTTTGATGCGCTGGTGGATAGGACCGAGATGAACGAACCCCACAAAGTGACTGTCGACATCGTCTCCGACGTGATGTGCCCGTGGTGCATCGTCGGGCTGCTCCGGCTCGAAAAGGCGCTGGAGGCGCTGGAGGGAGAGATCGCGGCGGCGGTGACGTGGCGGCCGTTCGAGCTTAACCCGGATCTCGGCCCCGAAGGCCGCGACTGGGGCCAGGCCATCCTCGAGAAGTACGGAAAGCTGCCCCCACCGGGTCCGACGCAGACCGAGCTGGCGGCAAGCGAACTGGGCTATGACATGAGCTATCAGGGTAATGGCGAGGAACCGACGCGCTGGTCGTGGAACAGCCACGGCGCGCACATGCTGCTGCGCTGGATGCTGGACGAGCATGGCGCGCAGGCGCAGAACCGGCTGAGCCGCGCGCTGTTCGACGCGCATTTTCAGTATCGGCGCAACGTCTCGGACAAGGACACGCTGGTCGCGATCGTGCGGGAAGCCGGCCTCCCCACCGACGGCGCGGCGCAGGCGCTGGACGATGCGGAGTTGAGCAGGCTGGTCCATGCCGAGGAGCGCTGGGCCCGCGAGGCCGGCATCAACAGCGTGCCGACGTTCGTCATCAACGGCAGCTTCGCGTTGCCGGGAGCGCAGGATCCGGAAACGCTGGCGCAATATCTGCGCAAGGCTGTGGAACTGTCGGCGGAAGCGTCCGCCGGCTAGACTCGTTCCGGTCCAGATTGAACCGGAACGAGTCTAGGTATCCTTGGTTTGCCGTGATTTCCGGGCCGGCAGGTGATTCCACCCGTCTCGAAATCACTCTAAGCCAGCCCCAGTTTCGCCAGTTCCCCGACGAGCCTGGGCGGCAGGGCCTCGTCGCCGTCTTGTATTGCGAGGTCGCGCGGCGCGTCGGTTTCGTCGAGGTAGCGCCAGCCCTGATGCGCCCGGCGCGGCATGGTGTGGACCAGGACGAGGCGGGGCTCCAGCCGGATAGTCCAGCGGCTGTCAGGCCTCTGGACGAAGCCGATGATCGGCGAGCGCCCGACCACGGCATGCTCCATGATCCAGTAGAGCGATCCGCCGACCATTTCCTCGTGCCGCTTGGGCAGGTAGCGGGTGGACATGTGCGCCTCGTCCGGCTGGCTCTCCAGCCAGCGGCGCAGCGCGGCGAGGCTTTTGGTCCCGTACGCGATCTTGGTCATGTTGAGCGGCATTGTCGGGAGATAGTGTCGAGGTGGCGGGTGGAACAGGCTTCAAATAGAATCCGTTTGGCTCAGGGCAGCCGGAAAGTGGAGCAAAGTCCGGAACCTACCCTGCCAGCCCCGCGGCCACCGCCAGCCCGAGGAACGCGAAGAACCCCATCGAATCGGTGATCATCGTCACGAAGACCGAGCTGGCCACCGCCGGGTCCTGATCGAGCCGGTCGAAGATCACCGGGACCAGCACCCCGGCCAACCCGGCGGTCATGATGTTGATGATGACGGCGGACGCGATCACCATGCCCAGCATCGGCGTGAAGATCGCCGCCGTCGCCAGCCCGATCAGCAGCGCCACGGTCCCGCCGTTGAGCAGCGCGACGCGGATTTCGCGCCACAGGATGCGCCGGGTGTTGGCCCGCGTTAGCTGGTTCATGGCGATGGCGCGGACCGAGACCGCCATCGTCTGCGTGCCCGCGTTGCCGCCGATCGAGGCGACGATCGGCATCAGCACCGCCAGCGCCACCAGCTTTTCGATCGCGGCGCCGAACGCGGCGATGATCGTGCTGGCGATCAGCGCGGTGCCGAGATTGGCGACCAGCCAGCGCACGCGCGAGTAATAGGCGTCGCGGATCGGTTCGTGGATGTCGCCTTCGCCCGCGCCGGAGAGCAGCAGCACGTCCTCGCCCGCTTCCTCCTGGATGATGTGCAGGATGTCGTCGACGGTGATCTGGCCGATCAGCCGCCCGGCGTCGTCCACCACCGCCGCGGAGACCAGCGCGTACTTCTGGAAGCGCAGCGCCACTTCCTCCTGGTCCATCGAGGCGGGGATCAGCGTCTGGTCGCGCTTCATCACGTCGGTCAGACGGATCTGGCGCGGCGTGCGCAGGATCCACGAAAGCTCGCACGTGCCGATGGGCCGGTGCGACGGATCGACGATGAACACCTGCCAGAACTCGGTCGGCAGGTCGCTGTCCTCGCGCAGGAAATCGATCAGGTGGCCGACCGTCATGTGTTCGGGAACCGCGACCAGATCGCGGCTCATCATGCGGCCGGCGGTCTCTTCCGGGAAGGCGAGCGCGGCCTCGATCGCGGCGCGGTCCTCCGGGTCCAGCTCGTCGAGGATCGCCTGCTGGTCGGCGCTGTCGAGATCCTCGATCATCGCCACGGCGTCGTCGGTCTCGAGCTCGCCGGCGATCGCGGCGACGACTTCGGCCGGCAGCTCTTCCAGCAGTTCCTCGACCAGCAGCTCGCGGACGTAGTCGTTCATCTCGGCGATGACGTCGACGCTCATCAGGTCGCGGATCGAGCGCACCAGGGGCAGCCGCAGCTCCTCCTCGGTCAGCTCGAACAAGTCGGCGATGTCGGCGGGATGGAGCGGCTCGACCAGATCGTAGACCCGGTCGCCGTCGTCCTTGCGCAAGGCGTCGTTGACGCTGCGCACGAACTCGGACGTCAGCCGGTTGTCCTCGTCGTGACTCGGCTTGTCCGGCGCCGCGCCATCGGGGCCGGTCGACTCGTTCGGGACGAGGTTGGCGAGGTCGTCGGAGCTCATTGCCGCGATCTAGGGCGGGCGTGGTGAAAAGTAACGCCCAAAAGCTGCGTCGCGGCAATATCGGGCAGAGTTCGCCGGACGTGACTTTGGCGGATCAGTCCCTATAGGAGGGGCCTGATTTATTGGAGATTCCCATCATGGCCGATGAATTCCTGAACCTCACGCTCGATACCGGCAACGGAACCGGCGACGTCGTCATCAAGCTGCGCCCCGACCTGGCGCCGGGCCACGTCGCCCATATCAAGGAACTGGTCGGAGAAGGCTTCTATGACGGCCTGACCTTCCACCGCGTGATCGACGGCTTCATGGCGCAGGGCGGCTGCCCGCAAGGATCCGGCATGGGCGGATCCAGCAAGCCCGACCTCAAGGCCGAGTTCAACGAGGAACCCCACGTGCGCGGCGCCTGCTCGATGGCGCGCTCGTCCAGTCCGAATTCGGCCAACAGCCAGTTCTTCATCGTGTTCGACGACGCCCGCTTTCTCGACCGCCAGTACACCGTGTGGGGCAACGTGGTCAGCGGCATGGAAAACGTCGACGCCCTCCCCAAGGGCGAGCCGCCGCGCAATCCGGGCAAGATCGTCAAGGCGACGGTGAACGAGGGTTGAGGGCGCGCTACCCTCTCCCCTCAAGGGGAGAGGGCTAGGCGGGCCGGCTCTCGTCGCCTGCCGCGAAATGGGCCATTTGATCGGCACGAGCCTTCTTGAACGCGGGGCGGTCGGTCAACCGGTTCACATAGGCTTCGGTCGCGGGCCGATCGCCGTATGCGCGGACTTTCGGGACGCGCAGGACATCGGCCATCAGCAGGTCGGCGACGGTGAAGCGATCGGCCGCCAGCCACTCCCGCTCGCTCAGGACTTGCTCGAGCTGGCGGAGGCGGTTTCCGATCCAGTCCGCGAGACCGTTGTCCTTCGCGCCGGACACTTCGAGAAACCACCAGGGAACCGAGACCATCTCGATCGAATTGAGCGCGGCGAGCAGCCACTGGATCGTTTGCGCTTCACCGACAGGATCGCGCGGCATCAATGCATCGCTCTTGCGCGCCAGATGCAACAGCCCGGCGCCGCTTTCGAATATCTCGACTTCGCCGTCGCTCAGGAACGGCACCTGGCCGAAGGGCTGGCGCGCCAGGTGATTGGTCTCGCGTCCCTCGAACGGGACCGTCCGCACCGAATAGGCGAGCCCGGCCTCCTCGCACGCCCACCTCAGCCTCAGGTCGCGGACAAAGCCACGGGGAGGCGGGGGCACCCAATCGTACGTCCAGATGATCAAATCATTCATGCTAACCGGTCCATTCGCCAAGCCCCGGCAGGGCCGACATGAATCAGATACCAGCGCCGACCAGCCAGTCGTGGAACAGCTTCACGGCGCGGCTTTCCAGGTCCTTGTGGCGGCAGACGAACCAGTAGCTGTAGGGACTCTGGACCTCGATGTCGAACAGCGGGGCGAGCCGGTCGTCGTTGGCGCGCTGGAAATGGTCCTCGTGCATGATGGCGATGCCCAGCCCTTGCGCCGCCGCCTCCAGGATCAGCTGGCCGGAATCGAAATGGTCGATCGCCGCTTCCCTCAGGTCCGGCAGGCCGATAGCCTGTTTCCAGGCGTCGAGGCTTTCGGGCAGGTCGTTGTGCAGCATGAAGGTCTGCTTCGCCAGCAGGGCCTCGTCGGGTGTCGGCCCGATCTCGCGCGCCATATCGCGCGAGACGATCGCGTAGACCTGGTTGCGGTCGAGCCGCACCGAATGGAGCGAGGCGTCGGGCTCCTTCGCCAGGATGATCGCCGCATCGAGCGTGTCGCCCACCCGCGCCTCGGTATGCGGGCCGGTGTCGATGTCGATGTGCAGCCGGGGGTGGAGCTTGCGCAGTTCGGCCAGGCGCGGGAACAGCCGCTGCCCGCCGAACAGCGAGGGCACGCCCAGGTGCAGGCGCAGGACCTGCCGGGAATCCATCTGCGATTCGATTGCGAGCGCCAACTCCTCCAGCGCGGGGGAGACGGCATCGTAGAACGTCTGGCCATCGTCGGTCAGCTTCATCGCCTGGTGCTGCCGGGTGAACAGCCGCTTGCCGGTGAAATCCTCGAGTGCCGCGACCCGGCGCGACAGCGCGGACGGCGACAGGGCAAGCTCGTTCGCCGCCGCCTTGGCGGAACCGAGGCGGACGACGCGCACGAAGGCTTCGAGCGCGCGCAGGGGAGGAAGTCGGCGAGTCGGCAGGGCCACGTCAGGTGGTCCCGATCATGCGCGGACGTGACTGGCCAGGACGCAGGAACTATTCAGTTTCGCTCTCCGTTTCGCTCGGCGCATGCAGCCTGAGTCTTGTGACGTGGCGTTCGTTACCGTCTATCACTTCGATGCGCCAGCCGCTTTCGTGGCGCAGAACGGCGCCGATCCGGGGCACTTGTTCGGCCAGCACGAAGGCAAGGCCGCCCAGCGTATCGACCGGCTCCTCGACCGTGCCGAAGCGCGCGTCGACCCGCTCGGCCAGTTCCTCCAGCTCGATGCGCGCATCGGCCTCCCACAACCCTGCGCCCAGAGCCACGAGGAAATCCTCGCGTGCGTCGTCGTGCTCGTCCTCGATCTCGCCGACGATCTCCTCGACCAGGTCCTCGATGGTGACGATCCCGTCGGTGCCCGAATACTCGTCGACCACCACCGCCAGGTGGGTGCGGCTGGCGCGCATGTCGGCGAGCACGTCGAGCGCGCCGCGGGCCTGCGGCACGAACAGCGGCTGACGCATCAAGGAGGACCAGTCGTCGGGCGCGGGCTGCCCCGCGGCGATGATCGGGAATACGTCCTTGATGTGGATCATCCCGACGATCTCGTCGAGCGAGTCGCCATAGACCGGCATCCGGCTGTGGCCGTGCTCGGCGAACGTCGCGACCAGCTCGTCGAAGCTCGCCGAAGCCGGCACCGCGACGATCGCCCCGCGCGGGATCGCCACGTCGTCGGCGTCGTGCTCGCTGAAATGGAGCAGGTTGCGGACCATCTGCCGCTCGAGCGGCGAAAGGTCGCCCGCAGCCGCGCCGGGCTCGTCCTCGTGCTCGTCGATCGCTTCCTCAAGCTGCGCGCGCAGCGATTGGTCACCCTCGCGCCCGAACAGCACCGTCTTGACCGCGCGCCACAGCGCGCTCCTACTGTCGCTTTCTCCCGAACGGCCGTCGCCGCCCGGCCCGGCCGCCGAGGCCATGGCTCAGATCCTCTTGCTCATGCTGCGTGCGCGTATGGGTCGGCGATGCCCATCGATGCAAGCGCCTTCGTCTCCAGCGCCTCCATCGCCCGCGCCTGATCCTCGCC
>DATEEP010000150.1:0-56838 GCA_035281095.1 Novosphingobium sp. | reverse complement strand
CAGGACCAGCTCATGGCGGGATCGAGGCCGAGGCGATGCGCCTCGCTGGCGATCTGGGCCTTCGTCATATGCTGCAGCGGCGCGTGGACGGTGAAGCCGCGACCTTCCGCGCCCGCCTTGGTCGCCAGTTCGGCCAGGTGCTCGAACCCGGCGATGAATTCCGGGCGGCAGTCTGGATAGCCCGAATAATCGAGCGCGTTCACACCTATGAACAAGTCGCGCGCGCCCAGAGCTTCCGCCCAGGCCAGCGTCAGCGACAGGAACACCAGGTTGCGCGCCGGCACGTAAGTGACCGGTATGTCCACGCCCACCCCGGTCTTGGGCACCGCAATGTCGTCGGTCAGCGCGGAGCCGCCGAATTGCCGCAGATCGAGCGGCAGAACCACATGCCGCTCCACGCCCAAGGCTCGCGCTATGGCCTGCGCCGACACCAGCTCCCGTCGATGGCGCTGGTTGTAGTCGATCGTCAAGGCGTTCAGACGGAAGCCGGCCTCGCGCGCCAGTCCCGCCGCGACCATGGAGTCGAGGCCGCCGGAAAGCAGGATGACGGCCGCCGGGCCGGACGCTGGAAAATGCTGGGACATGGACTCGCGGTAATCCCCGGTCGGCCCGACCGCAACCGCCGGCCTGCTCCGGGGGTCGCAATGACGAAGTGATTTAAACCGAAGTCATCACTCTCTAGCCGGCGCAGCCGCCCACGCGCCGGGCTTCGGCGGCAAAGGAAAACGGCAACCCGTTGGCGATGCCCTGGCTGTCGATCTGCACCAGCCGCGCGGTCTCGCGGCGGATATGCGTGCGCCCCCAGCCCTGTCCGGGGCAGGTATACTGCACCGTCACTTCGCTTTCGCCGTCGTTGACGACGATCCGTTTGCAGGCGGTCGAGGGATGGCGCAACTGGATCAGCTCCCGTCCGGTGCCAAGACAGATCCGCCGGGTGCCGCCATCCTCGCCGCGCACCCGCATTTCCCAATCGCCGCGATCCAGCCGGTCAAGCATCGCGAGCGCCGTGCCCTGCGCCTGCAGCGGCGCCGCCGCCGCCACTGCGGCCCCTATCGCCGCTCCGGCCACCGCCAAGGTCGATGCCACACGCTGTCTCATCGAGAATTCCGTTTCCCAAAAAAGTGCTACGGTGTCGCAGCGGAAAATCCGCCGCGCCCTATATCATGACCCAAACCTGCGCCCAAGCGTTAGATGGGTACGATGAACAGAAGCGCTAGAGAGAAATGCGAAACACCCTGGAGCAGAACGCGCAGTCGACGGCGATCTGGCCATCGTCCTCGCGCATTTGCGCCAACTCGCTTTCGGGAAAGCTCGACAGTATCTTGCGATAGTGCTCGACCGTGCAGCGGCAGCCGCGCGCCAGCGGCGTCAAAGGCTCGACCAGCACGGTTTCCTCATGAAACAGGCGCCATACGACGCTCTCGAGGCTCAGTCCCGGGTCGATCAGTTCGTCGTGCCGGATGCTGCCGCCCAATACCGCGACATGCTCCCAGTCGGGGTAGGCGGCTTTGACATGAAGGCGCGTCCGGCCTTCCTCTCCCTCGGGGAAGTGCTGGACGAGCAGCCCGCCGGCAACCGTGTGGGCGCCCTCGCTCCGGATCGCCACGCGCAGCAAGGTCGGAATCTGCTCCGACTGCTCGAAATAGCTTTCGCACGCCTGCGCCAGCGAGGACCCGGTCAGCGGGACGATGCCCTGATAGCGTTCGGCACTGGCGGCAAGATCGAACGTGATGGCGAGGTAGCCGGCATCGCCGAACAGCGCGTCCAAGGTCGGGTTGGCGCCGACCGGGCCGAGCCGGTCGGGATCATGACGCACATAGCCTCGCACCTCGCCGCCGCGACAGTCGCACACCAGCAGGTCGACGATGCCGGCCCCGTCGCCCTTCTGCGCCTGCGCCTGGATGGTGATCTGGCTGTCGCCTTCCTTGGCGAGCGAGCCGATCAGCGCGGTCAGCACCAGCGCCTCGGCCAGCAGGTGCCGGATCGCCGGGGGATAGTCGTGGCTCGAGAGGACTTCGTCGAGAACCCCTCCCAGCCGGACCACGCGGCCGCGCGCGTGCCGGGCCGGAACCGAGAAGCCGAGCGGCCGATCGAACCAGGTCTCTTCGGGCGAGAAATCGAACGCCGACGTCACAATTCGCCAAGCGCCCACAGCAGGATGGATTTCTGCGCATGCAGGCGGTTCTCCGCCTCGTCGAAGACCGCCGACCGCTCGCTTTCGAACACGCTTGCGGTGACCTCGTCGCCGATATGGGCGGGCAGGCAATGGAGGAACAGCGCGTCCCCCTTGGCCTGCGCCATCAGCGCGTCGTCGACCTGGAACGGAGCCATCGCGGCAAGCTTCTCGGCCGCGTGATCCTGGCCCATCGACACCCAGGTATCGGTGACCACGACATCGGCGCCGCGCGCGGCCTCCACCGCGTCCCGCGTCAGGAGCACCCGCGCGCCGCCCGCACGCGCCATGGCGACGAATTCCGCTTCGGGCTCATATCCCTCCGGCGTCCCGGCCCGAACGTTGAACTTCATGAGCCCCGCCGCTTCCAGGATCGAGCTGAGCACGTTGTTGCCATCGCCCAGCCATGCCACTTCCAGCCCCGGCAGCGCCTTCCCGCGCTCGATCACCGTGAGCAGGTCGGCGACGATCTGGCAGGGGTGGGAGCGGTCGGTCAGCCCATTGATCACCGGCACCGTGGCATGCCGGGCCATTTCCTCGATCTTGGAATGGTCGTCCGTGCGGATCATGATCGCATCGACCATGCGGCTGAGGACACGCGCGGTATCGGCAATCGATTCGCCCCGCCCCAGCTGAGTGCTGGCGGCGTCCATCACCAGCGCGCTGCCGCCGAGCTGGCGCATCGCCATGTCGAAGCTGACGCGGGTACGGGTGGAGTTCTTCTCGAAGATCATCGCCAAAGTGTGCCCGGCAAGCGGAGCATCGGCGTCCGCGCCGCCCTTGGGCTGCCCCGCCCGCCGCGCCTTGCGGTCGATGGCGTCGGCGATCATCGCCGCGATCGCGTCGCCCCCGGCGTCCGACAGATTCAGGAAATGCCGGGTCATCACGCCACTTCCGCATGCATGTAGCTTGCGGCCGCCGCCGAGAGCTTTTCCATGAACTCGTCGATATGGCTCTCGTCGATCACCAGCGGCGGCACGATGCGCACGACGTTGTCGCCGGCCGAGACGGTCAGCAGCTGGTGGTTGTCGCGCATGTGCGCCACGAATGCCCGCGGCTCCACTCTCATCTTGAGGCCGATCAGCAGCCCGCGCCCGTGGACGCTCTCGAACAACTCGGGATAGTTGCCGAGGAACTGCTCGATCCGGCCACGCAGCTTCTCCCCCTTGCCGCGCACACCGGCGATGAATTCGTCGTTGGCGACCGCGTCAAGCACGGCCTCGCCCGCCGCCATCGCCAGCGGATTGCCGCCGTAGGTGGAGCCGTGCGCACCCTGTATCATGCCCCGCGCCGCCTTCTCGGTGGCGAGGCACGCGCCCATTGGGAAGCCGCCGCCGATGCCCTTGGCGGTCGCCAGCACGTCGGGCTCCACACCGTAGAGCTCATAGGCATAGAGCGCGCCGGTGCGCGCCACGCCGGTCTGCACTTCGTCGAAGGCGAGGATCAGGTCGTGCTCGTCGCACAAGTCGCGCAGGCCCTGGATGAAGTGCTGCGAGGCGATGCGGATGCCGCCTTCGCCCTGGATCGGCTCGACCAGGAAGCCCGCGGTCCGCGGCCCGATCGCGGCCTTTACAGCGGCGAGATCGTCGAACTCGCAATAGGCGAATCCGGGCATCAGCGGGAAAAAGCCCTGGTGCATCTTCTCCTGGCTCGACGCGCTGATCGTCGCCAGGGTGCGGCCGTGGAAGGCGTTGTTGAAGGTGATCAGCTCGACCCGCTGGGGGTCACCGCCCATCTGGTGATAGGAGCGCGCGGTCTTGATCGCGCATTCCACCGCCTCGGCGCCCGAATTGGTGAAGAACACCGTGTCGGCGAAAGTCAGGTCCACCAGCCGCCGCGCGAGATGTTCACCTTGCGGGCTGCCATAGAGATTGGAGCAGTGCATGAGCGTCTCGGCCTGGCGCTGGATCGCCGCGATCAGTCCCGCGTGCGAATGGCCGAGCGCGTTGACCGCGATACCGCTGGCGAAATCCAGGAATCGCCGGCCGTCTTCCGAGATCAGGTGGCAGTGTTCGCCCCGGACGGGCCGCACGTCGCACCGGGGATAGACCGGCATCAGCGGAGTGATCGACATCGGATGCTTCCTTGAAACTTGCATTTGGACATCTGGGGATGGAATCTGAACGAAAAATGGCGGCCCTTGAGAATGATGTCCCAAGGCCCGCCATTCGAATAGATCTGCGATCCGGCAAGGCCTGGGTCAAATGCCGCAGGCCACGCCCGTTCCCTCAGAGTGGAACGAGATTGACCGCGGAATACTTGCCGCGTCGGTCGACTTCGATGTCGAACTCGACCTTGTCGCCTTCGTTGAGGCCCTGGAGTCCCGAGCGCTCGACCGCGCTGATATGCACGAATGCATCGGGCTGGCCGTCGTCCCGCGTGATGAACCCGAAGCCCTTCATCGAATTGAAGAACTTGACGGTGCCCGTCGCCTTTTCGCCGGTCAACTGACGCTGCGGCGCCGGTTCGCGCTTTTCGACGGGGATCACGTCTCCCACGGCCTGCAGATCGCTGGCGGAAATCTTGCCGCCGCGATCGACGAGCGTGAACTCGACCTGCTGTCCCTCGGCCAGGCCCTCAAGCCCGGCGCGTTCCACCGCGCTGATGTGCACGAATACGTCTTCGCCGCCCTCATCGCGCTGGATGAAGCCGAAGCCCTTGGCAGCGTTGAAGAATTTCACGGTGCCTTTGCCTTCGCCGACGACCTGGGCGGGCATGCCGCCACGAGCGCCACCGCCTCCGCCGCCGAAACCACCACCGCCGCCGCCGCCGAAGCCGCCACGGCCCGCGCCACCCCCGGAACGATCGCCACCGAAGCGGTCCCCACCGCCTCCGAAATGGTCACCGCCGCCTAGGCGTTCCTGGCCCCCGTAGAATGGATCGAATTCGCCTTCTCCGAAACGATCCCGCTTGTCGCGTCCCCTTCCGCGACGACCTCTGTCAAAACCCATCTGCTCGAACGTACCTTCGTTTCGCCCCACCAGCATTGTCCCGGGTGCGTGGACGGAGTGCACCGGGCGTCAGGCTTGAAATGCCATCCCGAAGGAATGGCCCTCTCCTGCGAGGTGTGCTATATACAACTTTCTTGTCCATAGCGAATATAATCAGCCCGGACCCCCTTGAAATCGCTTGAAAGGGGTTTGCAAAGCCCTTGCAATGGCCAAGCACGCTTGGCAGATGCCCGGTCTGACCCGGCCGTACCGCTACAAGACAGCGCAGCGCGCCAACCCGGAAGGTAATCCCATGTCCCGGCCCATGTTCCGCCCCATGTTCCGCAAAGTGTCCGACACGCTGTTCGTCAGTCCGCAGATCTCGGTCGCGGACGTTGCCGAAGCCAAGGCGCTCGACATCGCGCTGATCGTCAACAACCGGCCCGAGGACGAGAGCGCGGACCAGACGCCGGGCGACCGGATCGCGGCGGCGGCGAGCGAGGCCGGGATCGGCTATGTCGCCATCCCGGTCAGCCACGCCGGTTTCAGCGAGGCCCAGATGAAGGCGATGGCGGACGCGCTTGGCGGAGCGCAAGGCCCGGTGCTGGCGTATTGCCGGTCGGGCACGCGATCGACCCTGCTGTGGGCCCTGGCGGAAGCCAGCCGGGGCGGCAATCCGCAGAAGATCGCCGCGCAGGCCGCGGAAGCGGGATACGACATCGGGCCGGTGCGCGCGATGGTGGACATGCTCGCGGCGGGTCGGGATTGACCCATCTCGTCATCGCGAGCGAAGCGAAGCAATGACGAAGTGATCCAAACCGAAGTCATCAGGCTCTAAAGCGCGTTCTCTCCGGTCTCGCCGGTCCTGATCCGCAGCGCCGATTCCAGATCGAGCACGAAGACCTTGCCGTCGCCGATGCTGTCGGTGCCGGCCGCCTGCTGGATCGTCTCGACCACTTGCGCGGCGAGCGACGCCGGGACCGCGATTTCCAGCTTGGCCTTGGGCAGCATGTTGGTGTGGTATTCCGCGCCGCGATAGATCTCGGTCTGGCCCTTCTGCCGGCCGAAGCCCTTCACTTCCGAAACGGTCAGCCCGGCGACGCCGATCCGGCTCAACGCCTCGCGCACTTCCTCGAGCTTGAACGGCTTGATGATCGCGATCACGTATTTCATCGGCTTCCCCCCAATTTCGCCGCTCGGCGAACCTGCCGCGTCATCGAAGCACAAACCGGCCCGGCATCAAAGAAAAATGGGCCGGCGTACGGGACGCCGGCCCTTCGAGGTGGTGTTCGCAGGAGGAACAACGGATGGCGGAGGGGCAAGAGGAGAGGAGGAGGAGCCCGCTCCGCCAAACTGGTTGGAACGCTTAGTAGTTGTAGGCGCGTTCTCCGTGGCTGGTGATGTCGAGGCCCTGCACTTCCTCTTCCGCCGGCACCCGCAGACCGATGGTCTTGCCGATGATGAAGTAGAGGATGGCGGAGCCGATGCCCGACCACAGCAGGGTGAGGACGACCGCCTTGATCTGCGTCAGGACCTGGGCGGCCATGTCGTATTCGCCGACCGCGGCCGGGAAGACGGTGTAGTCGAAGAAGCCCTGACCGCCGAGCGCGGGATCGGCGACGATGCCCGTGCCGATCGCGCCGACGATGCCGCCGATGCAGTGCACGCCGAACACGTCCAGGCTGTCGTCATAGCCGAACTTCTTCTTGATGCCGGCAACGAACAGGTAGCAGATCGGCGAGACCACGAGGCCGAGCACGATCGACGTCATCGGCGCGGCATAGCCGGCCGCAGGCGTGATCGCGACCAGACCGGCGACGGCGCCCGTGATCGCGCCCAGCAGCGAAGGCTTGCCGTGGTGGAACTGCTCGACCAGCGCCCAGCTCACCGCGGCGGCGGCAGTGGCGACCATCGTGTTGATGAAGGCGACACCGGTCACGGCATTGGCTTCGAGGTTGGATCCGGCATTGAAGCCGAACCAGCCCACCCACAGCAGGCTGGCGCCGATCATGCTCATCGTCAGCGAATGCGGCGGCATGGGTTCCGAAGGGAAACCCGCGCGCTTGCCGATCATGATCGCTCCGACCAGCCCGGCGATGCCCGCGTTGATATGGACGACGGTGCCGCCCGCGAAATCGAGCGCGCCCATGCCCCACAGCAGCCCATAGTCGGTCGGCGCGTCCGGCAGGAAGTCCGGGCCGGCCCAGTACCAGACCATGTGCGCGATCGGGAAGTAGACCACCGTCAGCCACAGGACGACGAAGACGATCAGCCCCGAGAACTTCACGCGCTCGGCGAAAGCGCCGACGATGAGAGCGGGCGTGATCATCGCGAACGTCATCTGGAAGACGACGAACACCAGTTCCGGCAGATAGACGTTGTTGCTGAACGTCGCGGCGAATGTCGTGCCGTCGACCCCGGCCAGGAAGGCCTTGGAGAAGCCGCCGATGAATTCGTTGTTGCTGGTGAAGGCGAGGCTGTAGCCCCAGCAGCACCAGACCAGCGCCGCGACCGAGACGATCATGAACACCTGCATCAGCACGCTGAGCATGTTCTTGGTCCGCACCAGGCCGCCGTAGAACAGCGCCAGGGCGGGAACGGACATCATCAGCACCAGGGCGGTGCAGATCAGCATCCAGGCGACATCGCCCTTGTTGACCATGCCGGCCATGGCGGCGGCATCGGGGGCCTTGATCGGGCCGGTTTGCGCGAACGCGGCGGTGGCGGCGAAGAGCGACGTGCCCAGCGCGCCCGCACCGCTCAGAATCTTGCGGATCATAGTGGTTTCCCTCCTGTCGGAAGCGTCAATCGCGGCGTGCGCGATCACAGCGCCGTGTCGCCGGTTTCGCCGGTGCGGATGCGGGTGGCCGATGCGAGATCGAGGACGAAGACCTTGCCGTCGCCGATCGCTTCGGTGCTGGCGGTCTGCTGAATGGTCTCGACGATCTGCGCCGCGAGATCGTCGGGCGCGGCCACTTCGATCTTCACTTTCGGCAGCATGTTGGTCGAATATTCGGCGCCGCGATAGATTTCGGTCTGCCCCTTCTGCCGGCCAAAGCCCTTCACTTCCGAGACGGTCATGCCGGCGACGCCGATGGCGCCCAAGGCTTCGCGCACCTCGTCGAGCTTGAACGGCTTGATGATGGCTATGATGAATTTCATGCCTATCCCCTGTTAGCCACCGGCCAAGCGCCGGCCAACAGGTGAAAGCAAGGGCCGTGCCAGTTTACGAAGTCGTAAGGAAATCAAGCAGCGGGTTGTACGGGTTGATGCACCGCAACATCGTCTCCGCCCGATTCATGGGCATCCTGCCTATTATTTGGGCAGTTCCAGCGCCGCATAGACCGGCAAGTGATCCGATCCCTTCGCCGCCAGGGCACTGTGATGGACGCGGGTTCCGGCCACCCGCCATTCGGCCGAAATCACGAAGCGATCGAGCGCCGCGACGGGTCGGCGGGAAGGAAAGCTGCGGCCGGGCGCGAGCACCCGCCAGTCCTCGCCGAATTCCCGAAAGCAGCCTCCCTGCGCGACCCATTCGTTGAAGTCTCCCATGAGCACCGCGGGACATGCCTCCGCTTGCGCCTGCAGGTGCGCAAGTACCGCGCGGACCTGATGGCGGCGGCGGAGCCCGGAAAGATCGAGATGCGCGCCCACCACGCGGACCCGCCGGCCATCGGCAACGAGATCGGCGCAGATGGCGCCCCTCGGCTCCAGCACGGGGAGCGGAACGACGCTGGCGCCGGCGTGCTCGATCGTCCGGCGCACCAGCAGCGCGTTGCCGTGCCAGCCCAGGCTGTCCGGCTTCATCGGCATGTGGACCGGCCGGTACGGGGTATGATCGAGGATGTCCGCCAGCGGCAGCACGCTGGCCCGTCGCCCGAAGCGGCGATCCACTTCCTGCAACGCGACGACGTCCGCGTCGATCTCGCGCAGGACAGAGAGGATCCGCGCCGGATCGCGGCGGCGGTCCAGCCCCACGGCCTTGTGAATGTTGTAACTGGCGAAAGTGAGCTGCACGGATGTGGCCGGGTCTGGAAGGATCGCTTAAGATAGCGTGCACGGGTCCGCACGCAATGGACTGAACGGGTGACAAGCCGCGCGGTTGCGGGCAGAACGCCCCGAACGGGAGGGACCGACCATGCCATTGGAGGTCATCGGCGCGGGCTTCGGCCGCACCGGAACGCTGACGCTGAAGCTTGCGCTGGAGCGGCTGGGCATCGCGCCTTGCCATCACATGACGGAGATCATCGCCGACCCTCGGCAGGGCCTGGGCTGGAACCGCGCCGCCGACGGCGAGGCGGTCGACTGGGATCGGGTCTATGCCGGCTATCGCGCGACCGTGGACTGGCCCGGCTGCCATTTCTATGCGGAACTGGCGCAACGCTATCCCGAAGCCAAGGTGATCCTGTCGCTGCGCGATCCCGAGCGCTGGTACGAATCGATGAGCCAGACGATCCTCAAGACGATGGACATGCTGCTGAACGCCCCGATGGCCGGAGCGGACGCGGATCATCCCATGCGTTTCGCCGGGCTGCTGATCGGCCGCGACACTTTCGACCACGATTTCAGCAAGGACAACGTGATCGCGACTTACGAGCGGCACAATGCCGAAGTGCGGGAGCGGATCGCGGCGGACCGCCTGCTGGAATTCGAACCCTCGCACGGCTGGGAGCCGCTCTGCCGGTTCCTCGGCGTCGCGGTCCCCGAGGAGGACTTTCCGCACACCAACGCGCGCGAGGAGTTCTGGCAGCATGCCGCGAAGGGGAATTTCGCGGACGGTTCGCGGTAGACCGTCGTTTCCGGACTCGATCGGGACCGGATGACGCGTGCTTCCTGGAGCGGGATGACTTTACATCGCTTCGTCATTGCGAGGGGCGGAGCCCCGTGGCAATCCAGGGCGGTGTCTCGCTGCCCTGGATTGCTTCCCCCGGATCAAGTCCGGGGTCGCAATGACGAAATGATTCAAACCGAGGGCATCCCACTCCAGGCGGGCGACTACCGTTCCTTCGTGGCGCTGAACTTCAGGTCCGGATTGCGCTCTTCCTGATAGCCGACATCCCAGGCGGAGCGCGCCAGGAACACCATGTCGCCATCGCGATCCTTCGCCAGGCTGGCCTTGTTGAACCCGGTGAAATCGCGCAGCGCCGCGTCCTTGCCGGTTACCCAGCGCGCGGTATCGAACGGGGCGGGCTCCAGCACCGCTTCCACCTTGTATTCCGCCTCCAGCCTTGAAATCAGCACTTCGAGCTGGAGCTGGCCGACCACCCCGACGATCCACTGCGCGCCGATCTCCGGGTAGAACACCTGGATCACGCCTTCTTCGGAAAGATCGTCGAGCGCCTTCCTGAGCTGCTTGGTCTTGGTCGGGTCCTTCAGCGCGATGCGGCGCAGGATCTCGGGCGCGAAGTTGGGCAATCCGGTGAAGCGCACCTCGTTCTTCTCTGACAGGGTGTCGCCCACCCGCAGCGTGCCGTGGTTGGGAATGCCGATGATGTCGCCCGGCTCGGCATTGTCGGCCAGCTCGCGGTCCTGCGCGAAGAACATGATCGGCGAATGGACCGCGATCGGCTTGCCGAGGCCGGAGGGCGTGAGCTTCATGCCGCGCCTGAACGTGCCCGAGACCAGCCGCATGAAGGCGATGCGGTCGCGGTGCTGCGGGTCCATGTTGGCCTGCACCTTGAACACGAAGCCGGTCACTTCGCCGCGCTCGGGGCTGATCTCGCCCGCTTCGGACGGCTGCGGACGCGGCGGCGGCGCGTAAGCGGCGATCGCGTCGATCAGTTCGGCGACGCCGAAGTTCTTGAGCGCCGAGCCGAAATAGACCGGCGTCAGGTCTCCGCCCCGGTATGCCTCCAGATCGAACTCGGGATAGCCATGGCGGGCCAGCTCGACTTCCTCCGCCACCGCGTCGGATAGAAGCGGAGCGTCCTCCACCTTGCCGAGGAATTCGCGGCTGGGGCCTTCCGGACGCGCGATGCGGCCCGACGACAGGTCGAGGATGCCCTCGAACAGGCCGCCCATGCCCACCGGCCAGTTGCGCGGGCTGACGTCGAGGGCGAGCACGTCCGCCACTTCGTCGAGCAAGTCGAAGCAGGCGCGCCCCTCGCGGTCGACCTTGTTGACGAAAGTCATGATCGGCACCGAACGCAGCCGGCAAACCTCGAACAGCTTGCGCGTCTGCGGCTCGATCCCCTTGGCCGCGTCGATCACCATGATCGCCGAATCGACCGCCGTCAGCGTGCGATAGGTGTCTTCGGAGAAATCCTCGTGCCCCGGCGTGTCGAGCAGGTTGAACGTCACGACATCGCCGTTCGCATCGGTGCGCTCGAACGTCATCACGCTGGACGTCACCGAGATGCCGCGCTGCTGCTCGATCTTCATCCAGTCCGACCGCGCCCGCCGCGCCTGCCCCCGCGCCTTGACCTCTCCGGCAAGGTGGATGGCGCCGCCTTGCAGCAGCAGCTTCTCGGTCAAGGTGGTCTTGCCCGCGTCGGGGTGCGAAATGATCGCGAAAGTTCGGCGATTGGACATCGTTCTTGTTCCTCGTCATTCCCGCGAAAGCGGGAACCCAGTAGGTGCACGGCAGTATGTTGTAGAAAATGGATTCCCGCCTGTGCGGGGATGACGACTAGAGCGGGATGCCTTTACATTGAATCGTCATTGCGAGCGGCGAAGCCGCGCGGCAATCCAGGGCGGTGCAGCGCGGTCCTGGATTGCTTCCCCCGGATCAAGTCCGGGGTCGCAATGACGAGATGGTTCAATCCATTGTCATCGTACTCTAATCTCTGATCTTGATCCCCGGAATCTCGGTGGGATGAGCAGACAATCCGGCATAGGAACGAAGCGACGCGCCCAATTTTGTCGCAGCGGCAACAATTTTTTCGGCAATCGCCCTGAGCTCCTCGTCGGTATAGCTTTTCTCCACCGGCTGGAGCGTCACTTCGATCGCCAGCGATTTCTGTCCTTCGGCCACGCCCTGCCCCCGGAAATCGTCGAACAGCCTGGCCGCGACGATCTGCGCCTTGTCGGCATTGCGCACCGCGCGCACGAGGTCCCCCGCCGGCTGCTCGGCCGCGACCAGGAACGCGAAGTCACGCGTCACCGCCTGCAAGGCGGGAGGCGCATAGGCCGGGCGGGCGAACTGGGCCGATCCCTTCGCGGCCGGAACGGCGTCCAGGAACACCTCCACCGCGGCGACCGGCACAGCGATGTCGAAGCGCTTGAGGATAGCGGGGTGCAGCATGCCGAAGCGCGCCAGCACCGTCCTGGGCCCCAGCCGCAGCGTCGCCGACTGGCCGGGATGGAACTGCGGTCCCGCTTCCCCCATGACCTGCAGGCTGTCGACCGGCGCCCCGGCCTCGGCCAAAAGCGCGAGCGCCTCGGCCTTGGCGTCGAAGGCATCGTGCGCGCTCGCCTTGCCGGCGGCCCATCCGCGCGCGGTCTTCTCGCCGGCCAGGATCAGGCCCAGCGTCAGCCGCTCGTCGCTCGCTCCGGCCTCGCCGCGCAAGTAGCGGCGGCCCACCTCGAACAGCTTGAGGCCGCTCGTGCCCCGATCGAGATTGCGCCGCGCCGCCGAGAGCAGGCCCGGCAGCAGCGAGGGGCGCATGGCCTTCAGGTCTTCGCTGATCGGATTGGCGAGGGTCCACGGGTCCTGGCCCTCGAGCGCGAACGCCTCCGCTTCCGCCTCGGGCAGGAAAGACCACGTCACCGCCTCGTTCAGCCCGCGCGAGGCCGCGGCGCGGCGCACCCGGCGTTCGAGCTTCTGGATGCGGGTAGCGGTGGGCGAGGCGACGCCGTCCGCGCGCGGCAGGGGCACGCTCTCGATCCGGTCGAGGCCGTGGATGCGGATCACTTCCTCGACGATGTCGGCCGCGCCGTCGACGTCGGGCCGCCAGCCCGGAACGGTGACCGCCCATGCGGTTTCATGACCCGCCTCCTCGGCCAGGACCGAGAAGCCCAGCGCCCCCAGGATGTGCCGCTGCTCTTCGCGCGGCACCGCGACCCCGCCAAGCCGCCGGGCCAGCGCCGGATCGTAGTGCACGATCCTGCCGCTGGCCGGAGCGGCTCCGGCGCGGACGACTTCGGAAGCCTCGCCACCGCAGACCTGGAGGATCAGGCCGGTCAGCACGTCCATCCCGGCATCGAGGAACCCCGGATCGACGCCCCGCTCGAATCGCGCACGCGCATCGGACGTAAGATTCAGCTTGCGCCCGGTCGCGGCGATGCGCGTCGGATCGAAATACGCGATCTCCAGCAGCACGTCGGTCGTCGTCTCGGAGCAACCCGAATGTGCGCCGCCCATGATCCCGGCGATGTCATGGACGCCCGCCTGGTCGGCGATCACGGTCATGCCGCCGTCGAGCGCGTACTCTTTCTCGTTAAGCGCCTGAACCGTTTCGCCCGCGCGCGCGCGGCGGGCGACGACCGCGCCGGTCAGCGTCGCGAGGTCATAGGCATGGGCGGGACGGCCATAAGTCAGCATCACGTAGTTGGTCAGGTCGACGAGCGCCGAGATCGGGCGCTGACCCGCCGACTTCAGCCGGTCCTGCAGCCACTGCGGCGAAGGGCCATTGCGCACGCCCCGGATGACGCGGCCGAAGAACGCCGGGCAGCCCTCGGGATCGTCGGTGCGCACTTCGGTGGGGCAAGGGAATGCCCCCGCGACCGGCGTTGCCGCGATCGGCTTGAGCGTTCCCAGCCCCGCCGCCGCGAGATCGCGAGCGATGCCATGGACGCCCATGCAATCGGGACGGTTGGGCGTGATCGCCACGTCGAACACCGGATCGGCGCCGTGGTACTGCGCGAAGCTCGTGCCGACCGGCGCATCATCGGGCAGTTCGATGATGCCCCCAAAGTCTCTGGCATGATCCTCGCCCAGTTCCAGCTCGCGGGTCGAGCACATCATGCCGTTCGATTCGACCCCGCGGATCGCCGATTTCTTCAACGCGAAACCGCCAGCCGGAACCACCGCGCCAGGCAGGCCGAGCACGCCGACGAGCCCCGCCCGCGCATTGGGCGCGCCGCAGACGACTTGCAGCGGGGCACCATCCCCGGCGTCCACGGTCAATACCTGCAGCTTGTCGGCATCGGGATGCCGCGCGGCGGTCAGCACGCGCGCGACGCGGAACCCCGCCAGCTTTCGCGCCGGATCGTCGATACCCTCGACCTCGAGGCCGACGGCGTTGAGCGTGGCGGCGATCTCGTCGACCGATGCGTTGGTGTCGAGGTGATCCTTGAGCCAGGAAAGCGAGAATTTCATGGGTGTGCTCCTCGCTTAAACCGGCGTGCCGGCAGGCGTTCCCACGCCGGCCGACAGCGTCGGCACGTCGAGCGCGGAGAAGCCGTAATGGCGCAGCCAGCGCACATCGCCGTCGAAGAAGGCGCGAAGGTCATCCATGCCGTATTTCAGCATAGCCAGCCGATCGACGCCGACGCCGAACGCAAAGCCCTGCCATTCGTCGGGATCGAGCCCGCCCGCCGCCAGCACATGGCGGTTGACCATGCCGCTGCCCAGCAGTTCCATCCAACCGTCCTGCCCGCCCAGCACGCGCTTGCCGTCGGCCAGCGTGAAACCGACATCGACCTCCACCGAAGGCTCGGTGAAGGGGAAGTAGCTGGGGCGCAGCCGCAGGACGATGTCGTCACGCTCGAAGAAGGCCTTGAGGAAGGTCTCCAGCGTCCACTTGAGATGGCCCAGGTGGATGTCCCGGTCGATCACCAGTCCCTCGATCTGGTGGAACATCGGCGTGTGGGTGGCGTCGCTGTCCGAGCGGTAGACCCGGCCCGGCGCGATGACGCGCAGCGGTGCACCCTGCTCCAGCATGGTGCGGATCTGGACCGGCGAGGTATGCGTGCGCAACAGCATCTCGCGGCCGCTTCCGTCACGGTCCGGGAAATAGAACGTATCGTGCATCGCCCGCGCCGGATGGCTTTCCGGCATGTTGAGCGCGGTGAAGTTGTGCCAGTCGTCCTCGATCTCCGGGCCGGACGCGACGGCGAAGCCGAGGTCCGCGAAAATCTCCGCCATCTCGTCCATCACCTGGCTGATCGGGTGGACCGAACCGCGCGCCGTCTCGGGAGCGGGGAGCGTGAGATCCACGGTTTCCGACGCCAGCCGCGCGCTCAGGGCCGCGGACTCGAGCGCATGCTTGCGGGCCGCCAGGGCGGCGGTCACCTCCTCGCGCAAGGCGTGGATCTTCGGGCCCTCGGTCTGGCGCTCTTCGGGGCTCATCCTGCCCAGCGTCTTGAGCAGGCCCGAGATCGATCCCTGCTTGCCGAGGAACTCGACCCGCAGGCTTTCCACCACGTCGAGATCGGCCGCGTCGGCGATGCGCGAAATCGCTTGCTGCCCGGTTACTGCGTAATCCACTTTGTCAGGCCCGTCTGTTGCATTCCGGCGCGGTCCTTAGGGGCCAATCGGCCAATTCGCAATGCGCGGCGGTTACAGGTCCACGCCGTAAAAGGCGCTGGCGGTCGAGCCCTGGAACGCCCGCTCCAGTTCGAGGCGCAAGCGCGCCCGTTCCAGCATCGAGGGTTGCGCGATGGGCTTGGCCATCTCGGCGTATTCGGTCGGCGTCATGCCCATGAACCGGCGGAAGTCCCGGACGAAATGGGCCTGGTCGTGATAGCGCGGGTCGATCGCGTCGGTCCAGGTCGAGGAGGGATTGGTGACGAAGCCGGAAAGGCTGCGCATGAAGCGTTGGCGCGAAAGCAGGATCTTGGGCGGAAACCCGAACGATCGCTTGCACAACCGTTCGAGCGTGCGCCTGCTGCAACCCACTTGCTCCGCCAATGCTTCGACCGTGGCGATGTCGGCGTCGCGGGTCGCCAGAAACGTCTCGATCAGCAGGGTTTCGTTCGCATTCGACGTTTCGGGAAGATCCTCCAGGAACCGGATCATCCGCGCGAATTCCCCAGCCGGATCGCGCGTATCGTCGAACAGGGTGTCGGCCAGCGGACTGAACCGCGCGAAGGCCGGTTCGACGCGGCCATCGCAGACGCGGTCGACGTAATCGCTGGCCTGCGCCCCGACCAGCCGCGTCCAGCCGAGCGGATGCAGGCCGAAACCCCACTGCCGCAGCGAAGTGGCCTGAAACGGCAAGCCGCGCGAGCGGGCGCCGATCACCGAGAAGATGGTGTCGCTGTCGAGCCGGCCGGCAAGGGTCTCTCCCCGCGGGTTGCTGAGCTTGTAGAAATGGAACCCCGTCCAGTCCGGGAACAGCAGATCCTCGACCGCCTCCCCCTCCGGAAGCGATATTTCCGTAAGGAAAATGCGGGTGACGTATTTCCGCAGCGTCACCGGCGGCAGGATATGCCGGACCATGACCTCGAGATCGCGCGGCGGCTCCCTATTCATGAGGGCAGGGACGGGAGGAAAGGCCGGGACACTTCATGGGGCGCAGCATCGCAGACATCCCCGCCGGTTTCCAAGCGGCATATTCACCACCGGCCGGCGCTGTCATGCCCCCAACGAAAAAGAGGCGCGAGGGGCCCAGCCACCCGCGCCTCTTTCGAAAGTTCCAGGGCCGCCGACGACCAGGGCGCCGACGAATCGGCACGAAAGTCAGGCGAGTGCCGACTTCGCCTGGGCGATCACGGCGGAGAAGACGCCGCCTTCGTTCATCGCCAGGTCGGCCATGGTCTTGCGGTCCAGTTCGATGCCGGCCAGTTTGGTGCCGTGGATGAACTGGGAATACGTCAGCCCCTCCGCACGGACGGCCGCGTTGATGCGCTGGATCCAGAGGGCGCGGAAGGTCCGCTTCTTGATCTTGCGATCGCGGTAGGCGTACTGGCCGGCCTTTTCGACCGCCTGGCGCGCGATGCGGATGGTGTTCTTGCGGCGGCCCCGATAGCCCTTGGCCGCGTCGAGAATCCGCTTGTGCTTGGCGCGCGTGGTTACGCCGCGTTTGATGCGAGTCATCTAGCCGTACTCCCTCAGTTCAGCCCGTAGGGCGCCCACTTCTTGATCGTCTTCGCGTCGGCGTCGGAGATCGTGTCGGTGCGGCGATGCTGGCGGATGTACTTGGCGTTGTGGCTGATCAGGCGGTGGCGCTTGCCGACCGCGCCATGCTTGATCTTGCCGGTGGCGGTGAGCTTGAAGCGCTTCTTCACGCCGCTCTTCGTCTTCAGCTTGGGCATTTCGGTCTCCTTGACATGAGACACGCTCGGCCAGCCATGGCAGCCCTTTCAGCCAGGCCGGTCGGTGATTCCGTGTCGATGA
Source organism: Novosphingobium sp. (assembly GCA_035281095.1). Classification (GTDB taxonomy): domain Bacteria; phylum Pseudomonadota; class Alphaproteobacteria; order Sphingomonadales; family Sphingomonadaceae; genus Novosphingobium. Next base: position 39,515 of record DATEEP010000150.1, on the reverse strand, counting down.
AGCGCGGGCCTTTAGTGGGGATCGGCGCGAAAGGCAAGGGTCGGCGGCTCCACCCCCGGACGGTCGAGCCACCGACCGCCACCGGCAGGTGATCCGCCCGCCGGCTCGGAAACCGCTTTAGACCATGATGACTTTGGTTTGAATCACTTCGTCATTGCGACCCCGGACTTGGTCCGGGGGAAGCAATCCAGGGTAGTGAGACACCGCCCCTGGATTGCCGGGGGGCTGCGGCCAAGGCCGCGGTTCATCCTGAGCGGCTGTTGCAAACAGCCAGCCGAAGGGCCCCTCGCAATGACGAAGCAAATCATCATGCTTTAGAAGTTGTAACGGATGCCGAACTGGACCCGCCAGAGCGATGCGTTGTTCTGGATCGCCTCGGTATCGAACGGACTGAACCCGCCCAGCACGTAGCGGCCCTGCGCGTCGATGCTGTTGATGCCGATGACGGGGACGTTCTGTTGGAACGCGGACTTGCGCTTCAGCAGGTTCCACTTGTCGTCGAGGAAATTGAGGAAGTTGTCGAAATTGACGATCAGGCGCAGCCGGTCGTTGGCCAGCGGCCCCGGCAGTTCCTGCGAGAACTGCAAGTCGAGGTCGGTGTACCAGTCGTTGCGACAGGCGCCGCGCGTCGCCGTGCGGCCGCGGAACTGCGCGAGGCAGGGATTGGCATCGATATAGTCGTTGAACAACTGCTCGTTCTGCGCCGCGGTCAGCGCCGTCGCGCCGCTGCCCGAAGCCGAGTAGACCACGTTCGGATCGCCCGGACCGGTAGGCACATAGAGCAGTTCGTTGTCCGAACTCGCATCGTTGGCGAAGCTGTTGAAGCTGTCGAACACATAGCTGAACGGCCGGCCCGAGCGCGCGGTCAGCACGAACCCGAACCGCGTTTCGAGATCGCGGAAGAATTCGTTCCCGAAGCTCGCGGCGAAGGCGATGTTATGGCGCGTCTCGTAGGACGAGGTGCCCAGCTCCGGATCCTGGCGGTCGAACGCGGCGTTGCGGGTGAAGTTATTGGCGCCGGTGGCATCGTCGTTGAGCGCGCGACCGCCCGCGTCGGTGAAGGCATAGCCGAGGCTGACGAAGCTCGATCCGCCCTGCGTCACCAATCCGCCCTTGAAGCGCTTGGACAAGAGGATCGAGGCAACGTGCCCGTCGAACTCACGCCCGTTGGTGAGCTGCATCTCCAGCGTGCGCGTGCCGCCCGTCGCCGGCGTGTAGCAGGCGGCGGTGACGTTCTCGTAGACCGGGCGCGGACCCGGCGCGTCGGTATCGAGGCGGGCCGAGCATCCGGCCGCCAGCGGGTAGATCGCGGCGTAGAGTGGCCGACCGTCGATGGTATAGCCGTTCAGCCCGCGGCGGATGTCGATCCCTTGCGCCAGGTCGACGAAGATGAACGGGTTGCGATAGCGGCTGTAGATGTAGTCGAGGTTGAGCCGCCAGCCATCGAGGAAGCCGCCGCCGCCGGTGAAGTTGATATCCGTGGAGATACTGAAGTTGGCGCGGATCACGGTCGGCGTCTTGATGTCCGGATCGGTCGACTCCGTGCGTCCCAGCGAGCGGGCGCCCTCGGTTTGGGCGGCGGTGACGACGCATTGCGGGAAGCCGGTGAAGCGGCCGTTCTGCACCACATCGATCCGCCCGTCCGCGCCGCGCGCCGAATTGCACAGCGCATTGGTCGTCGCCGAGGTGGCGAAACCGGTCTGCGCGCCGGTATTCGAGAAGGCGTTGGAGAACCACACCGCCGGATCGCCGCCCGCGAACAGACCGACGCCGGCGCGAAGCTGGGTGCGCGAGAACAGCCCGCTGGTATCCATGTCGTATGTGAGCGCCAGGCGCGGCAGCACGACCGGATCGAGATTGCTGAAGGAGACCGCGTTGGAATAGCCGTAACGCGTGGCGAATTGGGAGTTTACTCCGGGAGCGCCGCCGTCGACCCAGTCGAGCCGGGCCCCGGCGAGGACTTTCAGGCGATCGGTGGCCTGCCAGTCGTCCTGCGCGTAGGCGGAATAGATCGTCCGCTTGAAGGCGGCGGCGGCATCCTCGATGTTGCCGGTGGCGGAAAAGCTGCCGAACGCGCCGACGCCGGTGCCGGCCAGGACTTGCGCGCCGGTCGGATTGTTCGATGCCGTGGCGCTGCTGATGGTGCCGTTCGAGAGCAGACCTTCGCGCAGATCGTTGATGTTGGCGAAGACCAGCGTGCCGGTGGCGTTGCGGACGAACAAGTTGAAGGCATCGAGGATATTGGCCTCGACGCCCACGGTCAGCTTGTGCGCGCCGCCATCGTACTTGGCGACGAAACGGGCCTGCGTGACTTCGGTATAGAGATCGTTCGCCGACTGGAAGAACGGCGGGCCGGTGACGATGCTGCCCTGCTGCGTGCCGTTCTGCACGCCCACCACGATGCGCGGCGTCGCGTTGGCGCCGGTCGCCTCGGTATCGCCCACCGGGTTCTGGATGTCGCGCACTTCCGCGCGGCTGACGCGCAGCTCGGTGGTGAGCTTGTCGTTCCACTGCGAGAACAGGCGGCCCGAGTAGTAGTTGGACGCCGTGCCGCGGTTGAGGAAGCTGTTGTAGCCGGTCAGCACCGTGGCGTTCATATCCGAGGTGCCGATATCGGTCTCGTCGAGCTTCTGGTAAGTCAGCTCCAGACGATGGGCATCGGTGATCAGCCAGTCGAGGCGGCCGAAGAACCGGCGGCTGGTTTCGGGCAAGGTCTTGGCGATCGGCCCCGTCTCGATGCCGTAGACATCCTTGAGGACTTGCGAGACCTCGGTGAATTGGGCTTCGCTGACGAAGGGCTGCTCGTTGGCGAAACCCATTCCCGCCGGGCCGCGATCCTGCGCGTCACCGGTGTCGCTCTCCTCGTAAGCGAAAAACGCGAACAGCTTGTCCTTGATGATCGGGCCGCCCAGCGTTGCGCCCCAGCGATATTCGTTGAAGGGAGCGAGCGTCAGCTTGCGGCCTTCCAGGCTCTTTCCGGTCAGCGAGTCGCCGGTGTAGGTGAAGAACGCCGAACCGTGGAGGTCGTTGGTTCCCGAACGGCTGACGACGTTGATCGCGCAGCCGGTGAATTGGCCGTACTGGACGTCGAACGGCGCGAATTCGACCGAGGTCTCGCGGATCGCGTCGTAGGGCAGCGGGGTCACGCTGCGCGAGGCGAACGGCGTGCCGTTGAGGCCGAACACGTCGGCCTGGACCTGGCCGTCGACGGTGAACGTGTTGTTGCGGTCGTTCCCGCCGAGGCACGAGACGCGATCGACCTCGAACACGCGGTCGAGGCTGACGCGCGGGTCGAGCCGGATCACGTCGCGGATGTCGTTGGTGAAGCTGGGAACGTTCCGCAGCACGTCGTCCGCGAATGCCAGGCCGGGCCCGACGGCGCGGAGCTGGAGATTGGCACGCTGCGCGGTCACGACGATGTCGCTCGCCCGCGCGTCGCCCGGGGCCAGGCGAAAAGTCAGGCTGGTCGCGGCCTGGAGCGTGGTGGTGATCGCCTCCACCGTCTGCCCCTGATATCCGGAGGCGGATGCATTCACCGAATAGGGTCCGCCGACCGTGAGGTTGTCGCCCGAAAAATAGCCGTCCGCGCTTGCCGAGAGCGTCCGCGTCTCGCGGGTGCGGGAGTCGGTGATGAGCACGCGGGCGCCGGGGATCGGCGCCCCCGCCTCGTCCGTCACCTGTCCCTGGATGCGCGAGGTGATCTCCTGCGCGTACCCCGACACCGGCGCCGCCAGAATGGTCGCCGCGCAGAGAAGTGCGGATTTCCTCATGATGTTCCCCTGTGGATGTTCGATCGTCGCGATGTGGCCGAAAGCGGGCCGCAAATGATGTCGGGCGCCGACCTACGCCGCGACGATTTCCATGGCGTGACAGAACGATGGCGCTTTGGCGTAAGTCCCCGGCGCGGCACGAGTTCAGCGGTCGACCGTCCCCGCGGCCTCGCGCCGAAAGGCGCGCGAGCAGCCGTCGCGGGCGATCTCGGCATATCCCGCCGCGATCAGTGAATCGGTGATTCCCCTGATGGCGGCCGAGCCCACCAGCCGCTCGTGAAACTCGCCGATGATGGTGTCGAACGCCAGCCAGTGCGCGATCGGGATGGCGGCTTCGCCACCCTCGATGTCGATGATCAGCGTGTTGGGCCGGAACGGCAGCTCGGCGACGATCGAGGGAATGCTCCGCTGCGGAACGGTCACCTGCTCGCGGCCGTTCGCGCGCTCGATCGTGCTCGACGACCAAAAGTCGCGATTGATCGTGAAACTGGCGGTGCCGTCCTCCGGGCCCGCGGCCAGGTTGTACAGCGGCGGCGGCGAGGCGCCGTTCAGGCGGAAATTCTCGTGAATCAGCGGCAGGAGGCGCGGGTTTGCCTCCACCATCGCGAAGTCCCTGATGCCGAGAACGAGCTGGCAATAGAGCGCGACGAAACCGATGGAGCTTCCAAGTTCCAGGACGCGATCCTCCGGCCGCAACACCGCCCGCGCCAGCCGCGCGTCCTCAAGCTCGTAGCCGGTCAGCAGCGCGAAGCGCATCCGCAGCGAGGCTTCGCGCAAGGAAAGGCGGACGCCGCCGTTCCTCACTTCCCGCTTCCAGAACGTGGCGGCATACGTCAGCCGGTCGCGAATGGCCTTGATCATGGCGTGCCTTGTCCTTCGGGGCGGTGGATCGGCTGCCTGCCCTTGAGCCGGAGGGCGAGCGTCCTACCGGCGCGCAGTGCCGGATAGAGAAGCCGAGCGCGTCGTTCGTCCTTCATGATGCGCGCCATCAGGCCATTGAATGTCGCGGATGGCGTGGTCATCAGCGACAGCCATTGCACCGCGGCGGCGCCGTGGTGGACGATGTTGCCGTGCTTCACCACCATGCCCGCGTCGAAGTCGATGCCCTCGTCCTTCAGCGCGTCCACCAGCGGATGCGGATCGCGCGCGTTGAGGAGTTCGACCTCGCCGACCGCCCGCTTCAGCCGCAGCATCCGCACGTAGGCGGTGCAGAACGGGCATTCGCCGTCATAGATGACATGGACGGGGACGGGGACGCTCACATCGCGATCCTGTCGGCTTTGACATCGTACACGGGTAGCACGGTGCGTTTCCGCAGGCGCCGCACCAGCCGCCCGTGATCGAGCGAGAGGCAGACGCTGTCGAGGACGAACGAATAGCGGGCGATACGGCGTTTGTCGGCCGCATAGAAGGGGTCGGCCACCCCGAGGCTCGGCACATGGTGGTGGGGAACGAGATAATAGTCGAAGCGGCCTCGCGCATCGAGGCGCGGAAGGATCTGCCGGTGATGCGCGCGGACGAACCGGCCGATTGCCGCGGGCGACGCGGCCTCGCCTTCGTCATCGGCCCGGCGCCCGGTTGCCGGAACATCGCAGGCGCGCCCGGCCTCCAGATCGTCATGGCGCAGTACCGAACCCCAGATCGACGGGTTGAAGTGCCCGCCTTGCGCCGGCGCCCAGATCTTCCCTTGCGACACCTGATAGGACGAGGACAGGAAATAGGCGTTGGGAATGCGGTAGCTGCGGCCATCATCCATCCGCGCGACGAAGTACGGCGAGGCGAAGCCGGGCGATTCGTACCAGGCGAGCGAGGCGGTGCGGAACGTCGCCATGCCGGCGATCACGAAGACGATGGCGGTTGTTCGGGCGGTGCGGGTCCAGTCCTCGTCGCGCAAGGCCGCGAGCGCGACGAGGATGATCGCGTTGAGCGCGATCCATTTCCAGAACAACAGCCCCAGCGTCAGCCAGACCACGAGATGGAACGCGTCGAAGGCGACGATCGAAAGGATCAGCCAGCGCCGCCGCAACGGCGCGGCGATTGCCGCGATCTGCGCGGCGAAGGCGAGGAGATTGATCGGGATCATCAGCCAGCGGAGGGCAAGGTCGAGCGCGGCAACCCCGGCGGGGAACGCCGCCAGCGGCAACGTCCCTTTCTCCAGCGCGGCGGGAATGCCGTCATAAAGGCGGTTGTCGAGCAGCCATGACAGCGGCCCGCCGTCGAGCGCGAGCTTGGCGAGCCCCGACCAGAAATAGTTGGCGAGGTGCGCGCCGATGCCGGCGGCGAGGATCATCGATGCGGCCGTTTCGAGGCCGCTTGCGTCGCCGGCGATCTTCTCGCGCATCCGAACGGACCGCGCGATCACCGCGACCAGGCTGAAGCCGATCGCCCAGAACGCGATGACTTCCGCGACGTTGCGGATGTCGAGCGTCGAGAAGTAGAAGCCGGTGAGGCCGGTTTGCAGTTCGCGCATCATCCACAGCACCATCGCCGAAGCAAAGGCGAGGCTGGGCCGGAACAGGCCGGCGACAGCGAGGGCGCATCCGATCCACCGCGCATGGCCGTGGAAAAGCACGGCCGGATGATCGGCCGCCATGGCGGCGTAGGGGATCGCGAACGGCTCGATCGCGAAGTACAGCGCGAGGAAAACGCTGCTGGCGCGCAGGCACCGAGCGGCGAACCTCGGCAGCGCCGCATAGCCGGCCGGCAGGAACGCGAGCGAGAGCGCGCCGATGGCGCCGGCCCAACCGACGACCAGTTGCGGCGCATCGTTGGCGATGAAGTCGGTGCCGTGCTTGAGCAGCGTGAAGCCGAGCAGCGTGGCGAACAGGCCCAGCAGGCCGGTGCCGAGAACGGCAGCCTCGACCGGCCTCGGCGGCGGCGCCACGATGGCGGGCGGTACGGCTATGGAGGCCATGGCCGCCGTCCGCTCAGCTCAGCGGCCGAAAGGTGAGCCCCCGGCGGTATTGCAAGGTCACTTCGGTCTCGGTCACGCCCTGTTGGGCGCGCAGGCTGGCCGCAGCCGCGCTGGGCTTGCTGCGGCTGAGCTTCGGATCGCCGGGAAAGCCCACGCCGTCGCCCATCACGCCGAACTTGCCGTTGCGATCACGGTCGTGCAGCACCGCCAGCGCGAAGCGCCCCGGCCCCGGCGCGCGCACGCAGATCACCGGGTCGCCGCTCGCCGGGATCGGACGGTTCACGCGCTTGAACGGCTTGCCTGCGGCGATCAGCTCCTTGTCGGGCGCAAGAAAGTCCTTGTCATCGGCGGGATAGAGCTCGAGCTGCAGCTGGCCCTTGCGATCCTTGAGGCCGCGCACGATCAGCCGGAAGGCCGGACCGGGTTCGGGATTGCGGCAACTGGCCTGGACGCGTCCGCGCAGTTCCTTCGGCGGCACATCCTTGGGCGTTGTCTGAGCCGAAACAAGAAGCGCGGCCAACGGCGCCAGCAGGATGACCCGAGCTCGGCGCGAGGACCTCTGGCGTCGGACGCCGATCAAGTTTGGCACTGCGAGGACTCCCACGACCGTTGCCGCAGGCACACGTCGCCCAGCCCGCGCGCGGCGAAGCGCGGTCCCAGGAAGTTGCGGAAGAAGTCGGTTTTCCATTCGAAGGGTACGATGTGGTAGGCCAGGCGCTCGGCAAGCGTCCAACGCACGCCCTTGCGGCTCGCGCGCCGGTCGGAGGATACGCACCACAAGGCGGGGTGACAGGCTTGCGAGCCTATTTGCAGCACCCGGTGCAACAGCTCGTGATCCTTGAGGACATAGGGCCAGATCGCCGCGTCATAGCCGCCGGCGGCGCGCAACGCCTCCAGCCGGAAGCACTGCGCCGCTCCGCTGGTGTGGTTCTGCCGCGGCATGAACCGCATGGCGCCGAGCTTGTGCCAGCGGGCAAGGCGGGCGTGGAAACCGTCGTGCCGATCGGGCAGCAGCAGCGCCGCCGCCGCGACGCACGTGTCACCCCCGGTGTCGAACAGCGCCTCCGCCTGCGCCAGGTAGTGCGGCGGATACCAGGTATCGGCGTCGCAGATCGCGACGAGCTCGGTATCGGCGGCGTCGATCCCACGCTTCAGCGCATGGACTTGGCCAGGCCGATCCTCGCACAGGATCCGTGCGGGGATGCCGGTCTCGGCGATGATCCGCCGGGCATCGTCCATGCACCCGTCGGTCGAGGCATTGTCGACGAGAAGCAGCCGGAACGGACGCGTTTGAGCGACAAGGGCACGAAGCGTCGCGGGCAGGAAGTCACGCTCGTTGTAAACCGGAATGACGACCGACCAGCGCGTCATTGTAGCCCTCCCGCCGATCGAGCGACCGACGCTGCCGCATCACCATCACACCAGTGTTGTCGCAGTGCAGCATTTCTTCGCACTGGCAGTAACAATCGGTCGCTATGGCGGTCCGGCCGAAGGAAGTTTGGTGAGTGGGAATTCACTTCGGGGGTACGATGCACGTTACGACCAAACCGGCGGCCGACGAGCTGCATGTCGTCTACAGCCGGATCCGTTCCGAACTGCTGCGCTTCGCCAGGGCGCGTAGCGGCGACGACGCCGAGGCCGAGGACATCGTCCAGGACGTCTGGCTGAGGATCGAGTCGCGCGAGCCCCTGCCGGTGGAGAACCCGCGTTCCTACCTGTTCCGCATGGCCAACAACATGGTGATCGACCGCCAGCGTGACCGCTGGCGCAGGCAGACGAACGGCCGGCTGTGGCGTGACTGGACGACCGATTTCCTCGATCCCGCCCTGGAACCAAGCGACCGCGCCCGCGACATCGAGACCACGCTGATCATGCAGGAGGAAGCCCTCCTGCTGCACCGGGCGATCGAGCGGCTGCCCAGTGGCGCGGGCCGCGTGCTGCGGCTGCACAAGATCGAAGGGTTCAGTCATGCCGAGGTGGCGTTGCAGCTCAACATCTCGCGCAGCGCGGTCGAAAAGCACATGGCCGTCGCCATGCGCTATCTGCGCCGGATCCTGGCCGACCATGGATATGGCGGCGGCGGATATTGTGGCGGCGATCTGACAAGGCGCAGATAACGCTTCGCTCTTCCGGGCCTTCAATGCTAATTTGGAAGCTTGATGCCCGAAGACGCAATCCTCGCGGCCCTGCGCTGGCAGGACGCCATCGACACCGACCGGGTCGATTGGTCGGCGTTTACCGCCTGGCTTGAAAGCGATCCCGCTCACAACCAGGCTTATGATGAGATTGCGCAAATCGATCGCCTGCTGAGGCAGCGTCGCCGGGCGATCGGGGCCGGAACCGCCGTTGCGCGAAAGATCGTGGGCCACCGCAATCATCGCCCCTGCCCGTCCGATGCGGGCAGCAGCCGATACTGAACCGCAAAGCCGATGTGATCGGATAGCATTGAGCCATCGGCCTCGTGGCCGAAAGGCACCTCCACGGCGACCGGCTTCAGCCGGAGCGATCGCCCGTCCTGCCAGAGTTGCCAGTCCTTTGCCCGATCGCGCGCCTCCCGCGCGCATTCGGGCAACGCCGAGCCGCGCGCATAGTCCGCCACCGCGTCGCGCAGCGGCAGGCGATCTTGGCGCAGCGCCAATCCCGAGAAAAATGCCGCGCGCCGTTCCCGCGCCTTGCCGACGTTGAAGTCACCGGCGACGACCAGCGGCCGTTCCGGGTGCCGCTCCCTCTCGACCCATTCCAGCAAGGCCGACACCTGCCGCCGGAACGCCACGAGGGAGCGCGAGGCGGAAACCCCGGCCGAGCCGCGGCTGTTGAAATGGGTGGTCGCTATGTCGATCGGAGCCGCGTGCCCGGGGAGACTGACCGAGACGAGAAGGGCCCCCTTGTTGGACAGACAGTCGATGCCCGCGCAAGCGCCCTCCGCGAATGCCAGGCGGCGGATGCCGACCACCGGATAGTCGGAAAGGACCATCAGCCCGCTGTCGACATGCTTGCCCATGCCTTCACCCACCCACCAGTGGGTCGAGCGGTCGATCTCGGTCACGCGATCGGAAGGCGGGCTTGCGCCCCGCTCGTCGATCCCCGGCCCGGTCACGACGTAACGGTATCCGGCATCGACGCCGATCCGCTTGGCATCGTCGGTGAATGCTTCCTGCAGGACGACGACGCCGGGCTGCCGACCACGGCGGCGCAAGTCGGCAAGCCGATCGGATATGGCGCTCAGCGGCGCGACGTCCGACTTGCGCAGGATCGCCGGGAGACCGTGGACATTGTATGTCAGGACCGACAGCCTATCCATGGGCGTCAGGGTCGCCGCGCGATCGACGAGCGGCGCGGCATGGGCAAGCGTGCCCTCCGCCCGCAGGCCCGCTGGCGGCGTGCCCGCAAGCACCGAAGCGGATGCCAGTGCGCCGCCCACGCGAACCATGGTGCCCATAATCGCCATAATGCGCAGTAGACGGTCCGGCAGGAGGACCACCGCAGTGCAAAAACAAAGAAAATAAGGAACTGAGGCGGCGGCGGCTCCGACTCGTCTAGGGAAGTCGGCGCCTCGCGGCACCGCGATGGTGGATGCCTTTCCGGGCGGGGGGTCCGGGGTCGCTCCGCCGATCAGGGAGGCACGTCATGCCCAACAAGGCCATGCCCAGCAACGCCATACCTAACAACGCCATGCTCGACCGGCAATCATCGGCGGCCGCATCGATCTTGTGCGGTTTCGCCGCGATCGGGAGCAGTGTCGCGCTCTGCGACACAGCCCTGGCGCGGGAGGGTACGCAGCGGATGCCTTCATTCCAGGTGCGCGCGTCCCAGGAACCGGCGAGGCTCGACGGCCGGGGCGCCATGCTCGCCGTGATCGGCCGCTTGCCGGACAACGAGGAAGTCGCCCGCGCCAACCGCCGCGCGGTACCTTTCGATGCCGCGGACATCGGGCTGTCGATCGAGCTCACGCAGCTCTCCGTCCGGCTGCAGCCGGGAGAAAGCAGGGATGCGTACCGCTTCAGGCAGTTCCACCTCGACGCCCGCCTGCCGTTCGTTCGCGATATCGATCTCATGGTGACGGGGGACGCGGCCTACATGAACCGGCGCGTGCTGACCGTGCCGGCCACCGGGGGCCGGAGCCGGGTGATCGCGGCGCGCGGCGGCATGGGCATCGCCGGCGAGTCATGGTCGCTTGCGGCCCGCTACGAGACGCTCGGCACGAGAACGCGCCGACGGCAGATGCACCGCATGGCCGAAATCCTGGGAGGCGCGCCGCTCAACCGCGAGAGCCTCGCGCTGGTCGCCAGCACGCGCCGGGACCTCGGCGGGGAGCGCGGCATCGAGGTTTCCCTCGTCGGGCAGCTGGTCCGGCGGACATCCGCCGATCTCGCGATCATCGGCGCATCGGGGACGCATCGTCGGAGCCCGGGCGCCGAGGTTGCGGTCAGCTGGATATTCTGAGCTCACTCCGCTTCTCATCGAACGAACGAGTTTGGAATTTCCTGTGTTGCCCTGATTCCCGGGCCGGCAGTGATTCCACCTGCCTCGAAATCGCTCCAGCGAAGCGACGGACGCGAAAATATCCGCCGATGCGACTGCGGTGGCGGTGCGTGCGCGGCGTCTGCTGTCAGGGCTGCCGCAGAGGCAGCTTATGCCGGAGCGGCCAAGGGGAAGTGCGTGAATTCTTTCGCTCGTGATCTGCCTCCGGCGCCGCCGCTTTCCAGGATCGAGCTGGCCAGGATCGAACTGGATGCGGGGCCGATCATCCAGGAAGGCAGGCGCAACTCGGCGAAATGGCTTGGGACGCTGATTTCGTTCGCGGTGCTCGCGGCCGCGCTCTGGCAGTGGCGCAACCTCGACATGACGGTGCTTCATGCGCTGATGCCGGTGACGCTCGGCTTCTGGCTGGCTTACTGCCTTTACTACCTCTCGGGCCCCGCGAGCGAGTGGATCATCTTTCGCCGGCTGTGGAATCTGCCGCCCGCGGGCATCATCCCCTTGATCCGCAAGAAGATCAGCAACGAACTGGTGTTCGGATATGTCGGCGAAGCCTACTTCTACAGCTGGGCGCGCCGCCGGTCGCACCTGACGGCGGCGCCGTTCGGCGCGATCAAGGATGTCGCCATCCTTTCCGCACTGGCCGGCAACGTGGTTACCCTGCTGATGCTGGCGGCGGGCTTTCCGGTGATCGTCGGGCTGGTCCAGAATCTCGACCTGGACCTCAGCCAGCGTGCGCTGGCGGTGTCGGTCGGGTTCATGGCGCTGGTCTCGATCCTGCTGCTGTTCTGGCGCAAGCACGTGCTGAGCCTGCCGGCCGGCGAGCTGCGGTTCGTCATCGCGGTCCACTGCGTGCGCATCGTCATCACCATCTGCCTGCTCGCCCTGATATGGCACCTTGCCCTGCCGAACGTCAGCCTGCTGTGGTGGATCCTGCTTTCGATGCTGCGCCAGCTAGTCTCGCGATTGCCGTTCGTGCCCAACAAGGACGTGATCTTCGCGAGCCTGGCGATCTTCTTCGTGGGAGACGACGCGATGATCATCGGGCTCATGGCGTTTCTCGCCGGGCTCATCCTGGCCACCCACCTGGCGCTCGGCTCGGCGCTGGTATTGATCGAGCTGTTCGATACCTACCGGCCGCGCGCGGACGCGGCCGGAACCATCGGCGCCGACGATGCGCATCGTTGACGTCTGCGGATTCTACACGCCGCGCGGCGGCGGCGTGAAGACATATGTCGACCGCAAGCTGCGCGCGGTCGCCGGTCTCGGACACGAACTCACCGTGATCGCGCCGGGAGAGGCCGACAGCTTCGAGCAGGTCGCCGAAAGCGGGTATCTGCAGACGATCGCCGGTCCCGTCTTTCCCCTCGACCCGCGCTATCGCTTTTTCGCCAGCGAGGCGCGGCTCCATGCCGCGCTCGACCGGCTCGCGCCCGATCTCGTCGAGTGCGGCACGCCGTGGATCAGCGCCGACATGGTGGCGAACTGGCGGGGACCGGCCCCGCGCACGCTCATCATGCACCTCGATGTTTTCGCCACGTATCCCTATCGCTGGCTCGGCGGCATCCTCGACCGGCAATCGATCGACCGCCACTTCGAGTGGTTCTGGCGGCGCATGCGGCGCTTTGGCCGAACCTACGATCTCGTGATTTGCGCCAACCACGAGCTCGGCCGCCGCACCGCCGAAGGCGGCGTCGCCAATGTCGCGGTCGAGCCGATGGGAGTCGAACCCGGCTGCTTCTCCCCTGAACGGCGAGACCGGGCTTTCCGCGCGCAAGTGCTGGCGGACTGCGGATTGGGGCCCGATGCGACGCTCCTGCTCGGCGTCGGCAGGCACTCGCCCGAGAAGCGCTGGCCGATGATCGTGCAGGCCGTCACGGCGGTCGGCTATCGCCACCAGGTGGGACTGGTCATCATCGGCGAGGGCCGCGACACCGCGCGGATCGAACGTGCCATCGCCGGCAATCCCCACATCAAGCTGCTGTCCCCTACCCGCGACCGGGCCGCGATCGCGCGGCTCATGGCAAGCAGCGACCTGCTCGTGCACGGCAGCGAGTCGGAATCGTTCGGCATGGTCGGCGCCGAAGCGCGCGCCAGCGGGCTTCCCGTGCTCGTGCCCAATCGCGGGGGGACCGTCGATCAGGCGAGCGACGGGGCCGGCTGGACTTATCGCTCGGGCGACGGCAACGCGCTCGCCGACGCGCTGCGCGACCTGCTGGATCACCAAAGGCTGGCCCAGGCACGCATCCGCGCCAGGCGGACCGCGCCCGCGATCAGGACGATGGACCAGCATTTCCGCGACATGTTCGCGCGCTACGAAAGGCTTGTCCGGGCACGGCGCGCCGCTTGACGGCCCGGATGGCCAGACGCTTCGGAGCGATCGGGCATCGGGCGCATCGCCCCGGTCACATCGCACGTCTCGATCGTGGTCGGGACGTTTGCTCCGTCAGGGCCACCAGGCGCCGCAGCTCCCGCTCGGCGATCGGGATACGTTCGTCGCACGATGGGATGAGCCCATGAGCACTGATCAGCCCGAGCATGAAGCTGCTGAGAATGGCGGCGTCGGTCGGCGCGCTTTCCCACGGGCCGCCAAGCAGCGAGCCGATGAGCAGCCGGCCGGTGCGGCCTCGCGTATAGCGGAATTGCGCGGCGAACGGCCTGAGCGCAGGGTCCCGCGCGCATGCCGCCATGAATTCCATGCTGGCCAGTCCGTCCTGGGATGCCCCGAGCGCGCTCTCGGCCATCATTCGGATTATTTCGTCATGCGAAAGGCCGGGAACGCGCGCAAGGTCCTCTTCGCCCCGCACGCTCATTTCGCGATAGATCGCTTCGAATGCCGCCGCCAACAGCTCGGCACTGGTGCGAAACTTGTGTGACGCCACGCCGAGTGTGGTCCCCGCTTCGGCGGCGACCGCGCGGTGCGTCAATCGCGCTGCCCCATCCCTCGACACGATCGACGCGGCCGCCTGGGCAAGCCGCTCCGTGGTCGGATCGGCGAAAGGCTGCACGGGAAAGACGGCGATCGCCTCCCCTCGCGCCATGTCGCGCCAGGGTGTCGGCGGCGAAACGCAGCCGGACAGCCACGCGCTCCAGCCGGCACACGTGTCCTCCAGCGCGGCACGATCGAGCAAACGGCTCACGCGCAGCAGGTGAAGCGTGGCCTCGCCCTGGAAGAAGTAGCTTGTCAGGTCTGCATGCCGGCCCAGGCCGATACGTTGGAACAGGGTCCGCCAAAGGCGCCGCCACACGTCGCCCCAGCGATCGGCCAGCGGGCGAAAGGCTTCCCGCCGCATCGCCAGCATCCGGCACTCGCGCCATGCGACCATCACCTGGCGCTGTTCGCCGCAGAGCTCGTCGATCACCGCCGCTATGATGGCGCCGGCCCGCGCGGAAGAGACTTGTCCGGCCGGCAAGGATTCGGCCGACGCCTCGCACCATGCGCTCGCCCGTCCGATGGCGAGTTCCTGTGCCGCAACAGACAAGTGTTCCATATCACCGAAATAATGATATATCGCCGACACTTGCACGCCGGCGGCGCGACTGATTGCCCGTGCCGACACGCCAGCGTCGCCTTGCTCCTCCCAAGCATCGAGCACTGCCTCGATCAGCCTGTCGCGCGTACTGTCGCGCGCAGGTCCGTTTGCATTGAGCGAAAGCGCATCGGTTCTCAGCATAGGCGATCCTTCCCGACATAAGAATGACGCAATCGGGAAACCGATACAAGTGTAACAGAAGGGACATACAAGCGTTATAGAGGCCGCGCCGTCAGTATGAGGTACACATTATGAAGACGGTTCGGACTGGAAGAATTTTCTTGGCACAGACAGCGCTCCTGGCGCTCGCCTGGTCGTCGGGAGCTCAGGCGCAGGAGACTGCGATAGCAGCGGGCGCGGCGACGGTAAGCCCGGGGCTGGCGGATATCGTCGTCTCCGCCGAGAAGCGCGAGACCAACCTGCAGCGAACGCCTATCGCGATTTCGGTCCTGGGGACGCAGGATCTCACCAACCGGCACGTGCAGAGCCTCGCCGATCTCGGCGACGGTGCGATCCCCTCACTGCGCATCGCGCCGTTCTTTTCCCGCAATTCGGCGCTCGCCGTCGGCATTCGCGGCATCGTGCCGTCGGATGCCAATCAGCCGAGCCGTGACCAGGGCGTGGGTATCTATATCGACGGGGTCTACCTCGGCAGGTCCCAGGGTCTCGGCGCCGCGCTGCTCGACGTGGAGCGCATCGAGGTGCTCAAGGGCCCCCAGGGCACCCTGTTCGGCCGCAATTCCGTCGGCGGCGCGGTGAGCATCGTCAGCCGCGCCCCCTCGGGTGAGTTCGGTCTGCGCGCCACCGCCGGCGTGCGCAACTTCGGCGGCTACAATGGCGAGTTCCATTTCGACCTTCCCCGCATGGGCGATATCGCGCTCAAGCTGGACGCGATTGCCACCGGCCGGGAAGGCACGGTCAAGAATACACTGGCGGGACAGCGCGACTTCAATGCGTTCGAACGGCGCGGCATCCACGTCGCGGCGCTCTACGAGCCGAGCGACACATTCAGCGCCCGCATCGACGCCGACTACTCGCACGACGCGACCACGCCGTACTACGTCCAACTTCTTGAGGCCAATCCGGCCGCGCCGGCCCGCGCGCCGCTGGTGCAGTTGCAGGCCGACCGCGCCGATCGGGTCGACATCGGCGTGCCGCAGCGGTGGAACCTCGGCAAGACCTGGGGCACGACGCTGCACCTGAATTGGGAAATCGCCGAGCAGACCAGCCTTCGCTCGATCACCTCGTATCGCAAGCTGGAGCAGGAGCAGTGGGACAACGGCATCGGCGCCCATGCCGGCTCCTTCCGCCCCAACGCCTCGTTTGCCCGATACAGCCTGGCCTCGCTTCGCCAAAAGCAGTGGAGCCAGGAACTGCAGATCGTCGGATCGACCGGGCAACTCACCTACGTGGCGGGGCTCTATTATTACCACGAAGCCGGCGACGATGACGCATGGTCGCCCAACACCATGGTATGGAACGCGACCGGGACGGTCGCCACGCCCCTCCCGTCGCTTGCGGCCGGCGCCGCGGCGGCGTTCCCGGACCGCGCCAGCACCGCCAAGGCGGACAGCTACGCGGCCTTCGGCCAGCTGACCTGGAAACCCGCACTCCTGGGTGAAATGGTGGGCCTGACGGCGGGCGGACGTTTCACGCACGACAAGAAAAGCGGCACGCTCTATAAAGTGAACGGCGCCGACACCGATTATCGGTTCGCCATCGAGAGCGATCATTTCGATCCCATGGTCACTATCACGCTCGATCCGGCGTCGGGCATCAACCTCTACGGCAAATGGGGCACCGCATACCGCGCCGGCGGCGCGAACTCGCGGTCTCTCACTTATCGCTCGTTCGGAGAGGAAAAGGTTTCCACGTTCGAGATCGGCGCCAAGACCGAGTTCTGGGACCGCCGCGCCCGCCTGAACCTGGCCGCCTACACGACGCGCTATACCGACATCCAGATCGACTTCGTGGCGCCCAATATCAACAATACCAACCGCACCACGGTCGAAACGGTGAACGCACCGGGCCGGGGAACGATCAAGGGCATCGAGATCGACGCGACCCTGGCGCCGGTGCGCGGCCTCACGCTGTCGGCAAGCTACGCCTACACGGATGCCAAGCTGCCGGTGGCCGCCAACCCGTTCCTGAACGGCGCCCTGCAGACGGTCTATGTCGTCTACACGCCCAAGAACGCCGCCTCTGGATCGATCGACTTCGAGCAGGGCCTCGGCTTCGCCACCCTGCGCGCTCACCTCGATGCCAGTATCGCCGATGGCACCCACACGCAGGCGGGCGAGGACACGCTGACCGACAGCTCGTTCGTGGTGAACGGGCGCCTGGCGCTCGGCGAGATCGGGCTTTCGGGCGGCGGCGAGCTGGAGATGGCGCTCTGGTCGCGCAACCTGTTCGACGAACAGCATACGTTCCTGAAAAGCCGCGCCGCCTATGCCGCGATCGGCGCCTATGGAATCTATAACGAACCGCGCACTTATGGCATCGAAGCCACCGTCCGGTTTTGAGAGGAGAAGAGATCATGAAGACGTTTCGATTGGCCCTGGCCGGAGCGCTCGCGCTCGCGGTTGCCCCGGCGATGGCGCAAGTCGCGACGGCCGAGCCTGCTGCGATCATCCTGCCGCAGCCGTCCGCGGACTATTCCTACGACCGGGTGGTGCACCTCGAAGGCGGGCAGAACTTTCGCGATCTTGGTGGCTATCCGGCGCAGGACGGCCGCCACGTCCGCTGGGGCCTGCTCTATCGCTCCGGATCGATGTATCGGCTCACGCCGGCGGATTTCGCGTACCTGGACACGCTCGACCTCAAGACCGTGGTCGATTTCCGTTCACGGGAGGAACGTCAGCTCGAACCCGTGAACTGGCCGGCCGGAGCCGCGCCGCGAGTGCTTTCGGTGGACTACGGCTTCAAGGAACTCGGCATGTCGCCCGTGGGCGATCCGTCCGAGATGGGCGCGATGATCGTGAAGATGTATCCCACTATCTTGACGCAGTTCAACGGCCAGTACCGGCGGATGTTCGCCGAACTGCTGGCCGGCCGTGCTCCGCTTGCATTCAACTGCTCCGCCGGCCGCGATCGCACCGGGATCGCAGCGGCGCTGCTTCTCACGGCGCTTGGCGTTCCGCGCGAGACGATCATCCAGGATTACCTTCTGACCAATCGATACTTCGATCTGGACCGCACCGGCCCTTCGGCGCAGACGTGGCGGGGCAAGTCCGATCAAACTGTCGAGCAGATGAAGGCATCCATGAAGGAGGTCATGCGATCGACCGCCCGTCCCTCGATCGACGCGGTATTCGCGGTCGTCGATGCGCATCCCGGCGGCGCCGAAGGCTATCTGCGCGATGAGCTTGGCCTGGGCCAGTCCGAGCTGGGCCGACTGCGCCAACTGTACACCGAATGACGGCAGCCGAATGAGGGCTCGCCTCGCCGCTCCGCAATGGCCGTGGAGCGGCGTCTGCGCGGACTCTTTACAACGACAATGCAACCCGCATGCAATGCCGATGCACGCCGGTGCACGCGGGTGGATGACCTGTTGCAAGGGCGCGCGAGGCGGCCGTCCATGAATTCCGCGATGGTCCCGCGATGGTCCCACGATGGTCCCGATGTGATCGCATCCGCGGTCTACCGTTTTCGGGGCGATCCCGTGATTTTCACGACCAGTCCCAGGGTATCCAGGAAATCGAGATACGACGATCCGCCATCTGGCGACCCGTAAATCCGCTTTCCGCCCTTCTTTTGCAGATCGTCGCGGACCTGCTCGAAACGATCGCCGGCATCAAATGTAATGTAATATGCGGCATTTCCGCCATGGTTCGTCATGAACGCCTTGGAAGCGTCAGGCAAGGTCGTGGGTTCCAGCAACTCCATTCCGACCGCTCCTTGTTGCCAACGCGCGATCCTGAACCGGTGAACGTCCTTCCCGTCGGAGCCGGGAGGATATTTCGAAATGCGCACGCGTTCGATCTTCGGTTCGGGGATACCGAACACTTTGCTGTAGGCCTTGCCGGCCTTTTTCACGTCCAGGACCGCGATGCCGATGTGGGTTACGGGCATCGCCCCCAGCGGACTTGAAGTTCCGGGCGCGAGGTTCAAGGGACGTTCGGGTTTGGGAGTGCTCATGGGCTCCAGGGTCAAGCCCAACTTTTCCTTGAAATCGACATAGGCCCAGCCATCGCCTGGGGCGCCGAGGGACCAGCGTCCGCCATTCTCGATCATCCTGCCCCTTACGGCCGGAAGATCGGAGACCGCGAATTGCGCGTTCTGGATGCTCATTCCGAACTTGTCCAAATGCCGCGCATAGGGGCCGTTCGGCGTGATCGGCTGAAACAGCTTGATATAGAAGTTCGACATGAACACGACGTACATCTTCGCGGTCACCCTCGTCCCGTCGGGCTCGGTGATCGATGCGGTTCCCATGTTCTCCGGAATCACCCCCGTGACCCGTTCGTACTGCCGCACCGTCGCTTCGATGTCCGGTGTCACGACGCCGATGGCATACAGGGGAGCGCCGTCCATGGTCGAAGGCGGCTTCGCCGCGCCAAGCACGATCGACAAGGCAAGCAAGCCCATAACCGATACAGGATTTCTCTTCATCGATCTCTCCCACCCCCGAGTACTTTTACGGACGACACCTAGACCATCATGCCTCGTCATTGCGAGGGGCAGAGCCCCGCGGCAATCCAGGGCGGTGTCTCACTGCCCTGGATTGCTTCCCCCGGACCAAGTCCGAGGTCGCAATGACGAAGTGATTTCAAGTCATCATGCTCTCATATACCCGCTGACAGACCGCGCCGTCGCGCCACGTCCGCAGCCGGGGCGCCGAACCGCGCGCTTCCTGGGCGGTCGCCATCAGTACGGACAGAGCCGCGCGCGTTCCGCGGAAACAAGGTCGCCAAGCCATCTGATCACCAGCTTGATGCGCGCCGTTCCCTCAATCTCGCGGGGCATGCTCAGCCAGAACTTGCGCTCCAGCAAGACGTCTTGGGGAAGAACGCGCGTCAAGCCCTCGGCAAGGAAGCATGGAAGTATGCCCACGCCCCCGCCAGCCGCGATTATCGCGCTTTGAGCCTGGATCGAAGAGCTCGACAGAGACTTTTGGGCATTCCCCAATATCTCGTCCAGATATCGGAGTTCCGGGGCGTAGATCAGATCGTCGATGTATCCGACGATCTTCATCTTGCGCAGATCGTCGAGCTGCTCGGGGTGGCCGGCTTCATCGAGGTAGGCCGGACTGGCGTACAGGGCGAGCTGGTAGGTCGTGAGCGCCTGGCTGAGCAGCCGGCGGGAGTTCGGCGACGAAAGCGTTATGGCGATATCGACTTCGCGACGGCTCGGCGAGAGGAACCCGGTATTGGCGGCAAGCTCGATCCGCAAGTTGGAGCGCGAGCGGGAAAATGCCGGCAACGCGGGCGCGAGCAAGCCGGAGCCAAGCCATTCGGGAGCGCCGATGCGCACGGCGCCGGCCGCCACATCGGGATGGCCGATCCGCTGCGCCGCGCTGACCGCGGTTTCCGCGTCGAGGCCGATTTCGAGCAAGTCGGCGCCGGCGGCCGTCAGGCGCAAGCCCTTCGGAGACCGGACGAGCAGCGTACATTTCAACGACGTCTCGAGCCGCGCCACGCGTCTCCCGACGGTGGCGGTGTCGACGCCGACTTTCCGGCCGGCGGCCGCCAGGCTGCCGGCGCGCGCGGCAGCTATGAAAATGCGCAGATCGTCCCAGTCAAGCATTTGCAATCATGCGAACAGGCCAAAGGAAACGCAATACGAGAATCCGCCCGGCTCGCCCCCGGTATCAGCCAGGGCTGATTTTGCGCCTTGCGAGTTTCCAGCCCCCATCGGTCCTTCGATAGCGATCGTCGTAGACCACCATGCCCGAAACCACCGGCGCCGCTTGCGCCGTCTTCAGGACGAGCAGGTAGCATCGCGCGGTGGCGTGGTCGCCGTCGATGTCGACCGTGAGCGTAGTGACCGCGTGGCGCGTGTGGGATCCGGCTCCCTGCGCTCCCTCGGCGCGGCGCTGCAAAGCGGCGGCCTTGATGTCGTCTCGTCCAACGACCCTGGCGCTGCGGGCGGGTGAATCGAAAATCCACTCGGCATCCGCCGTGAAATGGGAGATGTATTCTTCTATGTCGTCGCCGTCCGCCTCGAACGCGAGCTTGGAAACCAGATTGCGAATGATCGACTCGTCTTCAAGCGACATTGTATTACCCCCCTGTTCGTGAACGATGCCGCCCTCCCCGTTCCCTGAGGAAGAGCGCGTGGCCGACCTCAGCCGACGAATTCGAACATGACGCCGAGATTGACGTGCGCCGGCACGGCGACGCTGCCGCTGGTAGAGCCCTCGGTCACCTCGATCCCTCGCCCGCGAAGATAGTCGCGCGTCCGATCGATGTCGGCGACATGGTACACCGTCGAGCGGATACCCTGGCCATAACGCAAGAGGTGCTCGCGCAGCGCACCCTCGCCGGTGCTGGCCAGCAGTTCGATGTCGGAGTCGGCGACCCTGAAGCCGCGCGCACGAGCGGCGATGTGAGGCCGATCCTCTTCGTAGGCGAGTTCGGTCTCGAAGAGGTCGAGAATGAAGCGGGTCGCGGCATCGAGATCGTGCACCGCGATCGTGCAGGCCTTCTGGCCGGCCATGCCCAGGGCTTGCTGGCGCCAGTGCTCGGGCTTCCCCATCTTCAGGCCGGTGTCCTCCCACACCCGTTCCGCCCAGGGATCCTTGCAGAACTCGAACGCCACGCCGAAGCAATCATCCGGATGCGTGTGAACGGCGATATCGATGTCCCGGGCGATGCGAATACCCTGCTCGGCAATCACCTCGCGGACTTGCGCCATGTCCGCGGCGTACTCGATGCCCAGGTAGTGGCCGCCATAGCGCGTGTTGAACAGGAAGGCCTTCGGCACGAACAACTCGAACATGGCGCCGCCGATGTCGATCAGCCCTGCCTGGAAATCTTCCCGTGCGATGGTGTGAAGAAACACCGCGCCGAAGATGTCGGTAAAATGACCGACGCTGGCGTCGAAGTCCTCCAGCACGGCATTCATGTGATTGACAACGGTCGGACGAATGCGCCTACCCACTCGACTTCTCCTCTATTTTTCCGCTCGACGGTGCCGGCGGTGACCTTGCTTCGTCATTGCGAGGGGCGATCTAGGGCTACGCAGCGTCGCCCTGGATTGCTTCCCCCGGAACAAGTCCGGGGTCGCAATGACGAAGTGATTCAAACCCAAGTCATCATGCTCTAAGCCGCGTCGCTCGACGATCGACTCGCCATGAAACGCGCGAGTTCGTCCTTGGCGAATGCGCCCCCCTTCATGACGGCGACGATGCGGTGCTCGTCGCCAAGGACGCGCACGTCCGTCAAAGGATCGCCATCGACGATCACCAGGTCCGCCAGGTATCCTGCCTTCAGGGCGCCCAGATCGTGCGCTCGCCCCATGAGCTCGGCGCCGTGCAGGGTGGCCCACCGCAACACCTCGCGGGCAGGTATGCCGACGACGTTCACGTAGTAGTCGAGTTCCGCGCCGTACTCGCCATGCTGCAATTTGGGGCTGCCGTAATCGTCGCCCAGCACCACTCTCACGCCCGCCTTGACGGCGAGCGGAAGCATCCGCGTCATCGCATCCAGCGATCGGCACAACTCCTCGGCCATCCTGTCCTGCCGCAGGCTTACGTAGCGATGCGGAAAGAACATGCTGGGCGCAAGGAATGTGCCGGCATCCGCCATGCGCTCCACGCAGGCTTCATCCATGCCGTCGCCGTGGTCGATAAGGTCGAAGCCCGCGTCGAGCGCGGCCCGCACGCCGGCGCGGTTGGCGACATGGGCCCGGATCTTGACCCCGTGCTGATGAGCGGCTTCCGCGGCGGCGTTGAGTTCCGCCTGGGTCACTTCGAGATTTTCCGTCGCGTGCCCCACGGCGTGTCCGGCCGTGGCAAAGACCTTGATGATTTCGGCTCCACGCTTGATTTCCGTCCGGACGCCGCGCCGGAAATCGTCCGGGCCGTCGCATAGCAAGGCCGCCGGATTCTCGCCCTCCCAATACCAGGGGAAATAGGCGTCGGCGGTATGGGCGGTGCTGGAGACGTCACGGCTTCCGGCCATGATACGCGGCCCCGGGATCAGGCCATGTTCCACGGCCATCTTCAGCGATGCATCGAGGGCCAGGGGCGCACCGGCGCTGACCACGCCGGTAAAGCCGCTTTCGAGCGCGAGCTTGAGAGTCTGGGCGGCCCTGAATCCCTGATAGATCGGCGGCGCGTCCATCCCGATCGGCAGCACGCGTTGCTGGCCCTGGGTGATCCCCGTGCCGTTTCCCGTATGGAAATGGCAACTGAACATGCCCGGCATCACCGAGCAACCGTGCAAGTCGATCTCTCGGACGTCTGGCCCGACCGCCGCGGCCGAGCCGATCGCGGCGATGCGATCGCCTTCGATGCGGATGGCGGTGAGCGTGCGGGATCCCTCATCGATGTCGATGAGGTTGGCGTTCAATAGAACGAGCCGCTCTGTGCTCATGACTTCCTCTCCGCTTTGGTCAGGTGATTTCGGATAGACATCCGAGCAGCCCTGTCCGGGCAGCCGCCCCCCCTTGGGACTTTGCTCGCCTGATCACGCGCCCTTTTCCGGTCTCATATTTCCCGGCGCGGTCGGTATGCCGCCGTCCACATGCAGGATCGAACCGGTAGCGTAGCAATCGGCGGCGCAGAAATAGAGCGCGGCGAGACCGATGTCCTCGACATTTCCAATTCGCCGCAGCGGGATTACCTGCATCAGATCCTCCTTCGCCCCGTCGATGCCACTGTCGAAATACCCCTGCAATGCCGGGGTCATCACCGTTCCCAGCGCGATGGCGTTGACGCGTATCGTCGGCGCAAGCTCGTGCGCCAGGAGCCGCGTCAACTGCTCGAGCGCCGCCTTCGCGACCCCGTAAGGCAAGCGGCCGCTTCCAACGAAGGCCGCCGCGCGAGAGGAGATGTTCACCACCGATCCACCGCCGGCCTTGATCATGTGCGGGGCAGCCAGCTGGGTGAGGGTGAAGGCCGATACGGCGTTCAGCTGGAAATCCCTGTTCAGATCGTCTTCCGTCAGCTCGAAGAACGGCTTGGCGCCGCCCCCGCCCGCGTTGTTGATCAGGATATCGAGGCGCCCGAACGTCTCGATCGCGGTCCGGACCGCGCGTTCGTTGTCCGCGCGGCTGGTGGCGTCCGCGACGACGTCGATCGCGCGGCCGCCGGCAGCCTCGATCCGAGCCGCGGTGTCGCGAATTTGATCGGGCGTGCGGGCAGTCAGGACCACGGCGGCCCCCGCTTCGGCGAGCACGGAGGCGATCCCTTTTCCGACCCCACGGCCACCGCCGGTGACCAGCGCCACCTTGCCGTCCAATTTCAACCGTTCGAGTACCATGGTTCCTCCTCATGTCAGACGTGGCAATTCGGCGACAACCGCCCCGGCAAGAGCCGCCTGCTAGAATTTACATTGCTTCGTCATTGCGAGCGGCCGAAGGTCGCGCGGCAATCCAGGGCGGTATCTCACTGCCCTGGATTGCTTCCCCCGGACCAAGTCCGGGGTCGCAATGACGAAGTGATTCAAACCCAAGTCATCATGCTCCAAGTCATGCCGACGAGCGCCCGGCCGGCTTGGGCGCATTCAGCGGCGCATCCCGCCGGTCGCGCAATTCATCCGGCACGTCCGCATAGCGATTGGGCACCGGCGGGAACCCGAGGTGGCCCCGGAACGTGTCCGTCTCATATTCACTACGGAACAACCCGCGCGCGCGCAGCTTGGGCAGGACGAGATCGCAGAAATCGTGGTACGTCGTCGCGTTGCACCCCAGGATGAAGCCATCGCAGGCGCCTCCCCGGAACCAGCGCTCGCAGGCGTCGGCCACGGCGTCGGCGGTGCCGATGAATTCGTTCTGTGGAATCGCCCACCGCTGCGCGACCTGTCGAAGCGTCAGACGCTCGTCCCTGGCGACACGCTTGATGTGGTCGGAGGCGCTGCGATAGTTTTCCGATCCGATCGAACCCAGCTCCGGGAAGGGAGCATCGGGATCATAGCCCTTGAAATCATGGAAGCTGAAAAAGAAGCTCAGCCACTTCAATGCTTCCTCGTAGGACACGAGGGCGCAAGCAGTCCGGTATTTGTCGGCCACCGCCTCCTCGTCTTCTCCCACGATCACGTTGATGCTGGGCATGAAGATGAGGTCGTCGGGACGGCGGCCATATGCGACGGCGCGGGTCCGGATATCGGTCACGTACTCTTTCGCTTCGTCGAAGGTCATCCGACCGCCCGCGAAGATCGCGTCCGTCGTTCGAGCGGCGAGATCGCGTCCGCCCTCCGATGCGCCGGCCTGGAACAGCACCGGGTGGCCCTGCCGGGAGCGGACGACGCCCAACGGGCCATCGCAGCGGAAGAATTCTCCCTTGTGCAGAAGCTGGTGCATTTTCTCGGGCCGAAAGAAGACGCCGCTCTCCTTGTCGCGCACGAAGGCGTCGTCCTCCCAGCTGTCCCAGAGACCGCGCACCACCGAGACGTGCTCGGCCGCACGCCGGTAGCGGTCTTCGATCCCGTAGTTCGCGTCACGGCTATGGTTCAACGCTGCGCCATCCAGCGCCGAAGTGACGACGTTCCAGCCCACCCGGCCGTTGCTGATAAGGTCCAGCGATGCCAGTTGGCGTGCCGTGGTGAATGGCTCGGTGTAGGAGGTCGACAGGGTTCCGAGCAGGCCGATCTTCGATGTCGATACCGCGATGGCGCCCAGCATCGTCATCGGCTCCAGCCGATTGAGCAGATGAGGCGACGCTTCGGCCGTCACCGCCAAAGTGTCGGAGATGAACAGGAAGTCCAGCTTTGCCGCTTCGGCGAACCTTGCCTCGCGAATATAATGATGAATGTCGACACTGGCATCGACCGGAATTTCTTTGCGGCGCCAAGCCCAGTTCGATAGGCCGACCCCATCGAATAGAACACCGAATTTCATCTGCTCCCGGGACATTTAAGCACTCTCGATAGTGTCGGATAAAAACCGAGACGTCACTGCCGACATCCCGGAGCGGCGTGTATCTTGATGCCCCACCCCGAGCTTTAAGTCCTGGCTGGCGCTTGTTCGCGTAAGTCGGCGACCGTCGGGTTGTGGGAGAAGAGCCCCCCGTCCACCCGGATGTTGCTGCCGGTGATGAACTTGGACTCGTCGCTGGCCAGGAACGCGACCACGGCGGCGATTTCGTTGGCATCGCCGAACTCGGGCGTCAGGGCGTGGCGCTTCTGGATCGCCAGGCCCTCCGCGCTCATTCTCTCCGTGCTGGTTCCCTGTGTCACACCCGGCGTGATCGAGGTCGATCGCACGCCGTCCTTTCCGTACTGGGTGGCGATGTACTGGGTCAGCGTCATCACCGCGGCTTTCATCACACCATAGGCGGAGAGCTGGAGGCCGCCGCCCAAGGCCGCGCCGGAAGACATGTTGACGATGACACCGGTCTTCTGCGCGATCATGTGCGGCAGGACGTGCTTGGAAGCCAGCATATAGCCGCGCACATTGAGCGCGTAGGACAAGTCCCACACTTCAGGGTCCGCGTTCAGGATCGCGCCGTCTCTGCCCCCCGTACCGCCGATTGCGTTGTTGTGGAGCAGGTCGATGCGCCCGCAACGCCCGATCGTGTCCGCGACGAGATCCTTGATCGAACCTTCGTTGAGATAGTCGAACTCGAAAGAGGACGCCGACGGCCCGAGCTCGTCGGCGAGGGCCTTTGCCGCGTCGCCGCGAATGTCGGCCACGACGACGCGGGCGCCTTCGGCCACCAGCCGCCGACATGTCCGGCTACCCAGCCCGCCAGCGCCGCCGGTGATGATGCCGACCTTACCGCTCAGCCTGTTACTCAAATCCATGTCGCTTATCCTCAAGTTCATTTTGGCGGGGTCCGATGAACCCCCGTGGGCAATTCGCGAAGGCGATCCATGTCATTCCCCCGTGCACGAAGATCAGTGGGGGCGAGCGATCGTCGGCCTCACCATGGTCCCCTCAGTGATCGGAATTCCGAAAAGACGGATCCCACATGATCGCCAGTTGTCTATCGTTGTCCGTGCAAGGAATTGCCTGGGCGTCCCATTGGCTTACACGAGAACGCCTTGTTCTGTATTGCATATTTGCACCACCGTATCCGCATTTTTGCAAGAGAAGTGCGGCGGAGAACCGCCCCATCCGACGACATAAGAGCGTGCAGGAAGGCGGTCGGCAGTAGTCGGGGTGGGGATGCTTTGAACTTATGCCGTTACGCCACGGCAAAATTGCAATACACAAAATCGACCGGGGTGACGCATCTAGGCTCAAGGAGCGCTTCAGCCAAGTGCCGCCGCGGTCCGGGCGGCGCGCTGCTTATCCATCGAGACCGGAGGCAGCTTCAGGACGAGAAGAAGCCATACGATTTAAGGGACAGGCGTTTGGGCCTACCCGTATGTCGGGAAGAGGAAAATAATCGATGTCTGCAGATGTAAACAGGGTGCATCATGTCACCTTTTGTGTCGAACCGTCCAATCTCGATGCGGCCAGGCAACTGTGGACCGATCTGGGATATGAATTCGTGGATCACACCATGCCCGAGCGCGGGATGGCGGTGCTGATCGACATGAAGCGCGGGGTGGAGGTCATATCTCCGATCGGCCCGCAGGCGGGCGAACTTCGCGAATTCCTCGACAAGCGCGGCGAGGGTGTCTTTGCGGTTGTGGTCCAGACTGCCGACATCGATCGATCGCTGCAAGTCACGGATCGACACGACGCCGATCTGGTGTTCCGCCATCAGGCAGGCTCCGGCTATCGCTACGAACTCGCCCGCATCACCCCGGTCTACGGCATGCCGATCACCTTTCTCGATACCGATCGATAGGTTCCCCTGCTCTGACAGCGCCCCAACGAGGAAGATCGCCCGAGTTCAGGTCAGGGCACTTGCGCCGCCTGGGCTCGTGCCTTGTATTCGTCGGCGCTGTAGGACGGCAGCACGCCGCGCTTCCGGGCAGCGGCGGCGGCGGCCGAGACCTTGCGGACATAATCCGCGTGCGTCGGATACAATCGCCTGAGTTGCTCGGAGGGAAACGGGATCGTTCGCCCCAGCGGGCCTGCACCACCCTTGGCATCGTCGCGTCCCAGATAGGTGGCGATGGGGACATCCATCTCGGGAAGACGGACACCGCCCCTGGCGTTCCCGTACCGGTCCCGGACGATGGCGGGCGGCGTTCCTTCCACGACAATCCTCTGCTGCCTGGGCGGGGGCGGACCACCGTTGATCCAGTTGTGGACATGAAGGATCGCCGCGTCGGCGGTCGCAAGCCAGGGCACATCGCTCAGGTTGTCGGCGCCCATCGACCGCGCGATCCCGTCGCGCTGCGTCAGCCGGTCGAGCCGCTTCATCTGCCCTGACGGCCCATGCGAGGCGCCGGCGACCTCCCAATACCGGAACCTGGGTCCATCGGGTTGGCGGACCGGGAAGTAAGCCATGGTCTCGGCCTCCGAGTTCACCACCATGACCGGAACGGACAAGCCGCGCAGACGCGTCGGTATCCGCGATCCCATGCGTACCGCCGGGTCGATCGCCTGGGCCTTGGTCGTGTCCTCGAAGTTCGTGGCGGCGCCGGCATAGACCGCCAGCATCAAGGCATCGAACAGCCTGTCGCGCGGCTGGATCGCGTTCACGTAGGCGGCGAGCCGGGCGGCCGACTGCGACCCGCCGATCGCGATCAGCTTGCGCACCTCCAGTCCGGCCAGCGGATCGAGGCCGGACCGGGGTCGTCCTGGCCGCAGAAGCCGCGCGGCCTGCGAGTAGATGTCGTAGGAAATCGAATCCCCAGGGATCGAAAGGCTTCCGTATCGCTCCGGATCCCACTGGAGAAGTCCCATGGGCTTGTCCGTGGGATAGCCGTGGACCCCGACCCGCTGGGCCGAAACCGATACATATGCGAAACCATCGAACAGCCCCCTCGGATCGGCGAACGAGATGTCATAGCCGCTGGACACGTTGGCCCATTCGACCATCACCGTCCCGTTGAACCTGGTCGGGTCACGAGGCACGAGAACGCGGATGCGTGTCTTGTACGGCACCTCGCCGGCGGGTTCCACCGTCCACAGACCGTCCTCGGCGAGCGCTCCGACCGGGCGGTAGCGCATGGCCGTGCCTTCGATGAAATATTCCCGTTCGACATAGCCGAACTCTTCGACATTGCCGAAGTAGCTTCCGAAAGGACGGCCTTTCGCCCCTCCCGTCACCGGTCCGCTGACGACGGGAAGCCTGCCGCTATCGACGGAGGGAACGGCGGCGGCGGCCCGCGTGAACTTCGCGTCGACAATCCCGCAACCGAGGCTTGCGGCGATGCCGGCAACCACTGTTCGCCTGGAAACCATTCAATCCTCCATCCCGCTTCGCGCGACAGTACGATTTTACGTGGCCGACGACGCGATGTCCTGACGACGCACTGCTATCGGTCTTGTTGAAAGCGCGGCACCGGAAGCGCGGCGACAATCGCGCGCCCCGGCAATCGCGCCATCCCCCGGGCCGCCATCAGTAATTGAAGGTCACGTCGACGCCGAAGGTGCGCGCCGCCTCGTAATTTCCTGACGAGAGATAAGGCGGAACGCCCGATGCGATCGGAAACGCGGGCAGATCGTTGTCGAACAGGTTCCTTGCCCAGACCGCGATCTCGGCGTCGGACCCCGCCAGATCCAGCCCCTTGAGCGCGACGCGGCCATTCACGATCCACGAAGCTTTCACGTACTGCGCGTCCACATAGGCTGGCGCGACAGGGATGGTGCCGATCACGGGCATCTTCGACTTCCACTGAGCGTCGGCGCGGATGCTGAGACGCGCATCGCCCCACAGCGGCTGGGTGTCGTACTGGGCCGAAAGATTGGCGGTCCAGTCCGCCATCTGGGTCAACCGGAAGTTCGCGAGCTGCCCGAATATCGGATTGAGCCTGGTGAGCTTCGCATCGGTGTACCCAAGGCCGCCGTTGAAGGTGAGGCCTTCCACCGGAAGCACGGTGACCTCGACCTCCGCACCCTTGGCAAGTTCATCGCCCTGGGCGACGGTCACACCGGAAAGATCGGGACGACCGACGTTCACGCCCAGCGTACCCGTCTGGAGGTTGAGGTATTTCGCCCTCCACGCCACGACGTTCAGGCGCAGACGATTGTCGAGCAAGTCGCCCTTGAAGCCGACTTCCCAGGACTTGACGGTCTCTGGAGCATAGGCGAAGTCCGCCGAAGCACCGCCGGCGACGTAACCGGTCGAGTACTTGACATAGAGCATGATTTCATCGGTCGGCTTATAGTTCGCGCCGAGCGAGAAGGTGGACTTGGTCGCCTTGTAGTCGAAGGGAACCGGAAGATTCCGCACCATCGGCGCGCCATACTTATGATCCCGCGTGATGCGGTAACCGCCGATCACGTCGATCTGCGGAGTCACGTGGATTTCCGCCTGGCCGAACCCGGCCCAGGACTTGGCCGATTCGATGGTGAACGAACGCGTACCCAGCGGCAGGGTGAAGTTGGGTATGAACCCCAGCGACGCCGATCCGATGCCGTCGGGGGAACCGAATTCCTGACGGAGATACAGATACTGCGCGCCAAGCGTCAGCGTGACCAGCTTGGAATCGTAGTTGGCCAGCAGTTCGTTGCTGAACTGCTTGTTCTTGCCATACGATTCGACCCCGAAGAACACCAGCGGCGCACCGACCGGTCCGAGTTCCGGGAACGTGTTGATGACGTTGCCTTCGCCGCCAATGCCCGAAGCGGCGTAGATGAAGCTTTCACGGTAACCCGTGATGTTCTTGAGCGAGAAGTTGTCGCTCACCTGCAGATTGGCGGTGAGGTTGTGGCCCTTCGCATTGGAATGGCCAGGGACGGTGTACCAGTTGTTCACCTCTTTCGGCCGTCGCGCATGCGCGACGTTCCCGCCGGCGGTGACGATCTGCTGCACCTTGGGCCCGTTGACCGCGCCGTAGCGGTCGTTGGGCGTGAACACGAGATACCCATAGCCCTCAGGCGTGAAGTGGTTCTGCGTGTAGTCGTATTTGTAGACCATGTTGAAGGTGTCGCTGGGCTCGAACTTGATCGCGACGAACACCGATTCCGCGTTCTTGTTGCCGAGCCACTTCGGCGAGACCATCGCGCCCAGTCCGGGCACGTTCTTGTACCATGTCGTGCCGGCACCGAGGTTTTTGGTTTCACCCCTGCGTTCGTCGTGGGTGTAGCTTATCGTCGCGCTGAACGGACCGATCTGAGGCGAATCGATCCGGGTCGACGAGCGAAACTGATCGTAGTTGCCGTATGTGAACTGCTGTCGCAGCCCGAACTCGCCCACGGGATCACGACTGACGATGCTGAGTGCCCCGCCGGTCGAGTTGCGGCCGAAAAGCGTTCCCTGAGGCCCGCGCAGCACTTCGATACGCTCGATATCGGGGATTTCGAAGGCGACACCGCGCGATCCGCCGATGAGGACGCCGTCGAGATACATCGGGATCGACGCGCCGCTGCGGTTGACGATGCCGCGGATCGTGATCTGCGGCAGGCCGCTGTTTCCGCGCGTGGCCTTCACCGTCACGTTCGGGGCCATGGCACCAAGGTTGAGCACGTTGGTGACCCGGTTCGCCTCGAGCGTTTCCTGCGTCACCGCGGTGATGGAGATCGGCACGTCCTGAAGGCTTTGCTCGCGCTTCTGCGCGGTGACGACGATTTCCTCAAGCCCCGTTGCTTCGACGCTAGAGGACTGCGCAACGGCGGGACTGGCCGCGCAGGCCAGGATTGCAAGCGCGCTACAAGTGAGCAATTCGGCGCGGTAACCCGCATGGATCATAATCGTCGGCCTCATCATCCTCCCCCTCAGTTTTTTTGGAATCCCGAAAAGACGGATCCCGCATGATCGCCAGTTGTCTGTCGTTATCTGTGCAAGGAATTGCCTGGGTGTCTCATTGGCTTACACGAGAATGTCATGTCTGGTATTGCATATTTGCACTACCGTATCCGCATTTTTGCAAGAGCGGCTCGGTGGATAACCGCCCCATATGGCCATTTAAGAGCGGTACAGGGGGCGCTCAGCAATAATGAGAGTGGGGCGCTTTGAACTTATGCCGATACACCACGGCAAAATTGCAATACACAGAACCGACCAGCGTGACGCATCTAAGCTCAAAGGAGCGATTCAGCCGAGTGCCGCCGCGGACAACCGGCGCGCTGCTATCTCTCGAGACCGAATGCGCTTCAGGGTGAGAAGAAGCGCATATGACTAGATGAACAGTTTTTTGGGCTTGCCTGCATGTCGGGAAGCCGGGAGAGATCATGGCTGAAACGCAAGAGAACGCCCCTCCCGCGCCCGTGGCAAGGAAACCGCGAACGATACTGGGAATTCCCGTCGGATGGCGCCACGTTATCGTGTGCAACCTCATCGACATGGTGATGACCGGCGCGACCTTTTTCTCATTCGGCCTCTTCGTCCGCCCGCTCTCGGCCGAACTTGGGGTGGGGCGCGCGGCGATCAACGGCGGCCTTCTGGCGATCCGGGTCGGCGCAGCGACATCGAGTCCGTTCCTCGGCTATCTTGTCGACCGGACCCCGGCACGCTGGCTCGTCCGCGCGGCAGGCCTGGCGGTCGGCCTCTCGTTCGTCGTCATCGGCAGCACCAGTTCCGTCTGGCTGATGGCGACATGCCTTGCCGTTCTGGTGGGGTCCTCGGTCGCGCTCATGGCGCTGGCGACGCCGGTGATCGCCGCGCGCTGGTTCACCGGTCAGCGCGGACGCGCGATCACGCTCTCGTCGCTAGGCAAGGCGCTGGCGGGAATGGTGGTGCTGCCGCTCATGGCTTGGCTGGTCGGAGCCTATGGCTGGCGTACCGCGCTGATCGTCTCCGGCATGGCACTGTTCGTCGTCATGTGGCTGCTCTCGCTTCTTATTGTCGAGCCTCCGGGGACGTTCGATCACGTGCGTTCGAAACGGGAGCGGCAAGCGGGTTCTCAGGGCAGCCCCGATCGGGAATCGCGCTGGACGACGAAGCAGCTGCTGCGCAACCGGGACTTCTGGGCTCTCAATGTGGCGATCGCCATCTTCCTGGGGGTCGACACCGCCATTCTGGCGACGCTTATCCCCTACCTTCAGGATCGGGGCTTCACCCTTGCGCAGGCGACCTTCGTCATAACGCTCAAGACGGCCTTCGCCATCGGCGGCAAACTCGTCATGGCCTATTTCGCGGACAAGGTGGATTTGCGGCTGCTGCTCGGCAGCGTCGGCATGCTGAGCGCGGTGCTGTGCTTCACGCTCAGCCTCGATCCAAGCCTTACTGTCCTGATCGCGGTCAGCTCGGTGACGAGCGTGGCGATAGGCGGCGGCTATCCAGCCAGCAACGCAGTGCTTGCAGCTCGCTTCGGGGTGCCCTCGCTCGGTCTCGCTCACGGCCTGATGCTGCCGTTCGGATCGGCCATCAACGGCGCGCTCCTCATGTGCGTCGGCGCGGCCTATGACATGAACGGCGATTACCGCATGGCGTTCTACGGCCTGATCGTGGCGAATCTGGCGGGAGTCGGAGCTTTGATGCTGGTGCGTCCGCTGCGCTCGTCGAACCCGGCACCGCCCCCCGCCTGATTGTGCGTCGCTCCCCGCCCCGGCCGCATGCCAGAGGCTGGCTCGATCGGCACGTCCCGCATCCCGCAGAAGGAGGAAAGCATGAATTTGGCCGATAGACTGGGCGGCAAGGTCGCGATCATCACCGGCGGGGCCAGCGGGCTCGGCGCGTTGACCTGCAAGCGGCTGGTGGCGGAGGGCGCCCGCGTGGTCGTCGCCGATATTCGCGCGGACGCCGCGCAAGCGCTGGCGGACGAGATCGGACCGGGCGCCGCCGCGTTCGAGTTCGACTATTTCGACGAAAGCTCGATCCAGGCGCTCATCGACGACACGATCTCGCGCCACGGACGGATCGACCTGCTGCACAACAACGCCATCGGCGGCGCGGGTATCGACGGGGGCGTCATAGACGCCGATCCAGCGGTATGGGACAGGGCATATGGCCTGAACGTGCGCGGCTACATGCTGGCATCGAAATACGCGCTGCCCCACATGGTCGCGCGCAGGACGGGGGTGATCGTCAACATGTCATCGGCCTCCGCGCTGACGGGTGGGCTGCGGCTGACCGCCTACGGCGCGGTGAAGGCGGCGGTCGTCGCCATGTCGCAATACATCGCGACCCAGCACGGCAAGGACGGAATACGGTGCGTCTCGCTGTCGGCGGGAGCGACGAAGAACATCGGCGAAAGCCGCCTGGGCTCAAAGGGGCTGGAGATAATGGAGCGCCATACCCTGATGCCGGCACTGGGCGATCCCAACGACGTCGCCGCGCTGGTTGCGTTCCTGGCGAGCGACGAATCGGCTTCTCTGACGGGGGTCGACATCCGCATCGACGGCGGCCTGCTGTCGCACCTTCCCACCTTCGCCGACACACGCGGCCCCGGCTGAGCGGACGCGAGGTTTGAGCGGGTGACAGCGAGAGCGGGAGCACGTGGTATCCGCAAGTCCTACCCTGCCCCAATCGTCTTTCCAATCAGGTGCATTGAGAGCGCCCGGGACGGCGATGGAGCGTGAAGACCATCGCGATGCCGGCCAGCGCCTTGACGGCGATGATCGTGACCAGCAACAGGTCGTAGCCTCCGGTGCGATCGAATACTTCGCCGGCATAGCGTACGGCCAGCATGGTCGACAGCGATTGAATCGGCTGGGCAAGTCCGGTAACCGTGCCGAACGATCCGCGCCCGAAGAAATCGGCGACCACCGCGTTGAGGATCGAGGATGTCATGCCGCCGATGAGGCCCAGCGGCACCACCGCCGCCAGCATGAAGACATAGTGTTCGGTGAACACCAGAAGCACCGTGGCCGCAGCGCCGCCCAGATAGATTCCCACCAGCAGAAGCGTCTTGTGAACCCGATCTCCGATCAACGCCAGGATGCACATCCCGATCATGCCCGATGTCGACATCGCCGAGATCAGTGTTGCGGCCTGGGTCAGCGTCAGACCCTCTCCACGCGCAAGCGGCGCCAGCGAGATTGAAAAGGCGGTCGAACTGGCTAGAACCACTGCGCCGCTCAGGTTGATGATCCAGAACTGGGCATTGCGCAAAAGCTGAGGCACCGTCCAGTCAGGCGCGGAAGGGCCCGGTAAAGGCTCGGCACCGTTCGCTTGCATCTTTCCGCTACCCGGCTCAATGTCGTGCGGACCAGGCCGGTCGCGCATCACCAGCGCCACCAGCAACAGGATGCTCCCCGCTCCCACGCCCACGACGAGCAGCGCGATGCGCCAGCCGTGACCTTCGATCAGCACGGCCGTCAACGGTGCGAAGACGGCTGAACCGAGCGAGAACCCCATCTGCGCAATGACCATGGCCCTTGCCGTATGGATCGAAAACCAGCGGACGATGAGAACGGGTATGGCCAGCGAACAGGCCGCCATCATGCCGAACGGCAGGACCAGCAGCAGGATGGCCACGTCGAACCACAAGTATGGGGACAGGGCGAGGCCGGCCAGTCCAAGGCCGAATACAACGGCAGACCCCATCATCACCCGGCGCACCGAGGCCCGGTCCAGCAGCCGGCCGATGAACGGCGCCTGAAACGATACACCCAGATTGAGGATCACGAGGGCGGTATTGGCATCGGCGCGACCGAGCCCGAACTCCTCGCTGAAAGGCAGCACGAACAGTCCGAAAGAGGCATATGTAGCCCCCATGAACACCATGTAGCCGATGGTCCCCGCCACCACGACCACCCAGCCGTAGTACAATCGCGATACGGCCTTCATCTCCATCGAAGCAGATTCCATTCGTGACGGGTTCCATGGGGGACAGTTTGCGCCACAGGTACCGGACCGCGCGCCCGGCTCATCAGAATGGGCGCGGCTCGGACGACCAGACTACGCGGCGATCCTTCACGG
Source organism: Novosphingobium sp. (assembly GCA_035281095.1). GTDB lineage: Bacteria > Pseudomonadota > Alphaproteobacteria > Sphingomonadales > Sphingomonadaceae > Novosphingobium. The sequence goes on along the minus strand of DATEEP010000150.1, from coordinate 3,848 downwards.
TCGCCACTGCCTTTTCCCAAAAGGCGGGATTGTTGGCCATGATGACTGTGCCGCGGATCGGCTCATGGCGGAATTCGATGATCTGGACGCCTTCGGGGCCCGGCTCGAAGGTGTATGGCGTGCCGCCCGGAATGAAGACGCCGTCCCCTTTCTCGAGCACCTCGGTGCCGAAGCGCACGGAACCGCCAACGACCTGATAGAGGCAATCCGTCGCGTGCGAGTGGCGGTACAGCGGAAAGCCGCTCTTGAACCAGACGTGCGTGACGCTGAAGCCGGGGCCGTCGAACACGTTCAGCGTCTCAGCGCCGTCGCCGAAGCCGGCTTCGACAAGCGCCGCGATCCCTTCGCGCGAAACATCGGTGAGTCCTGCAGCGGGGGTGGCCTGGTGGCGTGGGGCGCCGTCGCGCCGGAATACTTCCAGCTGTTTGCGTACGCCGTCGGAATTGTCCATATATACGTATTTCCTCTCTCGCACGCCCGGTATGTCATCCCGTAGTCGCTTCTCCATATTTCCGCTTGCGCCGCTTTGAAGTCAATTTAGAAATACTTCGAGCGGTCCCGATCCGAGCAAATGCGTTGGCTCACTGTTGGGAAAGACACCGGCGATCAAATGGGAGAAGGCATGGACTATGACCTCATAGTTCGAAACGGCTACGTTATCGATGGGACGGGTTCGCCCAGGCGCCGCGTCGATGTCGGTGTGAGCGACGGGCGGATCGCCCGGTTCGGCCGGCTGGAAGGCGCATCCGCCAAGCAGGAGATCGACGCGACTGGATGCATCGTCGCGCCGGGCATCATCGACGCGCACACCCATTACGATCCGCAGATCACTTTCGATCCTTACGCAACGATGTCCTGCTTTCATGGCGTGACGACGGTATTGGGCGGCAATTGCGGGTTCTCGGTCGCGCCGGTGAAGCGAGAGGACCAGTCCTTCATGGCAAGCATATTCGCCAAGGTCGAAGACATGGACCCCGTCGCGCTCAGCGGCGTCGCCTGGGACGAGTTCGAGACTTTCGGCGAATTCATCGACAGCCGCCAGGGCAAGCTGGGTGTCAATTTCGCGTGCTATGTCGGTCACTCCAACATCCGGCGCTGGGTGATGGGAGAGGCAGCGACCAACAGAGCCGCCACACCGGACGAAATCGCGGCAATGCGCGGTGTTGTCGCCGAATGCCTGGCCGCCGGCGCCGCCGGCTTCTCATCCTCCGCATCGCCCACCCAGAACGACCTCGAAGGGCGCCCCGTTCCCTCGCGGCTGGCCGAACCCGAAGAGGTCTACGCGCTGGCCGAAGAAGCCGGGGCACATGGTGCCGGTTCCATCGGCTTCCTTCCGGCCAGCACCGTCAGCGGCCTATCCGAGGAGGACCTCGAGTATGTACTGGAAATCGGCCGCCGTTCCGGGCTGCCAGTGGTGATCCAGGGCCTCGGAGCTCGCAGCAAGGTCGACGCACCCACCGAAGGCTGGGCACGGGCTCAGCGCTTTCTGGACGAGGCCACACGTGAAGGCGTGCCGGTCTATTCCATGCTGATGGTCCGCCCATTCGACCGGGTCGTGCCGTTCGACGAAACCAACCACCACTGGGCCGCCGCGCCGAGCTGGTACAAGATGACGCGCCTGCCCAAGGAGGAGCGAGCCGCCCTACTGCGCGATCCAGCCGCGCGCGAGGAAATGCGCTTCGCCATCGAGAACTACAACCGCGATCCGGCCAAGGGCACGACGCTGCCCACCCCGCAATGGCGGAATGTTTCGGTAGATTTCTCACCCACCCTCTCCTCGGATTCGCATGGAGGACGCAGCGTGGCCGAGCTTGCGGCCGAAAAGGGCGTCGCGCCGGGCGACTTCGCGCTCGACCTCGCGCTTGCCGACGACTTCGAGACCAGGATGCGCTGGTGCACCGAGACGCCCGAGTGGTCGGCTGCGGTCAAGGCCGCCCAGCGCGATCCCCGGATGATCGTCGGCACCTCCGATGGCGGCGCACACCTCGCGAAGGACGATCAGGCGGACTGGAGTTCCTATTTCCTCGGATCGTGGGTGCGCGATCGGGGCGCATGGACGCTGGAAGAAGCAGTGCGGCAGATGACGCAAATGCCCGCGATCATGCTCGGCTTCAGCGATCGCGGGACGCTCAGGCAAGGCGGATGGGCCGACATGATGATCTTCGATCCGGAGGACATCGCGCCGGTGCGCAAGGAATTCGTGCGCGATCTTCCGGGCGGTGTCGGCCGTTACAAGGCGTTCGGGCGGGGGGTGCGGGCCACTATCGTCAATGGCGAGCCGATCGTGGTCGACGGCAAGCTGACGGGGCGCATGCCGGGCATGGTGGTGCGGCCGAACTAGAGTGATTTCGAGGCAGGTGGAATCACCTGCCGGCTCGGAAATCACGGCAAACCAAGAATATCCGGACTCGTTCCGGTTCAATCTGAAACGGAACGAGTTCAGGAAAGGATCGAGCCATGGAAGTCGGCAAGCTTGCGGATCGAGGCGGCGTCGAAGTGCGTGGTCTGGACCTTGCCGCGCCGCCCACTCCGGGTGAGAACGAGGCTCTCAACGCGTTGTTCGAGGAACACGGCCTCGTCGTATTCCGCGACCAGCAGCTCACCAAGCAGCAGTTGGTGGACGCCGGCATCCGCTTCGGCGGCTCGGTCCTGCGCAAACCGCTCGTTGCCGACGATCCCGAGGCGCTGGGCATCTCGGTCCTCAGCAATCGGGGCTATGACGGAACGGTCATTCCAAACGACCCCAACGAGAAAGTCGGCGAAGCACCCTGGCATACCGACCAGGGCTATCTCCCCAATCCAAACCGCGGCAAGATCCTCTACTGCGTCCAGGCGCCCGAGGAAGGTGGCATGACCGGCTTCGTCGACGGCTACGCTGCCTATGACGCCCTGTCTGAAGAAATGAAATCACGGATCGAGGGGCTGCACGTGGTCCAGAGCTGGGGCAAACTTCAGCGCAGGACGGATGGTCAGGACTTTCGTCTCGACGGGAAAAGGGAAATGGAAAAAGCTCGCTTTGCCGATGTCCTGTTCCCCATAGTCTATCCCCACCCGGTCAGCGGCCGCAAGGTTTTGAACTTCCCTCCGATGTGGGCCGCCGGCATCGCGGAGATGGCAGGGCCCGAAGGCGAGGCGCTGACGCAAGCGCTGATCGAGCACATCACCCGGCCCAAGCTGCAATACTGGCATCGCTACGCACTTGGAGACGCGGTGCTGTGGGATAACTGGCGTTTTCTGCATAAGGCCGGCGGAACGCCCGGACGCTATGCGCGCACCATCTGGTCGATCACGCTCAACTCCGGCCCCCAAATCGGCCGAGTTGCGGGGAATGGTCAGAGCGAGGCGATTTGAGCCGATTAGAGTGATTTCCGAGCCTGCGGGTGGAATCACCTGCCGGCTCGGAAATCACGGCAACAAAGGAAATTCCAGACTCATGCCGGTTCTATGAGAAGCGGAATGAGTCTAGGGGTGGGCCTTCCTCGTTTGCCTGGCCAATCGAGGGAAGCCCCTCGCAAATCTCGGACCACCCGAAATAGAGCGGATTTCGAACTGACCGATACAGCAGGCTTCCCAAAAGAGTTCACGTGCCAGATCCCGCTTTGACGGCACACCACAACGCCAGTCAGATTGCGGCACCTGTCATATGGGGCCAGGGCGAAATTCCCAGTCTGTCCACGATTGTGGCGGTTACATCCTCGGTCATGACGTCCGCCAGTTTGTGATCGGGGCGAAACGAATTCCCAACCCCAAGCACAAAGCCTTTGGTCGCATGCCCCCCCGCCCTGAAAAATGGCGCCGGTCCGACACGGCCAAGCGCGGGATGCTCCATCACATCGCTCACGATCTCG
>DATEEP010000149.1:0-3574 GCA_035281095.1 Novosphingobium sp. | reverse complement strand
TGCCCTGAAGCGGATGGAGGACAAGAAGGTGAACGAGGAAGTCCGACGCGACCGGACGATTCTCTATGCTTATATCATCATCGCTTGCTGCACCGGGATGCGGCCCACTGAATTGCGAAATCTCAACTGGGGCGATCTGCTGGGCTATCGTGACGGTTTGGACAAGCGGTTGGGTGATCGCGACATTCGAATCAGGGCGCGGGGTAAAGGCAAGTCCCGTGAGTTCATCCCGCTGGAATATGGCCTGGGTGAATTCGACCGGCTCTGGCGCATGTGGAAGTCCAACCATGAAAACAATGAGCCTGCCGACTCTGATCCGGTTTTCGCGGCACCCGACGGCCGACAGCTGACATCGCTCAACAAAAGCCTGAATGCGCTGCTGGAAGCCGCTGGGTTGAAAGAAGATCATCGCGGCAAAAAGCGTGATGCCTACAGCTTCCGACATTTCTACATATCCCAGCAGCTACGCGCTGGGGTCGATGTGTTTGTGCTGGCCCGCAACACCGGCACCAGCCCCGACATGATCGACAAGTTCTACGGGCAGGTCAGTGTCGAACAATTCAAGGACGCGCTGCGTCCCGACTGGATCGCATAGTTCAAATCTGCCCTACAACGGTCTGCAAAGCGGTAACGAAGGGCCACAGTGCCAAACATGCTTCGGATTGGCTTGGGCGCTCATGGCCCTCGCAGGGCAAGAATGTTTAGCGGCTAAACCTTTCCGCCTTCTGTGGACGCTCGGTCGTATCGCTGCCTGATCCACTGATCTAGAAGCTCATATCCCAGGCTTGACCGAAAGCGGAGCCCGGCGTCCAGGCCCTGTCGCCAGCAGATGACGGCTTGGCGCTTTAACAGCCCCTCGATGTGGATTTGAACATCCATTCCTGCGTCCAGCACGGCGGCATCGTCCCTAAGCTTCGCGCCGAAGAGGGAGATATCCTGTAGGGCGCAGATATAAGTGCTGTCCTGTATGTCCACCGCCACCGGCCCGGAGATCGACAGCCGAACGGATTCTAACCCCTGCCTTCCGCGCTGTTGCTCGGCAAGAAGGGTGGAGAGGGGAATCGCCGCTTCAAATACAAGGTCTATCCGTTCGTCCTGGGCAGCACTGACAACCGCCGCGACGTCATAGCCGCTCCGCAATGTCAGCGTGACGGATTCGCCGGGGACGACCGGCAGACTGCTGCGGATTACGGCTTCCCTTGGTGAAAGCGTGCGGACCAGGCAGAGGCTTTGCCTGTCGGCCGCTACGAGCTTGGCAATGTGCAGCATGGAGATGGAATTTCTTGCACTCATCACCCAACATTCTCGATCATGGTTTGCAAAACAGTGCCTTTATTGTTTGTCGAAGTCAGACGGCATGAACCTCCGGCGAACCATCCCCGGGGAAAACCCGGACGGCACGGGTCGCAAGCGCCGTCCGGGGCTGAATTGCTGTCCAACCCAGGACCTTGCTGCTGGCGATGTTGATGGAAGATGCCTATCCGGGCTTTTCCCGGATAGATTGTTACGCCTCCGGAAATTTCCCGGATTGGCAAGCGACCGAGTGCCTCTAGGATGGCGTGAGATGATCCATCCCCCTGCCTCCTCGACAACGGTTTCTTCATCCGGTTCCATGATCGGCAAGGCGGCAATATCCTGGCGCGTCGCCAGATTGCTGGTGGCCTATTCCATCGGCTTTGCCCTGACCTATCAGATCGCCAGCCTGTGGGGTGGGAGCTATTTCTACAGCCTCTGGTATCCAGCGGCGGGTGTGCGGCTGGCTTTTCTCTGGCGCTATGGTGCTGGCTGGACGCTCGGCATTGCCGCTGCCGAACTGCTGGCTCAGACTTGCGCTGGAATCGTCATTCCGGGCGATCCCCATTTTGTGGACCAGGCGTTGGGAGTGATGCGATGCCCCGTCTTTTATGGCGCAGCAGTCGCTTTGGTGCGCTGGATCGAGCGGCACGGGGTTTCCGATCTGACCATGGCCCCCATGCCCTTCGGACTCGTCGCGGTACTAGCGCCGACAATCACGGCCTTTCTATCGGGGGCTTGGGAATGGGTGCGTCCTGGGGCGGCACATCAGATGCTGACCCAACCGCCTGTCACCACCATCGCGGCTCTACTTGTTGGCGATCTTCTGGGAGTGTTGTTGGTCGCGCCCGCGCTGCTCTGGCTTGGCGCTGAGGACCGAAGCCGACGATTCGGCATATCGATCCTATCGTCATGGCCGCGCCTGTTGGAAGTTGGACTGACATTCGGTCTGGGATGGCTGCTGGCAACCTTGCTGGTAGGGGTGAACCCTGATCTCAGTATGATGCCCGTGCTGTTGACGACAAGCTGGATTGGGCTGCGCTGCGGTCGAGGCGGTGCCTGGGTCGCGATTATCCTGTCCAGCCTCATCGTCCTGCCATGGTCCGTCTTCGTGGGGTCCACGGCTACCCGGCTGGCGCTCCATATGGGTTTGGCGGCGACGGCGATCTCCGGCTATCTCGCGGGATGCTTCGCCGATGCGCAACAACGAGCGCGGCAGGACATTGCCCGCCGGGACCGCATGTTGTTCCAGGCGGAACGGCTGAAGACATTGCGCGCCATGTCGGTCGCCGTGATCCACGAAATCAGCCAGCCGCTTTCCACTCTGGCTATCGAAAGTCGGCATCTTGCCGACATTGGGGCCGACCCGGTCAATCATGATGTCGAAATCGCGGAAAGCGCGGCTCTCATTGCGCGGAAGGCCGATACGCTGTCCACCATGATCCGGCGGCTGCGGCGGTTCGGGGGACGATCCGTGGACGAGCCTTCGCTGTTATCGCTGCGCTTGCTGGCCAGCGAAGCCGTCAAGCTCGTCACCGAAGAAGCCCGCGCGCAACATTGTCCGTTTCATTTGACCCTGCCCGACGACGACCTGCTCGTGATGGGTCAGGAGATCGAACTGACCCAGGCCCTGCTCAACATCGTTCGCAACGCCGTAGCGGCCTCGCCCGGTTATCCGATTAAGATCGAACTAAGCGCGCAGGGGACGAACGCCATATTGTCCGTTTCTAACATGGCTGCGAGGCCGGGCCATGACTATCGTGGCATGGGCGTAGGCAGTTTGGTCGCCCGAACCATCATAGAAGCCCATGGCGGAGAACTGATCCGCCGCGACCGTGCGGACGCAACGGTGATCCATGCAATTCATCTTCCCTTGATGGAGGCACAGCATGAGTGAATACAATGCCGCCATCGTCCATGTTATCGATGACGATAGCGATCTGGGCGCTGCCGTTGCCCGCCTTCTGGTCCGCAAAGGTTATCGGGCGCTTTCCTTCGTTTCGGCGGAAGCGATGCTGAAGGTGAGCGAGGTCAGCCCGGCTGATTGCGTCGTGACCGATGTGATGATGGATGGCATGGACGGTTTCGATTTTGCCGAAGCATTGCGAGCACGCGACCCGGCGAGTGCGATCATATTCATGACGGCCTGGCCGACCACAGCCAATGCGGTCGATGCGATCCGGCGTTACGGTGGTCTCGATTATCTGGAGAAACCAATTGATGAGGAGCGCCTTGTCGCGGCTATCGCGGAAGGCGTGGCATGGAGCCAGCGACGGCGCAC
>DATEEP010000148.1:0-48461 GCA_035281095.1 Novosphingobium sp. | reverse complement strand
GATATTGACGTTTCAACCTTTGCGCATTTGCCGCGGCCGGGCGGTCGCACCCATGGATTGGCCTATGATGCACCGCTTCTTCGCTTGATGGAGGAGAGGGGAGCCGATGCCTTTTACACAGGGAGCGGCGGGGACAATGTTTTTCATTCCAGCCATTCCGCGCGACCGCTCGTCGACCAGTATCTCACCACCGGACTCAATGGTGATCTGATTTCCACTTGGCGCGACATTTCAGCCCTCACCGGCGCGAGCGCATGGGAAGTATTTCGTCATGCTGTGCGTGTGCCGCGGCGCGGTAGCCAGAAATATCGCTGGAAATTCGATCCTGAATTTCTCTCGCGCGACGCGCTGGAGATTGTCGAGGCGCGGCCGCCAGCCCATCCCTGGTTAGATGCTCCGGCCAAGGCGTTACCGGGGAGGGCGGCGCATGTTGCGATGATATTGCGGGCTCAGCACTATCTTCACGGCTATGATCGGCGGCTTCCCTTCACGCCCGTGGCGCCCCTGTTGTCGCAGCCCGTCGTTGAATTGTGTCTGTCGATTCCCAGCTGGTATGTTTGCCGGGGCGGCGTGGACCGCTCGGTTGCGCGCGCAGCCTTCGCCGATCGGCTTCCACCGTTGATCCGCGATCGAAGGATCAAAGGCGGCCCGGACAGCTTTGCCATTGAGCTCCTTCAGGCAAATCTCCCTGCAGTCAGGGAACGGTTGCTGGACGGCCAACTGGCAGCGCGAGGCATCATAGATCGCGATGCTGTGGAATTGGCGCTCCAGCCATCACGGCTCGCAACTCGGACAGAATATGTCCGCCTTCTCCTGCTGCTCGATACCGAAGCCTGGATCGAGGCATGGCAGTCGCGGGCTGGAAAGCCGGAAGCGCGGAGGGTAAAGGGATGAGAATCCCCGGAAGGGCAAGCGAGGCGCGGTCGCCGCAGAGCTGGGTTTGCTGGACGATCATGTACGTCCTGCGGGCCAGCGGCGCTATGGCGATGGATCCGTTTCGGAGTAAATAATTATACCACCGCTAAATAACTGATTGCGGGTCCATTTTGGATTTGATAGCGCTGCCATCTACGGGGGAATAAACATGAGGGGTCGTGTCCTCCGCACATGGGGTGATTTTGCGGGGGATGTCGTTTGTTTGGGCCTATCAATTTTCCAGAGATTCTTGTTGCGGGCGGCGCCCAGGCTGAAACCACCCAGCCTGAATGACATCTGCTGCCGTTGAGGGCGGCGGATTCGACGGAAGTTCCAAAACATCTTCCTTCTCGGATTCTGTCCTTTCCTCCTTTGCCCTGTTAGCGAAATTCCTTGGGGTTCCCGCTGATCCTGCGCAGATCGCGCATGATCATGGCGAGCCTGCGAACGGCTATGCGCTGGAGGATCTGGCGCGGATTTCGAAGCGGCTGAAGATTGTTGCGAAGATCCGATCCGCTTCGCTTGCCGATCTGGCCAAGCTGCCTTTGCCTGCGCTCGCCGAACTGCGTGACGGGCAGATCGTCATTCTCCTGAAGGTCGACCAGCAGGAGGAAGCGCTTCGTTTTCTGATCCAGCGCGGCGATGGCGAGAGACCGGAGGTCTGGACCAGCGGAGAAATGGACGGGCGCTATGCCGGACGTCTGCTGCTCATGACCACGCGTGAGCAGATGGCGGGGGTTTCGCGTCCCTTCGACATCAGCTGGTTCATTCCCGCCCTGGTCAAATATCGCGGTGCCTTGCGCGATGTGCTGATCGGTTCCTTCTTCCTGCAATTGATGGGGCTGGTTTCTCCGATCTTCTTTCAGTTGGTGATCGACAAGGTGCTGGTGCATCAGTCGCTGACCACGCTGGATGTGCTGGCAATCGGTCTTGCAACCGTTCTTCTGTTCGAGACCCTACTTTCCGCGCTGCGCAACTGGCTCTTTGCCCATACCACCAACAGGGTGGACAGCGAGCTGTCGGCACGCATGTTCCGACATCTGCTGAACCTTCCGCTTTCCTATTTCGAGGCACGGCGGGTGGGTGACAGCGTGGCGCGCGTGCGGGAACTGGAACGTATCCGCGAATTTCTGACATCGAACGCCGTGACCGTGGTGATCGATCTCTTCTTCACCATTGTCTTCTTCATCGTCATGTATCTCTACAGCCCGATGCTGACGCTGATCGTGGCGCTGTCGATTCCGATATACGCAGCGATCTCGATCCTCATCACGCCTATCTTGCGTGCCCAACTGGACGAAAAGTTCAAGCGTGGAGCGGAGAATCAGGCTTTCCTAGTCGAAAGCGTGACCGGCATCGGCACCTTGAAGGCGATGGCGGTCGAACCGCAAATGCGGGCGAAATGGGAAAAGCAGTTCGCCGGCTACACCAATACCGGCTTTGCCGTGGCGACGCTCGCCAATTGGGGCAGCCATCTCATCCAGGTCGTATCCAAGCTGACGACGGTCGCCATCCTCTATTTCGGGGCGAAGGCGGTGATCGCGGGCGATCTGAGCGTGGGATCGCTGGTTGCCTTCAACATGCTCTCTGGGCGCGTGGCGCAGCCGATCCTACGGCTCTCGCAACTCTGGCAGGATTTCCAGCAGGTCCGCATTTCCGTCGATCGATTGGGAGACGTCCTGAACACGCCGGCCGAACCGGAACATAATCCCAATCGCGCCAGCCTACCGCCGATCCGGGGCAAGGTCGAGTTCGACAAGGTCCGCTTCCGTTACCGCCCCGATGCGCCCGAGGCGTTGCGCGGTGTCAGCCTCACGGTCGAGGCGGGCGAGATGCTGGGTATCGTCGGGCCATCGGGCTCGGGCAAGTCGACGCTCACCAAGCTGGTCCAGCGCCTCTATGTGCCCGAACAGGGCAGGGTGCTGGTCGACGGCACCGACCTTGCTCTGGTGGATCCTGCCTGGCTCCGGCGGCAGATCGGTGTTGTCCTCCAGGAGAACATCCTGTTCAACCGCTCGGTGCGCGAGAATATAGCGCTTGCCGATCCCACCATGCCAATGGAACGGGTGATGGCGGCGGCGAACCTGGCTGGGGCACATGATTTCATCCTGGAGCTGCCGCACGGCTATGACACCATCATTGACGAGCGCGGCGGCAACCTCTCCGGCGGGCAGCGCCAGCGTATGGCGATCGCGCGAGCATTGATCGGCAATCCCCGCATTCTGATCCTCGATGAAGCGACCAGCGCGCTCGATGCCGAGAGCGAGGACATCATCCAGACCAATCTGCGTCGCATCGCGCAGGGACGCACGGTCATCATCATTGCCCATCGCCTGTCGGCGGTTCGCCAGTGCCATCGTATCGTCACGGTCGAGGGAGGAGCGATCACCGAGGTCGGCAATCATGAGAGCCTGCTCAAGTCCGGTGGGCGCTATGCGCAGCTCTACACCAAGCAGATGGGGCAGGTGGCATGAAGGCCTGGGCCGCGGCAACCTTCCCGACGCTCAGTCATCACTGGCGGGTGCTCAAGTTCAGCTGGACGATGCAGAACGAGGCGGACAAGGCCAAGCGTCCGATCAGCGACCATGAATTCCTGCCTGCGGCGTTGGAGATCATGGAAAAGCCGGCCAGCCCGGGCTTGCGCATGCTCCTTCTGCTGCTCTGCGGACTTTTCAGCATTGCCCTGATCTGGTCCGCGATCGGCAAGGTTGATGTCGTCGCGGTCGCCAGCGGCAAGGTCATTCCGGCATCCAATGTAAAGATCATTCAGCCGATCGAAATCGGCTCGGTTCGTGCGATCCATGTGCGCAATGGTCAGCATGTCACCAAGGGGCAATTGCTGGTTGAACTGGATCCGACCCTTGCGGGCGCCGATGAAGCGCAAGCGGGACAGCAACTCCTCTTTGCCAATGTGATCCGAGCCCGCAATGACGCATTGCTGGCCTATCTCGCCGGCAGACCGGGACAGTTCATCCCGCCGGCTGGCACGCCCGATGGCGTATCTGCCACTCAGGCACAGTTTGTTCGTGCCGCTATCGCGGAATATGAGGCGCAGCGTGCGAGCCTGAGTGAACAACGCGCCCAGCAGGCCGCTGAGCTATCTTCGGCCGAAGCGGAGATCGCCAAGCTGAAAATGACCCTTCCGCTGGTGGAACGCCAACTCGCCGCACGGAATGAATTGGCGGAGCGAGGCTATTATTCGAAGCTGAAGGCGCTCGAATATGAGCAGCTGCGGCTTGAGCACATTCAGAACATCGCGGTCCAGCAGGCGGCGGCCGCCAAGGCGCGGGCTGCAATGGGCGCACTGGACGCAGAACTCTCCAAGTTGCGCGAAGGTTTTGCCAAGGGTGCAGTGACGGAACTCTCCGAAGCTACCGACAAGTCCGCCTTGGCGGTCCAGGAACTACACAAATCAGAACGCCGTCGAGCGTTTCAGGAACTGCGCGCGCCCGTCAGTGGCACGGTGCAGCAGCTGGCGGTCACAACAATTGGTGGCGTCGTCCAGCCCGCGCAGCCGATCATGGTGATTGTACCGGACGGCAGTGATGTCGAAGTCGAGGCCATGATCCTTAATAAGGACATCGGCTTTGTGCGCGAAGGACAGAAAGTGCGGGTCAAGCTCGAGGCTTTTCCCTTCACCGATTATGGTTTGATCGAAGGTGTGGTCGAGACGATTAGCCGTGATGCGATCGAGCAGAACCAGCAGACAGTATTGCGGGATGAGAAGAATCGCCCCGTCCAGCCGGGTCTCGTCTATGCCGCGCGCGTTCGCCTGAAGCAGCTTACGATAAGGGTCAGGGGCAAGGACCAACCTATCGGTTCCGGGCTTGCCGTTCAGGCTGAAATCAAGATCGGTGAACGCAGGATAATACAATATCTGCTTTCACCCATTGCACAGGCTTTGGATGAAGCCGGGAGGGAAAGATGAACAAGGAACAATGGCTTGACCAAAGCCAAACTGCTGCCCGTCCAGAATACCTTGGCCGAGTGGAAAGAGTGCCATCACACGAGTTCCGTACTCTCGCGGCCATGCGGCATCTTTTTGTATTCGGCTTGGTGAGCCTGAGTGCTTGTGCCGGTGGCTATCCCGGGTTCAAGTTAGGAGGGGTATCCGCAGAACAGTACAAGATGGATCGAGTTCACTGCGAGGGTGCGGCCATTGCGGCGGATACTGCCGCTGAACAGCAGGCTGAACGCCTGGAAAGTGGCAGTGATGCCGAAATTATTGGTGCTGGCCTCGTAGGAATGTTTGCGTCCAGAGCAGCCGAAAAGCGGCAGTATACATCCTGTATGACGGCTTTGGGGTATCGGCAATGACTTTTTCCCGCTCACTTTTCTTAGCCGTTGCAGCACTCTCGACGGCTTGCACCCCGGATGCAAAATCAAATCAAATCCAGGAATCGTATTACAAAGATTTGCTTTTTAATAATAACTCAACGGGAATGACTTATTACGCAAATTACATTGTTCCGTTCTATTATTTTGACGGCGAGTGCATTTCTGTAACCTCCCAAAATGAAGGCGATCGGGCAAAGCGATTGGCGCAATATCACAAGCTCAATGTGGAATTACTTAATGTCGATAACAAAAACAACGTAGATCATGAATTGAGGAATCTCTTGTCGGATGTGTCTGCCGAGGTGCCACGAAGCTATGCTAGAGTACGAGGAATTCCTGAGGGTCGAAGAAAAAGAGGAAGTGGAAATATTCTTTGCCCGAGCTCGTCCGTTGAGAGAAATAAACTTCTGAATGATGGCGGTATCATAGAATATAAACTTATTAGAAATCGGAAAATATTCGAATAAAAATGGAGATATGCGCCGTTTCAACATGGATATTACAGCTTGTCTATGGAAGATACACCGAACTGCTATATCCGGGTTAAAGCAAATGCCAATAATCAAATAAAGTTGACAGAAGTTTACTTGTATATGGAAGATTTTAACCGTCCCACATTCCGTAGTGCAGCGACTCTTGCTTGTTTGATCCGCGGTGCAATCGCGGCATTTGGTGTTCCCGGCATCATCGGAAAAGAAGACAATCAGATTTTGAAGAGAAACTTCGAAAAATGGATCGATCCTCGCGGAGCGATGCTTTTTGGAGGGTATTGGGATTGGCGCCTTATGGCCGCGACCCAGCTTTATGACGGGCCAGGCTGGAGATGGCCGAAGGTGCGTGCTGAATTGCGCCGGCTGCAAGCTTTAAAGGATAATGTGCAATGAGTTGCGAAAGTGCGGCAAGAATGCGGGCGTCGAAAGTCGTAAAGCGATCGCGATGGATGCTTATGTTGTCGGTACTGGCGGCGTTGTGGGGATGTGGGTCGTCGGTACAATCGGCTGAAAGCTCCAAGGGGCTTTTAGCCGATTGGGACTCCGTAAAAGAGGAACATCTGAATACTCTATTATCTTATGGGTTCACTACAGCGAGCGGAATGCGCTCATATGAGACGCGCGGAATAATAGGCCTGAACATCTACGACAATGGGCGCTGCATACCGATTGGGAATGGGCAGATCGGCAGCGCGAAGCTCCCTTACAATGGAGAATTTGGTCCAATCGGCAGCCATGGCGTGATTACCGCAAACGTGATCCGAGATACCGTTCCGGCGGTGCTCGCAGATTATCAGTTAATGGCGTTCGGCGATGGAAAATTTTCTGGGTTGCCTCCAGCGAGGTATAAGTACCCAATCTCCTTAATGTGTACATCCATGAAAGATGGTACCAAGGAACAACCTGCCTTCGACATATATATCGAACATGCGAGAAAGTCTTTCGAGGCTCGATCTGCCGAACTCAAGCGGCGCAAACCCAGCATCAGTTCGTTGGTTGAAGGAGGAAACCCAGCTTGCCCAACTTTCGTCTTTACGGAAGGTTACTGGGTAAAGCGCACAGCTATAATATTTCAGATGACGCTAAGCGAAGCGCGGGATTGGCGGAGCAATAGGCGGGCTCTTGCTTGTCTTGCAAGGGCAGCAATAGCTTCGATGGGACTTCCTGGGATATTCACACGGCCGGACGACAAAGTGCTGGATCCCATCAAGCGGAGATTTTTCTCTGACGACGGTAGAAGGTTGGGCGGACATGTGAATGTCGCGCCCAGCGACTTCCTGATGCTGCGCTTGCCGGCGGGAACGAAGCGAGTTGACGCGATCAGTGTTGCTCGTGATCTAATAGTTCAGCGACCCGATTTGATCAAAGAATAATAGGGGGAATAGATAATGGCCAGCTCCGTGACCTCGTTCGATCCGACGAATATAGCCCCTGCAATTGAACAGGCATTAAAAAATGCGCGTATGCGGCTAGGCAATCTGGGCGCGGGTAGCTGGTCGGAGCGCCGAGTAGGCTTTACCTTATTTATAGTTGCTCTCGATGAATTAAGGACCATGGCGAACAGAAGTGGATATCACTTTGACGTCGATCTAACCTATGGAGTTGATTTCACAACAGATATTGGTCCTTTTGGTCTCAGTCTTGGCGTCCGCGGTACGGATGAGGAAGTCACAGCGAACGTAAGCCTCGACCTTGCAATAGCCCAAGTCGTAGCCGAGGTTAAAGCATCCCCTCAGGGCATTAAGCCCGAATTCAATCCGCAGGCCGTTCTCGAGATAGAAAAAATTGGCCCAATAACCGCGAAAATTATCGGCGATCAAAATAAGTCACAATTGGACATCGGATTTAATGCAAGTGCGATAAGTGCAGGATTTGGAATAACCGCGACCATACGAGATAGAAATCAGTGGATCGATGAAGTAGTAAGGCCAGTTTTATTTGGAAATGGCGGAATCATGCTTGATCATCGTGATCAATTTTTACAATGGATTGATGTTTCGAGTGTAGATGGTCAGAATTTAATTATAAGTGAACTTAAGAATCT
The DNA here is from genome assembly GCA_035281095.1 of Novosphingobium sp. Lineage (GTDB taxonomy): Bacteria > Pseudomonadota > Alphaproteobacteria > Sphingomonadales > Sphingomonadaceae > Novosphingobium. The sequence goes on along the minus strand of DATEEP010000148.1, from coordinate 40,673 downwards.
GAAGATAGATCGTTCGGTAGTATCTGAGCGCGAGAGCTTGGCGGTAGTATTATATAAAATCAGTCAGGGAAACGTTTCCGATTATCGTTTTCTTCCAACAGGATACGGGTTTGATCCGAGATCATCGATAGTAGACGGAATTGTCTCAGACACGGGAATATCATTTGGCAACAACAACGTTATTGTTCAGGCCCGACAATTGGGTGGTGAAGAGGTTTTAGAAATTGTATCAACTATAAGTCAACGTCATCAGACCGAAGCTATTTTTACTACAGAGTACCACGCCCTTCTAAATCAGGATGGTAGCGAAGTTATCACCACGGAAGGAGGAGCGGTACGCTTTGGTTTTGGTTGGTTCGAGCGGTTGGTTGGTGGAAATCTTCGTTATGTTCAGCCAGGTTACGGTGCCGATGATCATGTGATTGGCGGTCCAGTGTACCGTGGCTTGCTTGGTCGCACGGATGGGTACCTTGATCTCACGGACAATGAATTCCTGAACAATGTCGGAGCCCAAGCATCGGTCCAAGGCGCGATTGACCGCTTCCGTATTGAAGCGAATTATATGCTTGGTTTGAGAGGGGACGGTCTGGTAAAGAATGCACTTACTCTACCTCGATTTTCTGTGGACGCCAATGATCAAAGCCATTTGATAGAATTTAGAAATAAATACTACTTCAGAGATTCTGAAGGAAGGTTAAATATATCTTGGCCAAATCAAGATTATACTGGTTTCAATAGAATATATAATCCGGGTGACGGGAAAATTATACTAGAGAATGGCGCTGACGTTGTTGTCATCGGTGATCCGGCCACAGTAAAGAGTTTTGCTGACCTTGATAAAGCCTTGATCGAAGACGGAAGCGGGCTTTCTGCGGGGATAATAGATAGATCTTCGGGTGTTAGCGTTTCTCGTTCGGTGCCTGACGTAGATATTAGGCAAGATGGCGACACCATCGTAGTTACAGCGCATAAGCGCAGGTCGAGTCTGAGTTTGGAGTGGCTTGAGCGGGCAGTCTTTAGTGTGGTCCCAGGATCTGGGACAAATAGTTTGCCAGATGTGACAGAGCTTGTCTCGCGAGAAGTGGAAGCACCTGTTTACCGATATGATAGTGCCGGTCGGCCTGTTCGTGATTCTCTCGGTAATCCTATCATAGATGGATCCAAAAACGGATCGGTAGTTCACTATCATAGTGGACCAAAGAAGGGCATTACAACCATCCGATCGAGTGAAGCGCCGCTGGGGCTAGAATTTGACAAGGCGGGCGCGATTCTTGGAAATTTGCTGGGTAAATCTCTGGCGGGTGATGATCAGATCACACGCGTTATTTCGTCCGCTTTTTTTAAGACGGTTGGACAAACCATCGGAGATATTATCGATTCAGCGTTCGATGAGAAAGATGGCACAGACATTTCAGGCGTTATATCGAGTTTTGATGACGCTCTGATAAGAAATCTTAAGCTCAAGGGCGTTGGTGCTCTGAGTTCCTATCTCGTGTCTGAACTCGTCGATGCCATAGGTATTGACGGTTTTGTGGGAGAGGTTGCCAACGCGGCGGCTAGTGAGGCGGTACGCAGTGCGGTTGCGAATATGTTGGCGCTCCAGGCCAATAATATTGGTGCAAACGTTCTTGGTGCGGTCGCCACCGTCGTGGGTTCGAAGCTTGGAGCTGAGATATATACCCCTGACAATGTTGGAGGTCAGATTGGGAGCGCAATTGGTAAGACCATCGGTTCTTTTGTGGCTACACAAGATATGGCGCTGTTCTTGGCAACCGGCAATCCTTTATACGCCGTTGCAGCGGTTGTTGCAGTGGTGCTCTGGCAAACCATTGGAGGTCTTATCGGATCGATTTTTGGGGGCACTCCTCGGTCGGGAGCAGATGTTGAATGGAATGAGAAGGAAGGCCATTTCGAGGTCACAAACGTCTATTCGAAACAGGGAGGATCGAAAGGTGTTGCGAGATCTCTCGCATCGGCGGTGGCTGGAACATTCAATGGCGTCTTAGCTGCCACGGGTGGACGACTACTGGATCCGGCTGCGATCCAATCCGGCAACTATGGTATGCGCGGCAAGAGCCTCGTCTATAGACCTACACATACACGAGATAAAGACAGCATCACTTTCCGTCTTCCCATGAAGCAGGAGGATGCAATGGCGCGGATGGCCGCTTATGGCATCTATCAGGGCCTCACGGATCCTGATTTTAGGCTCGTCGGCGGAAATGTTTATGTTAAGCGGGCTATTTATAACACTTTCAAAATTGGCGAAATCGATCCGGCCCACTTCGATGCAGCCATTTTGCTGGGTAACATCGCCTCGGCTCAGGCTTATCAAAACTATCTTGATAACGCTGCGATCATCAATGCCCTGATAGCTGCCGAACCCGATAGTATATTTGCGGCAGAATTGGCTATTAATCTGGCATTGGCAGATGAGCTCGGTCTCGCGAGGCGGAACGAGAGTGATTGGTACGGTGGTTTTAGCGGACTGTTAGCGGATGCTAACACCAATGCAATCGATGTTCAGTTCGGCTTCGACTATGACCCCTATTCGGGTCAGATCAGCCGCCTGATCGGCGTCGGCGATTATGTGCTGGGCGATGCGATTGACATCGCTGGTCAGACGATGATCGAAGCTGGCGCCGCAAACGACGTCATCGACCTGCGAAACAAGAAACTGGCCGATCAGAGCGGTTATACCGTCAACGGCGAGTTGCAGGATGACATTGCCGTATCGGGCGCTGACTTCACCGCAACCAACACCACCGTCAGCTTCGCATCTGGTGAATTGCGCAAGCAGGTCACAGTTGCTGTCGCGGGGGATGCCGACACAGCGATCGAGAGCTTCCTTGCGGCGCTTTCCAACGGTACGGGTGTTAGCGCCATCGGTGGTGACGCGACGGCGACGATCATCAGCGACGCCTCTTCCGCAGCGCACCTCATGGTAGGCAGGAGCTTTGCGTCGGAGGCCGATGGCTATGCCGTTTTCCGCCTCAGCCTGTCGAAGGCGGTCGGCACGGATGTGATCATCAGCCTCGCGCTCGCGGATGGTCGCGCGAGCGGCCAGGGCGCCGATTATGGCGCTGCGGACGCCAGCAATTTGCAGGTTTCGGTCGACGGCATCAACTGGACCAATGCGACCAGCGCGACCTTCGCAGCCGGCACGATCCAGCTCTTGGTGCGAACGGCTGTGATGGCGGATAATGTCCTCAACCCCGAATATGTTGGCCCCACCACAAACCCGCTCACGGGCGAAGTGACGCCGGGCAACGGTAAGCCGCAATATCTCAACGTCGAGGGCAATGAGAGCTTCACCCTGACCGCCACCGTGACGGCAGGAGCCAGTGCGCTCGCCAGTGGCACGACGCCGGTATCGGGCAAGGGCACGATCATCGACGCAACCAGCGGCTCCACGCCCTATGTCTGGCTCGATAATGTGATCGTGCATGAAGACAGCGGCACCGCGACCTTCACGATCTCACGCAGCCGGAGCACAAGCGAGCCGGCTTCCATTACTTTCTCCACCGCTGACCGGCGCGAGCTGGCGATCGACGTCGCCGCCACGGTCGATGGCGGCGCGGGTAACGACACAATCTACGCCTCGGACTTGGGCGACAATATCTTCGGCGGCGATGGCAATGATACGCTCTATGGCGGCCGCCTGGACGACTGGTTGCTGGGCGGCGACGGCGACGATGTGCTCGATGCGGGCACGGTCGATCAGAATGCGCTTGGCGGCGACGGCAATTATCTGAACGGCGGTGCGGGCAATGACCTGTTGCGCGGCCGAGAGGGTTCAGACTGGCTCGAGGGCGGCGATGGCGCCGATACGCTGACGGGTGGCGCGGGCGACGATATCCTTGCTGGCGGTGCCGGCGATGGTGACAGTCTCAAGGGCGGCCTTGACAACGACCAATATCTGGTGCGGCTAGGCGATGGCGCTGATATTGCCGAGGACGAGGCCAATGGTGCACCCGCCGCACAAGCGGGCGGTGGCGACTATGTCAGCCAGCGCATGGCGGGCTTGCTTGCCGGAACGATCAAGAAGAATTGGGTCGGCGATGCGCCCGGCGTGGTGCAAAAGGCGGCCATCGGCGGCGAGGACGCGATCGTTTTCGGCGCGGGCATCAGCCTCAATGACATCCAGATGATCCGGTCGAGCACCGACAGCGACGACCTCATCATCCGCGTGATGCAAACGGACGCAAGCGGCGTCACGACCTTCACCGGCACGCAGCTGACCGTGAAGGACTGGTTCGCCGATTATTTCAAGCGGATTGAATGGCTCAAATTCGCCGACGGTAACGAAATCCGCATCGGCGACATCACCAGCTTCATCGTCGGTGGTTCGAGTAATGATGTGCTGATCGGCACCAGCGGCAACGACTTCGTCTATGGCGGCGACGGCGACGACCAGCTTCAACTCCTCGCGGGCGACGACATCGGCAATGGCGGCACCGGCAATGACCTTGTAGCCGGCCATTCAGGACAGGATCTGCTGGTCGGTGGCCTTGGTGTCGACCAACTGATCGGCGGCAAGGGCAAGGATGCCCTGTCGGGTGACGGTGGCGGTGATGACCTCTACGGCGGCGATGACAATGACATTCTCTCCGGTGGTCGCGGCGATGGCGATGTGGTTGTTGGCGGCGCGGGCGACGATATCTTCAAATATTCGCGCGGCGATGGCCGCGATGAGCTGTTCGACGATTATTCCGATCATTGGGATGTTGTCTGGAGCGCGTCTGGCCAGTGGAACGAGGCTGCAGGCTATCATTATAACGAGCAGACTGGTGAGGTAACCGGCCCCGGCGGCGCCTATCTGCGCAAAAATGTGGGCACGGCTCAAGCGCCGAACCTGCAATGGGTGGGACGGTTCGACTATGACGATGTGACAGGAACTCTGACCGTCTTCAACCCGCCCGTTGGCAGCGCGGTTGTCGCCAATAACGGCACCGATACGATCGAGTTCGATCCGGGCATCAAGATCCAGGACATCATATTGTCGCGGCCTGCGGGCTCCGATGATCTGGTACTCAACATCGCTGACGAGAATAGCGAGTTTGCGACGGCCAATTCGATTGCCGACAGCATCACGATCAAGGATTGGTACAGCCTGCCGGGCCAGATCGAGCAACTCGCCTTCTATCAGACGGGTATCCTCGACATCAGCGCAGGCGTTACCAATCTGATCGCGGGAACCGATGCTGCGGACGGAACCGACATCACGCCATTGGCTGGAACGTCGGGCGCGGACTGGATCACGGGCGGTGCCGGCGACGATGTCATCGCGGGCGGATCGGGCAATGACATCATCGCGGGCAATAGCGGTTTCGACACGCTGAAAGGCGAAATGGGCGATGACGTCCTTTATGGCGGCGCCGGTAACGATATCCTGGACGGCGGCAAGGGCAATGACGTCCTGATCGGCGGTGCGGGGCAGGATGCGGCTTCCTATGTCTCGGCCAGCGGTTGGGTTCGCGCCGTGCTCTCGGCAAGCTGGTCGAACGCCGGCGAAGGCGCGGGTGACAGCTATGACGGCATCGAGGACCTGACCGGCGGCGCTGCCGCGGATATCCTGGGCGGTGACGAGGATGACAATGTTCTGGCCGGCGGCCAGGGCAACGACACGCTGAGAGGCGGTGCGGGCGACGACACCTATGTGTGGAACATTGGGGATGGCGCCGACAACATCAAGGACGTCGCATTCTCTGTAGAGGAGGCCGTGACGAGCGCCGGTCAACTCGCCGATGGATATTCCATCAAGTCATGGGCTGATACCGGCGCGGCAGAACCGCGTTCAGGATATCGTTATTGGCGGTTGCAGATTCAGGATGCCAGCGGCGCCCTGGTCTATGATGGCAGCAGCTATCTCTATGCCCCAGGGGTTACGCCCGCCGCGCCGGTCCCTCCCGCCTATATCCAGACGGGCTGGCTTGGCGGATTCTCGCGGACCAACGGACAGCAGGTCACCCGTTTTGCCTATGACAGCTCGGTTTCAGGCGGCGAGGATGTGCTCGAATTCGGGCAGGGCATTGGCCTTAGCGATCTCAAATTCACGCGAACCGGCAACGATCTTCTGATCCAGTACAATGGATCGTCCACCGCCCAGCTTATCCTCTATGATCAGTTCACCGCCAATGGCGCCATCGAGACGTTGCAGTTCGCCGATGGATCGTCCGCATCACTGAGTTCGATAGTGTGGGCGACAAGCTCGGCGCAGGTCGCGGGAACGTCAGGCGACGACCTGATGCTGGGGCAGTGGGGTAGCCTCGTCGATGATCTTTCCGGTGGAGACGGGAATGACGTTCTCGTCGGCTATGACGGCAACGATCTCCTCTATGGCGGGAATGGCGACGACATTCTCGAAGGCGGAGCGGGCGCGGACCGTCTCGATGGCGGCGCCAACTCGGCCGCAACCGAAATCGGCTGGGGTGACAGCGCACGCTATGCGCGGTCAGCAGCAGGCGCGCAGGTCAATCTGGCAGCCGGGACCGGCACGGGCGGGGATGCGGAAGGCGATCTACTGATCGGCATCGAGAATGTCACAGGCTCGCAATATGCCGATACGTTGACCGGGGATGCAGGTGGCAATCGCCTGTCCGGCCTTGGCGGCAACGACGTGATCAACGGCGGCGATGGCGCGAACGTCCTCGACGGCGGCGATGGCGATGACTTCATCAACGGCGGCAACGACGACGACAATATCGATGGCGGCGACGGCAACGATGTCATCTATGCGCTCGACGGCAATGATCTGGTCCAGGCTGGCCTGGGCAACGATCAGGTCTATGGCGGTGCCGGGAATGACCAGATCCTCGGCGATGCTGGTGATGACCATCTCGAAGGCAATTGGGGGAACGACCAGTTGCAGGGCGGGGATGGCGCCGACGTCCTCGTCGGTGGGGACGGCAATGATACCCTCGTGGGCGGTTCCGGCTCCGACTGGTTGCAGGGCGATGGCGGTGACGATGTATATCTCTTCGACGCCCGTTCGGGCAGCGACACCATCGCGGACGGATCGGGGATCAACAGCATCGTCTTCGACCAGAGCGTCGGTATCGATGATATCTGGCTGACCCGCCAGGGCGCCGATCTGAAGATCGGTGTCATCGGCGGTGATGCGACGATCACCGTCAGCAATTATTTTGACGCCACCAATCCGTCTCGAGGCCGCACAATCAGCACAGCGACGCATAGCCTGTTCTTGGCCTATGCCACGCCCCTGATCGGCGACATGTCGGCCAGCAGTGCGTCCACGCCGGGCAGCATGCCAGCAGCCATCGCCACGCAATTGGCGACCTATTGGCATGAGGGGCATAAGGCAAAGCCGACGGGCAGCGCGATTGCGATTGCGATCAACGAGGACAATGCCAGCGGAGCTGTGGCGACGGGCGCTGTCGATCATGACGAGAATATCACCGGCTATCAGCTGGGCACGGGACCGGAAAATGGTTCAGCGGCCGTGGACGGCGCATCGGGTTCCCTCGTCTACACGCCCAATGCCGATTTCAACGGCGCCGACAGCTTTACCGTCATCGTCACCGACGCGGACGGCCAGTCGGCCGAAATCGCTGTCAATGTCAGCATCGCGGCGGTCAATGACGCGCCGCGCGATATCCGGACGGTGGATGGCGCGCTCATTTCCGTGATGGAAGGCGCCGCCGGTTCCCCGACCGGCGCGGACAGCCCGGTGAGGCAACTCGCCGCCACGGAAGTGGAGGGCGAGGCCATGACCTTCTCGCTCGTCGATGATGCGGGCGGTCGCTTTGCTCTCACCAGCGATGGCCTGCTGATCGTCCAGAACCCGGCTCTCGTCGACCATGAGGCTGCGACGTCCCACACGATCCGGGTCCGGGTTGCCGACGTCCATGGGGTATGGACGGAGAAGGATTTCACCGTCACGGTCGGCAATTGGAACGAGGTGAACAGCCTGCCGGCCACTCATGCGATGTCGGTCGATGAGAATGTCGCTATCGGCACGCTGGTCGGGACGGTCACCGCGAGCGATCCTGATAGCGCCGGGGACGTCTTCGGGCAGCAACGCTATTATTTCTGGGATGGCATGAACGCGACCGGCACGTCCGCGGACGGCCGGTACAGCATCGATGTGCTGAGTGGACAGATCAAGACCAACGCCGCGCTCGATTACGAGGCGGGTAATGCCAGCGTCGCCTATACCGTGATCGCGCGCGATAATGCGGGACAGGCGGGGTATAACCAGACTGCGAGCACGGTCACGATCGGCATCGCCAACCGCAATGAAGCCAACAGCTTGTTCGCGACCCAGGCGATGGTGGTCGACGAGAATGTCGCGATCGGCACGGCGGTCGGCACGATCGCGGCCACCGACCTCGACAGCGCTGGCGATGCCTTCGGACAGCAGCGATATTATTTCCTGAACGGAAGCACGATCAGCGATACCTCTGACGATGGCCGCTACAAGATCGATTCGGTCAGCGGTCTCATCAACACGAATGTCGAACTCGATTTTGAGGCAGGAAATACCAGCACTTCCTATATGGTCGTCGCGCGCGACAATCAGGGTACCGCCGGATATAATCAGGCATCGAGCAGTGTCACCATCGCTATCGCCAATGTGAACGAAGCGCCCGACACGCCAGTGCTGTCGGATGCCCGTGGCATTGTCGGCGAATCCCTGTCCGGCGGCCTGGCAAACAACTGGGTCGCGCGCTTCACCCTGTCGGATGTCGATGGACCCACGCCGGCATTGCGTCTTGTGAGCAATCCTTCCGGCCGCTTCAAGGTGGCGGGGAACGAGGTTCGCTTTGCCGATGGCTTCGAACCAGATTTCGAAACGCTCTACAATAGCGGCCTGACCGCTTCGGACAGCGATGGCGACGGGCAGATGGAGGTCGTGCTGACCGGGACCGTGGATGCCGCGGATGGCAGCCTGTCATCGCCCGGCAACACCGATTTTGCCATTCGGGTCGAGGATATCAACGAGGCGCCGACGGCGCTCAACTGGTCGGCGAGCCTGGCTTCGGTTGCCGAGCGCGACCGGGTCGTCAATGGCACGACGCTTCCCGCCATCACCATCGGTACGCTCAGCGTTACCGATCCGGATATCGCAGGCTTTGCCGATGCCAGCTACAGCTATTCGGTGTCCGACAGCCGGTTCGAGGTCGTAGGCAATGTCCTGCGGCTGAAGCAGGGCGCGGCGCTTGACTATGAGGCGGGCAGCAGCGTGGCGTTCACTGTCACGGCTACCGACCTCAGCGCGGCGCCGCACTCGATCCAGCGAACGATCACGCTTGGCGTGGACAATCAGGATGATGTGCTGGAGGGAGACGCCAATGCCGACACGCTCATTGGCCAGCAGAATCGCGATCTTCTCTACGCCTATGGCGGCAATGACTTTGTCGACGGCGGCGCTGGCGACGATCTGATCGACGGGGGTGCCGGCGACGATGAACTGCACGGCAAGGACGGCAATGACACCATCTATGGTGGTGATGGCGCCGACTCACTCTACGGCGGACTTGGCAATGACAGCCTTTATGGCGGAGCCAACAATAGCGGCACCTTCGATACCATCTATGGCGGGGACGGCAACGACCAGCTGAATGGCGACGATGGTGACGATGTTCTGCTCGGCGGCCTTGGCAGCGATCAGCTGATTGGTGGTGCGGGGTCAGACTGGGCGGATTATAATTGGGCCAGTTCAGGTGTTGCCGATACCACGGGCGTTACGGCCGATCTTGCAACTCCGGCATCGAATAGCGGGGCAGCGGCGGGAGACAGCTATTCCAGCGTCGAAAATCTCCGAGGCACCGGTGTTGCCGATACGCTGAATGGGGATGCGTCCGCCAACCGGATCGAGGGTCTCGGCGGCAATGACCTGCTGCGCGGCCGTGCCGGCGACGATAATCTCCAGGGCGGCAGCGGCAACGACACGCTCTACGGCGACGATGGTGCCGATACCCTGGTGGGCGACGATGGCGACGACATCATCTACGGCGGCACCGGCAACGATACGCTGCTGGGCGGGGCGGGCAATGACCAGCTCTATGCCGAAAGCGGCGATGACTATCTCGATGGCGGCGCCGGCAACGACCTGCTCAACGGCGGCATCGACAACGACACCTATATCGTGACGCGCTCGTCCGAGGCCGACACCATCTACAATTACGATCCTTCGGGCGATGATGTCGACGTGTTGGGCTTCCAGGATACGGCGGGCGCCATCAATGACGAGGATCTCTGGTTCGAGCAGTCTGGCAACGACATGCGGATCAGCGTGATCGGCACGACCTCCAGCGTCCTCATCAAGGACTGGTATGTCATTTCCGACGCGAGCAGCCGGTCCAACTACAAGATCGACTTCATCATCGCGGGTACCCGTTACAGCACGCAGATCAATGTCGAGGGTCTGGTCCAGCTGATGGCGACCAAGACCAAGCCGACGACGACCGCGCAGCGCGATACGCTGATGGCGGACCTGACCTACCAGGCGCAATGGGCCACCTATTGGGGGACCAACGCGAAACCAGTGATGTCCGCCATCGGCAACAGGACGGTCAATGAGGACGGGACGATCAATCTGACCGTCACCGCGACCGACGACATCACGCCCAACGCCAATATCCAGATGTCGGCAACCGTGATCTCCGGTTCTTCGGTCATCGCCAATTCAGGGCTGGTGTTCGGTGCGGCTAACTCCAATGGCCAGCGCAGCTTCACTATCAACCCGGTCGCGAACGCCAGCGGCACGGCAATCATCCGCGTCCAGGCAACGGATGCGGGTGGTGTCACGGAGACCCAGGAATTTACCGTCACCGTCAACGCCGTTGCGGATACGCCGGTGGTGGCGGCCTTCACCGGCGGATCGGGAACGGCGGGACAAGCTGGCGGCATCCCGCTGACGCTCAATGTCACATTCCCCGATACCGACGGTTCCGAAACCCAGGAAATCTGGATTTCAGGCGTCCCTTCGGGGGTTACGCTGAGCGCCGGCAGCTATGACAGCGCGGCGGCAGTGTGGCAGCTCACGCCTGCCCAGACAACCGGCCTCAAGGTCAATGCGCCAGCGGGCTGGAGCCAGGATCTGTCGCTTTCCGTTACCGCGCGCGCGACCGAGGCGGGGCAGACCGCGATCTCGACGGCCAAGACGACGACGGTGGTCATCAACGCGCCGCCGACGAGCATAGGCATCAATGGGCCGCTCGGGCAGAACTGGAGTTTCGACGGTGGTTCCACGCAGGGCTGGTCCTCAGCGAATGGGGCGCTTTCCGCGGGATCGAGCGGCATCATTTTCACAGGTACGGCTGCGGCGGACCCGATCGTCGCGTCGCCGTCGGGTCTGAGCATTGCTGGCAGTTCCAGCTATCTGGTCCAGGTTCGAGTTCGGACCATGAATGGCGACTTCACCGGCACGCCGCAGCTATTCTACAGCACGGCCTCGCACGGCGATTCCGAAAGCTACACCAAGGTTTTGCCATCCACGACCTTCAAGGCCAATGAGTGGACGACCCTCACCTTCGACATGCGCAGCCTGACGGCTGGCGGTGCGGATTGGACCAGCAATGTGATCAACCGCATCCGCTTTGACATGCCCAATGTGGCGAACGCCCAGTTCGAGATCGACAGTATCTATGTCGGCTATGATTCCGGCGGGACGTTCGTTCCCGGCGGAAGCAATGCCGGGGTGGCGGAGAATGCGGCCAACAGCACGGTTGTTGGCAATGCCTTTGCTGTCGACCCCGATGCGGGTGACACGCACAGCTACACGCTGATCGACAATGCGGGTGGACGCTTTGCCCTGACCTCGGCCGGTGTGCTGAGCGTAGCGAACGGATCGCTGCTCAACTACGAAGCGGCGACTTCCCATGCGATCACCGTGCGGGTGACCGACAGCTTCGGCCAAACCAGGGATCAGGCGCTGACCGTGGTCGTGAACAATGTGAACGAGGCAAACAGTCTGCCGGCAAGCTACTCTCTCGGGGTGAACGAGAATGTGGCGACCGGCACGGTCGTGGGCACGGTTGCCGCCATCGATCCCGACGGTGGGCATGTCTTTGGCCAGCAGCGCTATTATTTCTGGGATGGATCTACCGCGAGCGGTACATCCTTCGACGGGCGCTATGTGATCGATGCCGTAACCGGTGTGATCAAGACGAACGCTGCACTCAACTACGAGGCTGGCAACGCAGTCGTCAATTACACGGTACGGGCGCGCGATAATGCGGGCAACGCCGGTTATAATGAGGCGTCCACTACCGTCACGATCAGCGTAAACAATCTCAATGAGGCCAACAGCCTCGGTGGAGGCACCTTCTATGTGAACGAGAATGTCGGGATCGGTACTCTTGTAGCGACCGTAGCGGCGAGCGATCCCGATGGAGGGCATGTCTTTGGCCAGCAGCGCTATTATTTCTGGGATGGTACCAATTACAGCAATCAGAGCTATGATGGCCGCTATTCGATCGATGCGGTAACGGGACAGATCAAGACCAATGCCGCGCTGGACCGGGAGGCTGCGCAGCCGGGCCGCAACTATGTGATACGGGCGCGCGATAACCAGGGCAATGCCGGTTATAATGAGGCTTGGGCAAACTTCTGGATCGAGATCGCCAATGTGAATGAGGCGCCCTATTCGTCGGGTGGCAACTATTGGTCCATGTTTGATGAGACGGGGCTTGGCGGCAATCCGGCCAACAACGAGGTGGTCGTTCGTACCCTGCCGGTTAGCGATCCCGATGGGACCACGCCTGCGTTGGAACTGCTCACCAATCCCGGTGGATGGTTCAAGATCGTTGGCAATCAGATCCGCTTCACCGGCGCCAATCTGGACTTCGAATGGTTCCGGAACCAGGGCTATGGCGTTACTGATTATGACGGCGATGGCAGGATCGAAGCCCATATCGCCGATGTCTGGACACGCACCAACGATGGCCAATATGTGTCGGATTCGACGCTGACCCAGGTGTTCATCCACGACATTAATGAGCAGAATTGGCTCGTTGGTTCAGCGATGTATGTCAATGAGAATGTCGGCATCGGAACCATTGTCGGCACCGCGAGCGCCGGCGATTCGGACAGCGCGGGTCTGGCCTTCGGGCAGCAGCGCTACTGGTTTTGGGATGGATCGAACTACTCCAATCAGTCCTGGGATGGTCGTTATGTGATCGACAATGTCACAGGTGTGATTAGAACGAATGCGCCGCTGGACCGTGAGGGATGGGACCCCGGACGCAACTATGTCATTCGGGCGCGCGACAACCAGAACAATCCGGGCTTCACCGAAAGCGCGGCCAATTTCTGGATCGAGATCGCCAATGTGAATGAAACGCCCAATGCGCCAGACAACGGAGCGACAAAATGGTCGTTCTTCGACGAAACAGGTCTCGGCTCCAATCCAGCGAACGCTTATACCGTGACCGGTTCATTCGGATTGAGCGATCCTGATGGCGGAACGCCGTCCTTGCGTTTCGCGGACGGAAGTACGTCGCAGGGCTGGTTCTATATCGACGGTAATGCGGTTCGCTTCCAACCGGGCCTCAATTTTGATTTCGAATGGTTCCGCGCGAACGGCTATAATATCTATGACTGGAACGGCGATGGACGTCTTGATGCCCATGTCGCCGATGTGTGGCTTAAGGCCTTCGATGGCAGCGCTTGGTCTAGCCCAGCACTCATGCAAGTGTTCATTTCTGACGTCAACGAGCAGCATGCGCTTACCAACCGGACCTTTAATGTAAATGAATCCAATACGGCTCTTGGGCCGTGGGTAGGTGTTACGGCAACATCCGGCGAGCTTCTCAACGCTAAGTCTCTGATGTTGTCCGATGCGGAAGGCGGCGCCAATATCAGCTATCGCTTCTCTAACGGTTCTCAGACTTCCGGGCCTTGGACGATTGATGCCGCCACCGGTGCGATCTGGATGACCGGAAGCACCGATTACGAAGCCCTCGTTGAGCAGTATACGACTTATTATTATAACGGGATACCCTTTAAGGTGTATAGTGGGCGTGATACAAATCTTGCGACTTTCAACCTGACGGTAGAAGCGGTCGACAACACGGCCGGTGACGCACGCCCTACAGCATCGGCCACATTGACTCTAAATGTGACTGACGTGAATGAAGGACCCAATCTCGCGAACACTTATGCCGGAGATGCTGGAGATACGGATAGCGGTGCGACCGTATATAAGCAGAGCGCGACAACATATTGGTTTAGGGACAATCGCAATGAAGGTCCCCTCGTTGTCGTAACGCCGGCAGATCCGGAACGGGCAAGCTCGACCTATTATTATTCGATTTCTACGCCTACGGTCAGCGAAACTCTGTACTATATTGGCGGGACGTCTGAGGCGGATGGCTATGCGCCGATACTTTCCGTTTCAGCGAGCGGTACGACGGGGACCATCATGCTTGAATCGCCTGGTGATGGCGAATGGGAGGGCGCCTACAAGGATGCTAATGGTACTCGAAGGACGGCCACGCTCTATTATAATTTCAATCTCTATATCCGCGATACATCAGGCGTCACCTCAACCACACCATTCCAAATTGTCTTCCTGCATCGCGGGTCAACCACACCGCCGATCGTTTTCGACCTCGACGGCGATGGACTCGAATTGCTGAGCCTGGATTCCTCGACTGTCTATTTCGACATGGATAAGGACGGGATCACCGATCGTACCGGTTGGGTGGGACCCGATGATGGCATGCTGGTACTCGACCGTAACGGCAATGGGACGATCGACGATATCAACGAGATATCGTTCGCCGATGACTCCGCCGGAGCGATCTCCGACCTCGAGGGTCTCCGTGTCTTCGACAGCAATGCCAATGGCTTCTTCGATAGCGGCGATGATCGCTATGCCGAATTCCGTATCTGGCGGGATGCTAACCAGGACGGGGTCAGCCAGGGCGACGAACTCCATAGCTTGGCTGATGCGGGCATCTCGCAGGTTAATCTCACCTTCAATCCGACCGGCGAAGACCCCGGCGGGAGTGACAATGTGATCTACGCTACGACAGAATATCTCAAGACCGACGGTACGACCGGAACCGTTGGCGACGTTTTCCTTTCGTTCGATCCTTCTGACCTTGCGACTGCGGCGCCTGTCATCCTTGACTATGACGGCGATGGCGCTGGCCTTGTGTCGGTAACCTCGAGCACGGTTCGCTTCGATATGGACGGTGACGGCGCGACCGAGCGCACAGGCTGGATCGAGTCCGGGGACGCCTTCCTGGCGCTGGACCGCAATGGCGACGGCAAGATTTCCGATATTGCCGAAATCTCCTTCGTCGGCGATCTGGAGGGCGCCAAGACCGACCTTGAAGGGCTCAAGGCGTTCGACAGCAACGGGGATGGCGTGCTTGACGCGCTCGATGCGCGCTTTGCCGAGTTCAAGCTCTGGTTCGACACCAATGGCAATGGTGTTTCGGACGCGGGCGAAGTCAAGAGTCTCGCCGAAGCCGGCCTGACGTCGCTCAGCCTGAGCTCGACCGCGCCGGAGGCCAGCAACGATGGTGGCAACATTGTCTATGGTATTGCCAATTATACGCTGACCAATGGAACGGTGGGGAGAGCGCTGGACGCCGGCCTTGCCTATGTACCGGGCGACGGCAGCGCAGGCAGCGATTATTCCGCCTGGAATGGCGATGCCACGCCTTCGACGTCTGACGGTCCCATCGTTCCGGGTATCAATGTCGAGCGGCAGGAATATGGGCGCAAGTCGAAGAAATACATGCTCTCTACCACGGGCGGGCAGATGTTCGTTCGCTTCCGCAATGGTTCGGCGGTGGATGCCCGATCCGGTCTCGTGGACCCCGCGACCATGCTGAGCTTCAAGAACAAGGATATCGGCATGCTCTCGCCGATCATCCTCGATCTCGATGGTGACGGAGTTGAGATGCGGTCCATCAAAAAGGCCAAGGCGACCTTTGATATGAATGGCGATGGTATTGGCGATAATAGCGGCTGGGTCGGCAGGGGTGATGGTTTCCTGGTCATCGACCGCAATGGCGACGGGATGATTACGCAAGCATCGGAGTTGAGTTTCTTGATGGAGAAGGCCAACGCCAAGAGCGATCTCGATGCATTCGGCGCGCTTGATTCCAACAAGGACGGCAGGATCGATGCGAGTGACACCCGCTTTGGCGAACTGAAGATCTGGGTGGATGGCGATGGTGATGGCGCAACCGATAGCGGGGAACTCAAGACCCTGGCCGATCATGGCATCACCTCGATCAGTCTGGCATCGCGAGCAGTCGAGCAAAATGTGAAGATTGGATCGAACGTCGTGTTGGCGACCTCGACCTTCACGCGCGCGAACGGCTCGGTGGGAACCGTAGGCGATGTGGCGCTCGCCTATAAGCCCGGAGAAGCGGCAAACGAGCCGGCGACCGGGTGGGAAACCCTTCTGGCGCGCATGACGCAGCAGATCGCGGCCTTCGGGGCGGCAAGCGGAGAGGGGGAACTGAACACTCGCTCTGCCCAGGGCGAAGCGCTCTATGATTATTTCGCGGCCTGATTATAGGATTGTCACATGAACGAGACGACACAGAAGGGGGCGGCCTCGGCCGCTTCCACGCCGCCCACGGTCAGCCATATGCTGGGCGAAATGACCTGGCTCCTGACGCAGTCGCCGCTGCATCGGGGATTTTCGATTAGCGATATCGAATGGCTGTTGATGCCGGCGCTGATCCACCAGCAATTCTACGTCTTTCGCGATGGTGACAGGCCGGTGGGTCTGGCACTCTGGGCGAAATGCAACCCAGAAGCCGAGAAGAAGCTGCAAGGCGGGATGATCGAACCGGCCAACCGTTTGACGCTCGAGGAGTGGATTTCTGGCGAGGCCATTTGGCTTGTCGACCTTATCGCTCCCTTCGCAAACGAGCAGAACAAGCATCGGGAGATCATGATCGCCGATCTGATTTCCGGGCCGCTGAGCGGTAAGGCGTTCAAATTCCATCAGACCGATCCGAACTCGGGCAAGCGCTCAGTTCAGGAGGTCGCCGCCGATGCAGGGGCGAAACTCAAGGCAGCGATCGAGCAAGCCGCGGCGGCCCAATGAGACGAGCATGAAGACGAAGAACAATTTTCTGACGAAAGCAGCGGTCGTGGTTTGTGCTGCAATGCTTGTTTCCGGGTGCGCTGCGGGCGTCAAAGGTACGCCCGGCATGAAGCTCTACAGCAAGGGCATGATCACCGAGGCAATCCCCATCCTCAAACAGGAGGTGGCCGCAGGAGAGGTGTCCGCGCGCTACCCGCTGGGCCTAGCCTATCGCGATGGCAACGGAGCGGAGCGCGATCCCGAGCAGGCGGAGATATTGCTCACGGGAGCTGCCATCGGCGGCGATCCGCGAGCGGTGACCGCCGTGCGTCAGTTGCTTGAAACTGCTGCGCGTTGTCCGAAGGACAAGGAGCTTCATGATTTATGGGGTGGGGTAGGCACTATGTATCGCAATCTTATCACCGGCGTCGTCGAACTGAATACGGCGCCGCCCGTTGCATTGCGCCAAATGGCCGCAATCTATGCTGCACCATGTGAAGGGGCTCCCGTTCAGCTGGAAGCGACGAAAACGCTGAGGGCTCTGTCGGGTGGACCGCGGCATATCTGGATCTACGTTCCTGGATGATATGGTGATGCTATCCTGAAGGGGATTCGGCATGAAACGGTCAATGACTGCGCAGGCTATCTGTTCGGTGGACAATCCCGGACCCCTTGGGCGACGTTCGGGGATCGTCCACTTTGGCAGAGGTCTGCCGCGACCGATTTGCCAACTGCATTTTTCTATATGATGACGGTGAGATCGTCCCTTTGGCGGCAGGTGGCGATTCCTCGCTTCTCTTTGGGTTGAGCAGAGGCAAGGGCGAGTAAGTGCACCCGGGCGACAACCTTTTCCATTTCTGCAATTGGACGAGAAGTTCGTCTCAGGTTAGCCGCCCTTGCCATTCGACGCGGGTGCCATTGCGGACATCTTGCTTGCTCGCGATTTTTCGTGCTCATCCCGCAACGCTTGCCAATATTCTGCTTCCACCAGTCGCCGACCGCCTTGGGGAAGCTGGCGCTTTAGCCAGAAATTGAACCAGTCGAGCGATCGCTCATAGACGGTCAGCCGATGCGAGGGCTGCCATTTGATGTGATGTTCGTCGGGGAAGACGAACATGTCCACGGGAACCCCCGCTTGCCGCAAGGCTGTGTAGCCTTCGAGGGTAGAGAGATATTCGTCGTCGGGGCTGTTCATCAGAAGGGGAAACCGCACCTTGCGCGCGTTGCGAGCTATGGAAATCTGGGACCAGAAGACAGGATTGTCGTCGATGAGCCGCGGCCAGCCTACCCGGTTCAACATGGCGCCGGTTGATGGACCGAACAGGGCGTCCTGCATGGGGTCCGAGCAACAAGAACTGACGGCGCCCGCCGCGAACAAATCGCTGTGGAGCGCGGCAAACTGCACCGTCGATGATCCATCGCTCAGACCTGTGATACCGATATGATCGCGATCGACGATACCACGCCGAATGAGGGCATCGAGGGCAACCTCAATCGAGGACAAGACACTGCGCCGATTTGCAAAACCGGTCAGATCCTTGGCATTCACTTCGTCCCAGCTCTTTGCGTTCCCATCAAGTCCAACTGGTCGCGGCTTCTGCACGCTCAGAACCGCATATCCAGCATTGGCAAAGAGCTGGATGGGAAATTCATCGCCAGTTCCGCCGCGAAGAAAGCCTCTCGACACATATTGCACGACGATGGTGGGATAGTTTCGTCCGGGCTGGTAGCCAACCGGATAGACGAGATCGGCGTAGCTCTGAAGGCCAAGCGCGTTGAGGCTGTGGATGCGTTCCACCTTGCCCAGCGCTAGATTAGTGAACTCGGGATTGGGATTGAAAATTATCTCTGCGCGCGATCGCTTGAGGTCGAGCCGGGCGAGGTGTCTGGGGACCAGCGACTGCTCGCGAGCGCATATCAGGTCATCTCCAAGAGGCTGGCAGTCATTGAGATAATCCTGTGTTTGATAGAGCCGTCGGACATGGCCGGTCGTCAAATTCCATTCGTAGACACTCGTCAGGCTATCGGCCCAGCCCTCATGTCGAAGGAAGCGGACGGATTTGCCGCGAGCGGCCTTCCAGACCGGTCCAATGGCGTTGGCGCAGCTGTCCGCGAGGCAATGCAGCACGCTCCCGTCGCCTGCCTGCGCCGCCGGCCGGGTAACAGGGGGAAGTCCTGTCGATCCCATCGTGGAGAGCCAGACGTCAGGAGAGGTGGCAGTCCCTGGCTTCTCGTCGCCCTGGCGCGCTGCCCGGGGGGAAGGTGTGACGAGCGCCGTGCGCTCTGCCTCACTCGCTGGGCGGGCGCCCCCACTGTCGAGGTCGAGCGTCGTGAACGCGAACGGTAAGCCATCTTTCGGGATCGGACGGTTGCTGAGGACCGGTGAATAGCGGTCGTCATAATGATAGCCGGTGCGTCCCTCCGCATCTATCGCTGTCCTGGCCTGGATAAGGGCCGGTCGGGTCGAGTAGACCATGCGCGTCCCATCGGGCAGCAGCCGGAACGCTTCGACATCGAACTCGCTGTTCGTGAGGGCGTGGCTGCGGCTTCCGTCAATGCGGGCAATCCAGACCTGCGTCGGACCATTCTCCCGCTTGAGGAAAAGGATCGACTTGCCATCGCTTGACCATTGCGGCGTGATGGGCAGGGGAATGCCCGACTGTCGGCCGCTTTTTCCGAAACCATCGAGCGTGGCCCGGATCATGTCCCCGCCAAGATCGACCGCATGGGCTGTCGCCCCGGGCCGCAGAGGCACGACGAACATGCCGAGGCAATAGCCGTTTGCTTCCGGGATCGCGCGGCGCAGCTGCAGCGCTGCGGCGCGTCCGTCTGGTGAGATCGCGAACAGGCTACTCTCCGTCATCTCATTATTGGCGGGGCCGATGTCACGAAGACGGACCAGATCCTCCGCTTTCAGCCCCCGGCGATACTCTCCGGGTTTGAATGGCGAAGGGGGAGCAAGGCTTGCACAATCCGCTGGAACGGGTTGCGGGGTGACCTGGGCCGGCGCCGGAGCGAGGACAGCCGACGCGGACGTCAGAAGCAGGGCGAAACTGATCGACATGGCCTCACCACTTTTTCGAAAGGGTGAGGCTGATTGCTCGGCCCGTGGCCGGATAGTTGGTCGAATCGAATCCGGGATCGACGCTGCTCGCGCTGCGGATGCGTGAGGGCGAGCGGTCAAAGAGGTTGGTCAGCGAAAGGGTCGCATCTACGCCTTGTAGCGGACCCGATGGGGCGCTGCTGTGCCACTGTGCGACCATATCGACCGAGAGGAAGGATCCGACGCGGACGTTGGGAGCGCGGCGGTTATCCAATGTTCCGCCGATATAGCTTCCAAAGATCGAGAGGCTGAAAGGTTCATGATCCCACGTTGCGCCTGCCTGGGCACGCCAATGTGGCGGGTTGAAGATCGTCCCGGCCTTCTGAATGTTGCTCTGTCCAGAAACAAGCTGGAGGCTGCTCTTGAGGTAGCTGGCCGAGCCGGTCAGATTGAGCTTGTCATCGGTGCCGAGCTTGAGGCTGTAGTTCAGCCCAACGTCAAATCCTTGAACGGATTGCGTCGAGATGTTCTGGAGCCTGTTGTTGACGATCGCGATGACCGTGGCCGGATCATAGGCGCGTCCAGTGAAATTCTCTAATCCGAACAAGGCGACGGACGTCGCTGCGTCAATGTCGGCATCTGAGGGCTGAGTCTGGATGAATGGATTGTAGGCGGGGTTGGACAGCGCGCCAAAAAGGGAACTTATCGGAGTGCCCACACGATTGCTGTATCGGATGTTGAAATAGCTTCCCTCGATCTTCAGCCCATCGACAAATCGTGGCGTTAGTTCGACGGTCACGGACCATGTCTTCGCTCTTTCGGGTTTGAGGGCTCCGTTCCCACCAGCGGCATAGAGGACGCTGTCGGTCGGCGTCGTCCCGCTAGCGAAGAAGGAGGCGGGCAGCAGCAGCGTCTCATAGCCTCTGGACTGGTCGTAGAGCGTTGGAGCTTTGAAGGACCTTCCCCAGCTTGCGCGCAGGGCAACGGCGGGGTCTGGTCGATAGACGATGCCGACCTTGGGCGCCGCGACGCTACCGACTTCATAATGCTTCTCATATCGCAGCGCGCCGGTCAGCAGCAGGGCGTGGATAAGTGGAAGTCTGTTTTCCTCCCCGACAATCGGAACGGCGATTTCACCAAAGGCATAGGCAACGTCGCGATGGCGATCGAAAGACTGGATCGGGGTGACCGTCGTCCCCGTTGTCCGCGAACTGTCGGCCTTGAGGCTGACGGATCTATATCCACCGCCCAGTGCTAGCCGGACGTCGCCGCCAGGCAGGGTGAACAAGGGCCCTTCAGCAAAGGCTTCGGCGCCTTTGGTCCCGTTTTTGTATCGGACGTCACGATGGATGCTAAGGTTGCCGTTGGAGTAGGTGTCGCCCGGCACGCGGCTGGTGCTGATCCCGTAAGTCCCATTGAGCCGGGCCTCCCATCCGCCTCCAAGGCGAACGCGAAGAGATGGGGAAATGGAGAAAGTTTCAACCCGCGGCCGGGTTGTCACCCCGTTTGTTAAGACGTCCTGATCCACAAAAGCCGGCTTGGAGAGCATGGATCGGCGATTATTATATTGCCCGTCAAACTCGAAAGTGACCGCTTCGCCGAAATCCTGATGCCCGGAAACTATGGCGCTGATCTGGCGCTGCCTAGGGATGAGCGTTGTTGAGCCGTTCACGGCATCGGCAAATGACCGCTGATCAGCCTTGATCCCCGTCGAGTGACGAAAGTCGGCGGTAGCGAGGATGCCGCCGGTGGACCATTTTGTCCCGGTGACGGCGCTATATTGCTGCTCGGTTCCGCCGCCCCTAGTGGTCGTACCGAGCCGCGCGGAGGTCCACAGGCCCTCAAAGTCCCGTCTCAGGATGATGTTGGCGACGCCGGCGACCGCGTCCGATCCGTAAAGAGCCGAGGCGCCGTCCGCGACGATCTCGATCCTGTCGACCGCTGCGAGCGGAATAGACGATATATCGACGCCCTGCGAAACGCCGTCATAGGCAATGCGATGGCCGTTTACGAGTGTCAGCGTCGCGTCCGCGCCCAGCCCCCGGAGATTAAGCGTGGAGGAGGAGGTCAGATTTTCATTGCCGCCCTGTGCGCCGGCACCGACTACGCCTGGATTTTGACCGCCACTGTAATTTTGTGGCAGGTCGCGGACATAGGCGCCGAGGTCGGACCGACCGCGCCGTACAATATCGCTCCTTGTCGCGGAGATGACCTGCGAAACCGGTTCACTCCCCCGGATGCGCGAACCGGTGACGAACAGTTCGACTACATTCGCCGGATCTGAAGCAAGACCCGACGCTTCAGATCGCCCCCGGATCATGATCACGTCCTTTCGATAGTCCGCAAAAAGGCCCGACCCACGAAGGAGGGTTTTTACGGCTTCGTCGGCACCAAATCGCCCCTGGAGCCGTGGCGCCCGCTTGCCCGCAACGGCATCGGTATCGAAGATGATTTCGCGCCCCGAAAGGCGGCTTACGGCCCGGAGCGAGTTCCCCAGGTCGTCCGCGGGAAGGTTATATTCTTGGGCACTGGTCGCCTGTGCGAACGCACCCGGCACACTGGTCGCTTGTACTGCTACAACCGCAAGAAGCAGTTGGATTTTAAGCTTATTCCGCATACGCACCATCACCGGCCCCCGCTCATTTCCCGCCCTTTTGGCGGGACCTCACGGAGTTCATCGCAACAAAAGTGCAATCTACGGGGTCGCCTTTCAAATAAATCTCACCGGCCTTTACCGCCGGCGCAGAACGATCATGTGTGGGGCTTCGCGCTTGGCTTCGAGATCGAAGAGTGAAGCCAGGCGGCCGGCAACCTGCTCCGGGCTGTCAACGCGGAAACGGCCTGAAACCTTGAGATTGCCAATCGAGGGATCGGCCAGACGAATGGCAGTCAGGGAATCGCGGTTCGTTTCCGACACAACAGCAGATAAGGCCGCGCCATCAAACTCACGCACCAGCGAAAATTCGGGTTGCTTGTCTGTCGTCGGGATTCCCGACCCGGCTTCCGTCGCACCAAGCCGCTGAACCGGGAGCGCGAAACTCAGTTCATCGCCAATGCTTAACCTCGTGACGGTTGAATGGATCGGTTCGCCAGCAGATATCGATCGCACGGGTCGCTCAACGTCGATCGCGCCCCGCAGCAGGCGGACGACAACGCGCCCAGGCGAAGTCAGGCTGACATCAAAGAGCGTGCCGCGCGCCGTGACACGCCCGCCGCCGGCGGATACGGTGAACGGCCTCCGCTCATGCGCGACATCGAATCGGGCACTACCGCGCTCCAGTCGCAATTCGCGCCGGTCCGCGCCATATTGCGTGTTCAATATCGTGTCCGCTTCGAGCGCAACGACTGAACCGTCGGGCAGCTTCACACTCCGTCCGTTTGCACCGACCGTGGAATAGGAGCGGCTGTCGCTGACGGCCACCTTTGACATCAACGTCTGCGCGGCGCGATCGGGGCTGGGGCGGCTGAAACCGACCCAGCCCGCAACGCCGAGAGTGAAGACCAGGGCGGCGGAAATCGTGTAGATGCGCCACGGCGTTTCCGGGGCGTAGGGGGTGCTGGCAGGAGCAGTGGACTTTTCATGGGCCAGAAATCGCCCGATGGCGAAGATTTCGCCGGCTCGATTATAAGCTCCCAGATGGGCGGCTCCCATCGAGAGCCATTTCTCGAACTCTGGGCGATACGTCTCGGCGTCAGGACCGCGCATCCGCGCGAACCACAAGCTCGCTTCCTCAAGAAGCTGGTCCATACGCTCAGGCTCCGATGACATGCCGGCCTCAGGCATCGAAACCAATGGATTTGTTTATGCGCACGATTGCCTGGGCCACATGCCACTCCACGGTTCGAATGCTGATGCCAAGTTGATCGGCGATTTGACGGTAACCCAATTCTTCCGCCCGATGCAGCAAATACACTTCCTTTGTTTTGGGCGGAAGCCCGTCGATGGCCTTGCGATAGCGTTCGCGCATGTCGCTGACCTCGGCGGCTACGTCCGGTGCTATTGGTTCCATTCCGCCTCCGATCTCCATTTCTCGCGATCGTTGAGACCTTGCCCATGCGCGAACCCTGTCTGCCAGAAGGTGGCGCACGATGCCATGGAGATAGGCGCTCGGGTTCGCTCGGGCGGCACCCGAGGGCGAGGCCACAAGTCGCAGAAATGCCTCCTGAACGATATCGTTCCGATCCTCTTCCGCCCAGATCCGACGCTTGAGAAAGCGTCGCAACCGTGGAGCCTCGATCCGATAGATTTGATCGAACCCATTTGCATCAGCCGCTGCTTCGACGGGGTTGCTACTGGCCCTTGCCCGATTCCGATGTGGCAGCATGGATCAAGATGCTGCCGGACGATCCGCAATGCGGATCGAATGAAGGTGAACATTTCTCGATAACATGACAAGGCCACCGATCGGCGGCGGGTATATCTGTCCAATGCCTGAGCCCAACCATCAGGGATGGGCTCCTTGTCATGCCTGGTAGGTCAATCCTGCAACGGGTCCCAGCCAAATTTCCACGCTGCGTCATGAAGTTGCTTCAATTTTCCAACGCTTGCAAGCCTGACTTTTTCATTCCTCGCTCATGCGCCAATGCGGCGCCATTGCTGGGCGCTGCTTTTGTGCGGGTCAGGATTTGCTGTGCGAGCCCAACGAGCTGATCGAAGAAGCTGTCCAGCCCCTCAATCGCTTCCGGGGTCAACTCGACGATTTTTCGGCGTCCGTCAGTAGGATCTCGAGTGCATTGCATCAGGCCATCCTCTACCATTCGATGAATGATCCTTTGGGAGTTGCGCTCCGATTGGCTGGAAGCGGCAGTCAGTGCCGTCAATGACCTGGGGCGGGGGCGGAGATAGAGATCGAGAAGCATTTCGAACGCCGGTGCCGAGAACAGATCCTTTCCGAACCGCCGCATCAAGAGGTGATGCGCTTTCGATGCCAGATTGATCATCGCGATGCGATCCAGTGCAATCGTTGACCAGTTAGTCTCGTGCATCATTGGCTATGTTCCTTTTCGTTGCCGTGTTCCATCCGCTCTGAACTATTGGGGTGACCACCGGCGAACATGTTGCCGTAGTCATGATCGCGCATGAATTAACAGTCTATTTCATTTTCGTCATCTCAAGATGAGATGTGAAAGTTCGAAGGATTTTCCTGTTGATTGGATCGATATTCAAAATATATTTGCATTATATTCTCGCGATATTTTCGGGCCATTCTCCGGTGTCTGATCTGCGAATGATTGCTTTTTTCCTGCGGTCATCTTGTAGATTCGTGCGCCAAAAGCGCAGCGAGCTTTGGTTTGTGCCCATTCTGGATGCAGTGTGTCGGGCGTTGCCACCTTGTGTCACAGGGCGCTTGTTGACCCGAAGGAGGCACCCATCATATACAAAGCCACTGGGAATCTCCGTGCGGTCCAGATTCTGCTGGGGCATACGAAAATTGAAAGCACGGTCCGATACCTCGGGGTGGATGTGGAGGACGCACTGACATTGGCAGAGGGAACAGAAATCTGAAGTTGCCTGGCTCCTCGCCGCGGCGGGGAGCCAGAACGTGTTTCGCGGCTGCAACCCGCCAACCCCAGCCATTCAGACTGCCGCACCCATATCCCGAAACCGGTCATTGCTCCACACGCCTTCGGCGTCCGACGCTACGTCAGCGACCTAAAGCGCAACTGTCGGTAATGGCCGAGCGCAATCACGCGACAGGCAGATGATGCGTATAATGGATCGCAGCTTGTCTGCACCGCACAATTTCACTACAGGATCGCCGTCCGGGACGCGCCAAGCGGCCAGGACATGATCGCGCCGGTGTCCCGAGAGGGACTTAATAGGGAACGCGGTGCGGGTGGTTCGCTATCCTAATCCGAGGCTGTCCCTGCAACTGTAAGCGGTGAGCGCGATGTACATGCGCGGACGGGCATCGACCTATCCGCCAGCCACTGGGCCGGACGCAAAATCCTGCGAGGCCTGGGAAGGCCGTGCATCAAGCGATGACCCGTGAGCCAGGAGACCTGCCGGCGTCTGGTCGCTCTTGCCATGGTCCAGGGGATGGCCGAGGCACGGTGAACTCCGTCTGAGCGACGAACGAGCGGCGGGGGCCGCATCGGTTCGTGCGACGGGCGCCAAGGCGTCCGCCCGTGGTGCGCGCCGACCGTTCATGACGGCACGCCCCTGCCCAACGTCGAATGACGCTGACGGGGCATGACCAATGAAGAAGACTATCCGTAATATATCCAGTTACACCCTCGCCGTGCTGCTGCTGGGCGCACCGCTCGCGGCGCACGCCGATGATTCCGCCGCCAGCACTGCCGAGAGTGACACCATCATCGTCTTCGGCCAGCGTCAGCCCGCTCTTGCAATGCCGCAGTCCACCGGCAGCCGCCTTGGCCTGACGCCGCTCGAAACTCCCGCCAGCATTGCGGTTGTCGATGGCGAGGAACTGCGCGCGCGGGGCGACCTGACGCTTCAGGATGCCGTCACACGCGCACCGGGCATCACCAATATTGCCGATCCCGGCAACGGCAATACGGCACTGGCGGCCCGCGGCTTCAGCGGCCAGGGATCGGTGCTTCAACTGGTCGACGGCATCCGCCTGTTTCCTGTAGCCGGAACGATCACCTATCCGATCGACCCCTGGATCGCCGAGCGGATCGATGTGCTGAGCGGGCCGGCATCGGTCCTCTACGGCCAGGGCGCGCTAGGCGGCGCGATCAATGTCATCCTGCGGCAACCCAATAGCGAACGGTTCGAGGCACAGGGCGAGATCGGCTATGGATCGCAGGACAGCTTCCATGCCGCAGCAGGCGTAGGCGGCCCGATCGGGGAGATGTTCTCCTTCCGCATCGACGGCAGCTATCGGCGGTCGGATGGCTATGTCGATCGCGGTCAAGCCGAGAGTCACGCCCTGTCGGGCGCGCTCAAATTCGCGCCCACCGACAATTTCTCGCTCATCCTGCGCTATGATGATGGCGACCAGAAGCCGAGCAAATATTTCGGCACTCCCCTCATTGATGGTCGCATCGATGATCGGGTGCGGGACCGCAATTTCAATGTCGCCGACGCAGAGATGCGCTTTCGCGACAAGCGGGCCACGCTCACCGCCACCTGGTCGCCGATCGAGCAGATCACCTTCTCGAACACCGCCTATCGCCTGACCAGCTATCGCCGCTGGAAGAATTTGGAGAGCTACAGCTACAACGGAACGACCGGCCTGGTGGACCGTGCGGACAATCTGGGAATCGTCCATGACCAGACCCAATATGGCGATCAGGGCACGGTGAAGCTCAGCCTGCCGGTCACGGATGGCATCACCAATGATCTGGTTGTCGGTTTCGACGTCAATCTGGTCAAGCTGACCTACAGCAACGATTTCGGATCGGACTCGCAGGAGGATTCGGTCGATCCGTTCAACCCGGTGCCGGGCCTGTTCTTCGACACGCAGGGCATTGCGCCGCGCTTCCGCACTCGTACCGGCGAATATGCGGTGTTTGCCGAAAACCGGCTGAAGCTGAGCGACCAATTCTCGGTCATCGGCGGCGTCCGCTATGAGGAGAACCGGGTCCGCCGCTGGACCTTCGCCACTTCGCCGAGCAATGTGCGGAGCGAGACGCAGCTACTCGACAAGCGGCTCGATAACACGACCTGGCGGGTAGGGGCCGTCTATCAGCCGACGCCGGCCTTGTCGCTCTACGGCCAATATACGACCGGCGTCGATCCGCTAGGAACGCTGACCACCTATTCGACGGGACAAGTGCAATTCAGCCACGCAACCGGCGATCAGGTCGAGTTCGGCGTGAAGGGGAGTTTCCTCGACGGACGCGGTTCGGCGACGCTGGCTGCCTATCATATCGTCAAGAAGGGCCTCCTCTCCCAGCAGACGCTCACCAGCCCGATCGAGCAGGTCGGCCAGCGTTCGGCCACGGGCATCGAAGCCTCGGTTTCTGTGGACCTTGCCGATGGGTTTGGCATCGACGCCAACGGCACCGTGCTGGAGGCGAAGTTCGATGATTTCATCAGCGGCGCGACCAACTATAATGGCCTCACGCCCCCCGGCGTCGCGGAAACCGCCGCCAATCTGTGGCTGCGCTGGGAGCCTATCACGCGGTTGCAGACGCGCGCCGGTCTTCGTTACGTCGGCAAGCGCTATTCGGACAATGCCAACCAGTTCCGCGTGCCGGCCTATGCCGTGGTCGATGCCATCCTGTCCTACGCCGTGACCGACAATGTCGCGCTGGACCTTCGCCTCTACAATCTCTTCGACAAGGATTACGCCATCACCGCCTATAATAATGAACAATGGGTGCTGGGCCGCCCGCGCTCGGTGGATGTGTCCCTGCATGCACGGTTCTGAACCGATCGCAAAAGCAGCGGCGGGCCGTGTCGCCCGCCGCTGGCTTTATCTCGGCCACCGCTGGATCGGCATCGCCACATGCCTGCTCTTTGCCATGTGGTTCCTGTCGGGCCTGGTGATGATCTATGTGCCCTATCCGTCGCTGACGGACGCGGAACGGACCGCACGGCTCGAACCGATCCGCTGGGCTGATGTCACCGCGCCCGCACCGGACGGTAGCGGCCTGCGCTCACTCACGCTGGAGATGCGTGACGGCAAGCCTGTCTGGCGGACAAAGCCGTGGACCGGGGAGGCCGAGATCATATCCGCGACCGCTGGACAGTCCGTGCCGGCCGTGACAGCCGCCATGGCCGAACGCGCTGCGCGCCGTTTTGGCGGGGCCGCCGTCGCGTCGATCCATTCCCTCGAACGGGACCAGTGGACGGTCGCCCAACGCTTCGACCGGCACCGTCCCTTGTGGAAAATAGCCCTTGCCGACCCCGCAGGGACAGAAATCTATGTGTCATCCCGGACCGGCGACGTCGCGCAGAACACGACCCGCAGCGAACGCTTCTGGAACTGGCTGGGATCAGTCCCGCACTGGCTTTATTTCACGGCATTGAGGCAGGATGGTGCCCTGTGGCGACAGGTCATCCTCTGGGTCGCGGGGCCTTGCGTCGCGACCGGCGTTACCGGCTTCTGGATCGGGCTGCTCCGTGCGCGCCTCGGGCGACGGCGCTACAAGGGCGGACGCATCACGCCCTATCGCGGATGGATGCTTTGGCATCATATCGCGGGCCTCGCGGGCGGCATTTTCCTCATCGCATGGATCTTCAGCGGTTGGCTGTCGGTCGATCCGGGGCATCTGTTCCGATCAGAAGGCATCGCCGAGAAGAACCAGCGTGATTATCTCGGCACTCTGTCGATCCCGTCAAATGCCTTCGGCATCGTCGGGAAGAGGATGCCCGGCGCGGTGCAGATCACGGCCATGCCATCGCCGGGCCATGAAACTCTGATGGTCGCCATGGACCGCCAGGGCCGACACGCATTGATCAATGGGCGGACGCTGCGGGCCTTCAACACCTCGTCCGCGATCCTGACACACGCTGCGGCACGCCTGTTGCCCGGAGCGTCCATCGCCAGCACCCAAATGATAAAGCAGCCCGACGCCTATTGGTATGGCACCGACGAGCTGACGGACTTTCCTGTCCTACGGATCATGTTCAACGACCCCGCACGGACTTGGGTACATCTCGATCTTCGAACCGGAGAACTGCTCGGCTCCGTCGATGCACGCGGTCGCCTTTACCGTTGGCTTTTCGACATGCTGCACAAATGGGATCTGAACATTCTCACATATCATCGGCCGTCATGGGACGCTCTGCTATGGATTCTGTCTCTTCCAGGTCTGACAATCTCTGTCAGCGGGGTTTGGATCGGAACGAAGAGATTGCGATCGACCGGCGTCGTCCGCCCCGTTGATGCCCACAACTATTCACCAGCCCGCGTCAAGGAAAGATGCTCCGAGGGCGTCTTAGAGGAGCGCAATTCACCAATCGCGTGCTGAAATATTTGCGCGCCGCCCCACAGCGCCAACCCCGCCATGATGGCAGCGACAATGATGTCCGGCAGACCAGAACCGGTGCCGAACACGCCCAATGCCGCAAGGAGAACCGCAATGTTTCCGATCGCGTCGTTGCGTGAGCAAATCCAGACCGAGCGCATGTTCGCATCGCCGCCGCGGAAGCGATAGAGCATGAGCGCAACGCCGCCATTAGCGAGGAGAGCGACGAACCCGACAGCGCCCATCACGTCAGCATGGGGAAGTGTTCCGCGCGACAATGCCCAGAGCGCGCTCAGCAGCACATAAAGGCCGAAGCCGAAAATGGTCGCGCCTTTCACCAGCGCAGCACGGGCACGCCAAGCCAGCGCCAGCCCGGCGACACCCAGGCTGATCGCATAATTGGCGGCGTCCCCGAGAAAATCGAGCGCATCGGCCTGCAACGCTCTGGAGCCACCCAGGATGCCCGCGACCAACTCGGCGGCGAACATGATGGCATTGATGGCAAGGGCGATCCAGAGCGCGCGCCGCCACGCAGGACTATTATTGGGGTCGGCTTTGTCGGCTGCACAACTGGAACAGACCATGTGTTGCTCTCGCTTTTTGAGTCGGTCCCCTATATGCACCCTGTAGCAACTACAGGGTCAAGCGAAGATGCCGGTACTGACGCGAGGGCAGGTTGCGAAAGCGACAGGCACCAAGATCGAGACGATCCGCTTCTATGAAAAGATCGGACTTCTGGCCGCGCCAGAGCGGACATCGAACAATTACCGCGCCTATGGGCAAGCCGATGTTGAGCGTCTCAGCTTCATCCGGCGGGCGCGCGACCTCGGATTTTCACTCGATCAGGTGCGTTCGCTGCTGGACCTGGCTGACGATCAAACCCGTTCCTGCTGCGCGGTCGATGAAATCACGCGGGAACAGCTCAAGGCGGTCGAGGAGAAGATTGCCGATCTTCTCGCGCTGAAGCGCGAACTGTCCCATCTCATCGACCAGTGCAGTCGGGGAACGATCGCCGACTGCCGGATCATCGGCGCGCTCGCGCCGAACGCTGCCAGGTGAGCGATAACGACGCGCATCCTTTCATCCACCCGGAAGCAGATGATCTGCACTTGGCGCAGGCCGGTAGGGGAGCAGAAAATGTTCATATAAGACAAGTGCCCCACCATGACGGCTATCGAGGCAGTGGAAAACGTCGCTTCACCCACAATAGCGCCACTTCATTCTGCCGCTTCCAGTTGCGGTTCAGGTGCCGGCATCTCGCCAATCGGCAGATTCTTCTTCAACTGTATAGGGACGGCTTTGCCCTTGGCCTGAGGGCGTTTCCACGCGAGCCAGACGTGGCCACTCACGATCAGAACCGTGGTGAACCCTCCGAGCCAATGAACCGTACTTGCCCAGGCGCGCAGACTGTCGTTAGCAATATAATAGAGACCGTAGCCGGTCAGTGCCATGAACAGGATGATACTTCCCGTGGCAATGCCGCTTTTGCGGTTGCGTTTGCCCAACAAGCCCAGCCGTACATGAACGGGCAACATGGCGCCAACCGCCACGAGAAATGCAAAGCAGGCAAGGCCGTGGATCGACAACAGCGTGGGTTGCCACGGACTTCGCTCCGGGCCGAACTCGCCATCAACGCGGACGAAATATTCCAGGACGAGCCAGCAAACTCCGGCCGATGCGAGCAAGGAAAAGCTCGTGTAGATCAGCCATTTCTGCCAGCCTGGCAGGCGTGTCGAAAATTGGGGAGGGCGTCTGCTCATGCCATCAAATCCTTCTTTGAGGCCGGCAACACCCCTCCATTTGCCAATGTCGGGAACGCTGACCTGCTGACGAGCGCGAGGCAGTGCGCGGTCTTTCTGCCGACGGAAGTGATGATCTTCGTCAGCGCATCGGCGTCATTGCGATCGGGGCCTAAATCGTGCCGACGTAGCGGCATCAGGCCGCCTCCCTGGTCATCGAGGGACGCAGCACATATCCATTGTGCGTTGCCAATATCCTGTCGGCAAGATCCGCGTCGACCATGGCCACTTTCGTCATGGCATCCGCAATGACGCATCGCTCGGCCAGCACCGTTACGCGATGATCGACGAGCGAAGGAGCGCCATCCCGCCCGATATGAGGACTGAGCTGCACCCCCTGCACCCGTCGCCGGTCATGAAGATTGGCGGAACTCGCCATGGCGCAATCACGAAGGGCAAGCCCGTGGCGCACGACATCATCAGCATCGCGCAGTTGCACTTGCCAGTCCCGCATTCCGAAGGCCCGCAGATCGCCACCTGCGTTCACCAGCCCCGCCCGGACACCGCCGGCCTGCAAAGCCGCAACGGCGCGATCGACCGCATGACCTTTGGCTATGCCGCCAAGGTCGATCAACAGCCGCTTTTTGCAGCGGACATGCCGATCATCGATGATCTCGATATCGGCGGTCGTGCCGGTATAGCGGCTGAGATGGGTTATGCCCTCACGCGGCAGGAAGCGGCTGCGAACCAGCGCGCGTCCCACCGCGACATCGAACAGGCCCTCCGTGGCGTCGTGCAGCGCGATCGCCATCCGCAGCACCAACACCGTTTCTTCGTCCACCGCCACGGTCTCGCCAGGCCGGACGGAGCGAAGGCGAGCCAGGTCGCTGTCGGCACTATGGAAGGACATGCACGCATGGATGTGAGCAATCGCCCGGAACGCGGGCTCAACCGCTCCCATGTCTGCTTGCGCGACGCTGATCTCGACAAAGGTTCCCAGCCAGGGCTGGCAACGGGTGACGAGCTTATCCGGCAAGGACGATAGCATAGGTC
The DNA here is from genome assembly GCA_035281095.1 of Novosphingobium sp. Classification (GTDB taxonomy): domain Bacteria; phylum Pseudomonadota; class Alphaproteobacteria; order Sphingomonadales; family Sphingomonadaceae; genus Novosphingobium. Next base: position 7,927 of record DATEEP010000148.1, on the reverse strand, counting down.
GCCAGCAACCGCTTGACCCCGTCAATGACATGCCGGCAGGAAAGGGTCGCCCCCGAGATATTCTTGATGTCCTTGTCGAGTTGCAAGGCGGCGCCGTTGCGCTTGCCCGCGAACTGGGCGCGCCACTTGGGGTTGCGAACCTGATCGCCATAGCTTTCGCGATAGTCCATGATCTCCACCGAGCGCACGGCGCCGGAGGCGTCGAGGGCGACGGCAAAGGTAATGAACTCGTGCTTGCCTACGACCTGATCGACGATCAGCCAGCCGCCGCGTGCGGAACGCCAGGCTTTGAGCTGCCGGCTGAGAGGCGACACGCCGCTTGCCTTCCGGATCGCCGCCACGTCGGCATTGCTGAGCGGACGGAAGGCGGGTGTCAGCGTTTCGCCGGGGAACATGAGCGCCTGCGCTTGCTCGACGGTGAGGTAGGTGGCGGCATGGGCTGGCGGCGCGACCAGCACAACAGGGACCAGGGCCAACAGGGATTTACGAGAAGCCGACATCAGAACACCCTCCCGATCTTCAGGCGGATGCCGTCCCAACGGGTATGCTCATCGCCATAGATGCGGCCATTGACGATATTGTCCCGCTGCTCGTCATTATAGCCCTTGGCATGGATCTGGTAGAGCGCGGAAAGGGTGAAGAACCATTTCTGGCTGCCATAGTGGATGTTCGGCCCCACGAAATGGGCGGTATGCTCCTGACTGCCGTGGCCCAGCGTATAGCCGACAAATTCGTTATGGTTGCGATATTCCAAGCCGAAGGACCAGTTCGGGCGGAAGCGATAGGAGGCACCGGCATCGAATTCCAGCTGGGTCGCCTTTTCGACTTCTCCGTCCTGCTCCTCATGCTCGAACTCAACGAAAGCGTTGGCGGCCAGCACCAGCCGGTCGTCGAGGAAGTTCTTCTGCGCGATTACCTTCAATTCGATCGCGCGCTCATGGGGGCCGATCTCAGGTTCGACATAGAAGGCCAGGCCAAAGGGCTTTTTATAGGGACTCATCACCCGCCAGATCATTTCGGCCGACACGGTGTCGAAGCGGAATTTATTATAGGGCCGCGCCGGATCATGCGCCGGCGGAATGTCGAGGCCCTCGGTCGTGCCGTTGACGCTGTTGCGGTTGGCCGAGATGTAGCTGCTGTTCAGATAGCCGGAAATCTGGAAGTTGTCCGTGATGCCATGCTCGACCTCGGTGCGCAGCTTGACGTCATGGAAATGGCCGTTGGCCTGATCCTCGCGCAGCGTGACCCACTGTTCGATTTCGGTCTTGCCTTTAGGCATGACGTCCGTGGTGTAGACATAGCCGAACAGCGGTTCGCCGGCCATTGCTGGAGTCGATAGCGCGGTCGCCACCGCCGCTATTCCAATTGCTATTCTGTTACCTGTCATATGCGCCCCTTTGCATGCAAATGCGAACCGTTATCATTTGCAGCGATAGCGACTTGCTGTAGGGTCGGTCCAGCACAGAATGGAAACATTGGGAAATTGTATGGAAATGGTAATCGGGGCTTCATTCCAGCCCGGCTACCCCGACCATGGCGTGGGGGAGCGATGAAGATTCTGCTGGTGGAGGATGATCTGGAATCGTCCGCCTATGTCGCGCGGGGACTCCGGGAACTGGGGCATCAGGTCCAATGCTTCCCCGACGGGCAGCAGGCTTTGGGAGTCATTCCGGCAGGCGGGTTCGACGTGTTGGTGCTGGACCGGATGCTGTCGGGTCTGGATGGGCTTTCGCTCTTGCGCATGGTGCGCGCGCAGGGGTGCCAGACGCCGGCCATGCTCCTGACCGCCAAGTCAGCCATCGAGGACCGTGTCGACGGGCTGGAAGCGGGGGCCGACGATTATCTCGTCAAACCCTTTGCCTTTGTGGAATTGGTCGCGCGCCTCAATGCCTTGGGGCGCCGGTCTCCGTCCTGCGCAACCGTCACTTTGCTGGAGGCAGGCGGCATCAGCATGAACCTGCTGCGTCGTGAAGTGCGCCGGGATCATCGGGTCATCGACCTTCAGCCCCGGGAATTCAATCTACTCGAACAATTGCTGCGCAATGCCGATCGGGTGGTCACGCGAACGATGCTGCTCGATCGCGTCTGGAATTTCGGCTTCGATCCGAAGACCAACATTGTCGAAACGCATATGAGCCGACTCAGGTCGAAGCTCAACGAAGGCTTCCCCGATGACGCGATCCGGACCGTGCGCGGTTCGGGCTATATGATCGCTTCCCATGCCCCATAGGATCATGCCCCGCTCGATCAGGGGATTGTCGCTCGGCGTCGCGATGATGTCCGGCCTTATCATCACCTTGCTGGGACTCGCCACCTACAGGTTCGTTCATGAGGAGATCGAGTGCCAGATCAACCAGCGGATCAGGATCGAAGCCGATGCCCTGCTCGCCCATCACAAGCGTCATGGCTTTGCAGCACTGGTCGATCTGGTCAACACACTCGACCGTCATGCCACGCCAGAAGATCTCAGCTATCTGGAAGGCGCCGACAGCAAGGGCCGGAGCATGGGCTATATTGTGACCGACGCATCCGGGCGGCGCAGGGCTGGATCACTTGCGGCGAATGTGCCACCACCCGGATGGAGTGAGTTCGTTCCCTTCCATTCGCCCGATGGTGCGTCCGCCATGGCCCAGGCTATCAACACGCCGCTTCCCGGAGGGGGGCGTCTCGTCGTTGCGGCCGACCGGGCTGTTGTCGATCAGATGGACCTGAAACTGCTGGTGTTGTTCCTGGGCGCCTTCGCCCTCATTCTCGCGGTGGGCACCGCTGCGGTGATCGGGCTGGGCCGACTGGTCAGAGGCCGGCTCTCCACCATCGAGGGTTCAGCAGCAGCGATCATGGCGGGGGATCTGTCCCGCCGGATGCCGCTCGATGGCTCGGCCGAAGAGTTCGACCGGTTGGCCATGATTCTCAACAGCATGCTGGATCGCATCCAGACGCTGATGAACAACCTCAAGCAGGTTTCCAGCGATATAGCCCATGACCTGCGAACGCCCCTCAATCGGCTGCGCGGACGGCTGGAAGAGGCGGAGGGAACCGCAACGGAGCCCATTCAGCGCGAGCGCCTTGCGGCAGCGATCCGCGAAGCCGATGATTTGCTCGATCTGTTCTCGTCGATCCTGGCAATCTCCGAGATCGAGGGCCAGACGGTTCGCAGCCGTTTCCAGACCGTGGCGTTGCACGATATCATCGAGGAAACAGCGGAGGCGTTTCGTCCCGCTTACGAGCAGGCGGGCATGTCACTCATGCTCGCGATTGCTCCAATGACGATCTCCGGCGACAGGCAACTCATTCAAAGATGCCTTGTCAATCTGCTGGACAATGCGCTGGCCCACACATCTGCGGGCACGGACGTCACCATCTCGACGGAAGCCCGGGACGATCAGGTGGCGCTCACCATTGCCGATAACGGTCCGGGCATAGCGGACGGCGATCGCGAACGGATCTTCCAGAGGTTCGCCCGGCTCGACCATAGCCGATCGACATCCGGCTACGGCTTGGGACTTAACATGGTCGCCGCTATAGCCGCTGCCCATGGCGGTAGCGTCCGCGTCATTCCAACTGCGGTGGGTCTCACCATCGAAATCCTTTTGCCGACGGCGTCAAAATCGACCAGCAAAGCACTTCGTTAAATCGCAGGCCGAAATTCGATCATCGTCCGTCGTTTGCATCAATCGTCATCATCGTCGTCGTCATGGTGATGGCGCCAATTGCGATCATTATGGCGATACCAACGCCTGTCATAATAGCGCGGATAGCTGTCGTAATAATAGTAATTATATGACCGGTAATGCGGCCGATAATATCGTTCACGATAATAATAATCGTCGTCGTAATAATAGTGCGGCCTATCCGAGGCGATGGCCGCGCCTATCGCCAAGCCCACAATTCCCGCGCTCAAGGCGACCGCCGCGTCATTGTCATAGTGACGCGAATAATAGCGATGATGATCGCGCGCCTCGGCAGGCGTGGCGCTGATCGGCACGGACGCTGCCAGCGCTAGGCCCAAGACCGCCTTGCGGAGCATTTTCATCTCCTGCCTCCTACACTTTGCCCTATCCGCACCCAGCGGAAGCGATAGGCTGGCATTCAAGCACAGATGCACTGAACTCGATCTGAACCCTGCCATCTCTGCTGCGACATCCCAAAAGGGCACGGATACCAAGCGGCTCCGCGCCCCAGCACCTCCCGTCACAGGAGAAAATTCAGATCAGTGTGCCCGCACTATGCCGGTCAGCAGCCGGAATTGCGGTCGACTTCGCGGCCCAGAAGAGCGCCTGCGCCCGCTCCGATGATGGTTCCCGGTGCACGATCGCCATAGCGGTCGACCGAGCGTCCGAGCAGCGCGCCCGCCGCACCGCCCAGCAACAGACCCGTAGTGCCGCTGCCGCCACAGCGGTCGCGCCGCTCGCGATAAGGGTAGCGCCGCGGTTCGGCATAGCGCGGGCGGTGATAATCCCGTTCCTCATAATAGCTGCGGCGGTAACGAGGACGGTCATCGTCGTCATCGTCATCGCCATCATCATGATATTCTTCATATTTATACCAGCTCCCCCTGCCATCATGAGCATGGGCCAGAGAGGGAAGCCCGGCCAGCATCGAAGCGGCTAGCGATAGGGCCATCAGGGGTTTGCGCATCATCATTTACCTCCTCCACAGACGATTTCGTCTCCACGAGCAGGGTTATTGCGGCACATCTCTGGCGCCTCTCTGAACAGCGCAGTCAGCAATCGTTCAGCAAAGGATCGCGTTGACAGGTTTTTGCTTCCAATCTATGCGACCGCCTCGCAATATCATCATTGTCGCAAATTGTATCGGGGGTCCATGTTCTCCAAGCTTGCATCGCGCCATCTGCGCGCCACGGTGGCGTTTGCCGCCATTGCCTTGCCCGTCCATGCAAGCGCTGACGAAGCCGATCGGTCCGACATCGTCGTTACGGCGGACCGCCTTGATTATACGCCGAAAAAGGTCGGCGCGCTCAAGATCGACGTGCCGCTGAAGGACATCCCTCAGACCGTTGACGTCGTGACCGAAGCTGTCATCCGCGACCAGCGCGCCCTGTCCATGCAGGATGTGCTGAAGAATGTGCCGGGCGTCGGCTTTTCCCATGGCGACGGGCAGCGCGATCAGGTTTCGATCCGGGGCTTCTCCGCTATTGCCGACCAGTTCGTCGATGGTCTGCGCGACGATGCCCTCTATTTCCGCGACCTTTCCAATATCGAGCGCGTCGAAGTCATCAAAGGGCCAGCCTCGGTCCTGTTCGGGCGGGGGTCTTCGGGGGGCCTCATCAACCGCGTGACCAAGAAGCCAGGCGTCATTCTGGGCGAGATCGGCGTCAGCTATGGCAGCTGGGACGATCGTCGCGCCGAAGCCGACATCGGCATCGCGCCGGAGGACAGCATGGCTGCCTATCGCCTCACCGGGGCGTTCGAACGGGCCGACAGCTTTCGCAGCCAGCAGTTCCTTCGGCGCGAGACGATCGCGCCGTCGGTATCGCTCAAGCTGGACGAGCGGACCCAATTGCTGGTCCAGGGCGATTATCTGCGCGATCGGCGTGTGACTGACTTCGGCATTCCGGCTTATCAGGGACGCCCGGTCGATGTGCCGCGCTCCACCTATTATGGTTCGTCCAATGCGCGGAAGGACGATTATAGCCAGTCGAAGGTCTATTCGGGAACGGTCACGCTGACCCACAAGATTGACGAAGACACCAGTATCCGCAACGCTTTCCGCTATTATGACTATAGCCTCGACCGGCAGAACACGCTGCCGGGAACGGTCAATGAAGCGGCGCAGACGGTTTCGCTCAACCGGTCGGCGCTCGACCGCAACGAACATGGCTGGTTCGACCAGCTTGAACTGACCCGCAAGGTCCGCTTCGCCGGCATGGAGCATCAGCTGCTGTTCGGTGTCGAAGTCGGGCGGCAGATCAAGGATGTCGCGACCCGTTCGCGCAACGGCATTGCGACGGTGAATCTGTTCAATCCGGTCCTGCCTGTCATCACGACCAATGGCGCGTTGACCGCCGACAATCGCGGCACATTCGATACGCTCGGCTATTATGTGCAGGATCTGGTGTCGATCGGCGAGCATCTGAAGGCGCTGGTCGGCGCACGCTATGACCGGTTCAAGCAGGCCACGGATGACCATCTGCCCGGACGCTCCGACCTGTCGCGCACCGACACCAAGGCTAGCCCACGCGCGGGTCTGGTCTGGCAGCCGACGGAGAGCCAGTCCTATTATGTCTCCTGGAGCCGCTCCTTCCAGCCGTCGGGTGAAGCCTTCTCCATCGCGGCCAACAATGCCGACATCGCGCCGGAAAAGACCGAGAATAAGGAAGTAGGCGCCAAGTTCAGCTTCTTCGATGGCCGGATCGCGACCACCATTTCCGCGTTCAACCTGCGCCGGTCGGGGATCAAGGCCGCCAATCCTGCCAATCCGACGGTGCTTATCCCCATCGGGGTGCAACGCACGCGCGGCATCGAACTGTCGAGCACGGTGAACCTAGAAAATGGCTGGAGGGCGATCCTTGGCTATGCCTATCTGGACGCCAAGATCGTGGACTCCGCCAATGCAGCGCTGATCGGCAAGCGCGCCACCATCACACCACGCCATGCCGCCAATGCCTGGATCGCCAAGGATTTTAGTGACAGCTTCGGTCTAGGCGCAGGCGGCAACTATGTGAGCGGCCGCTTCGCTGATCCGTCCAACACCGTGACCTTGCCCAGCTATTTCACCATGGACGCGATGGCCTGGTATCGACTCGGTCCGATCACCGCCCAGGTCAATGTCACCAACATCTTCGACAAGCATTATATCGTGTCGGGACATGGCACGAGCGCCAACCTCAACCTGCCCGGCGCGCCGCGTGCGGCCATGCTGACGCTGCGTTACAACTTCATGGGTGAGAAGCACTGACCCGTCGGGCTTCAAGAGTGCCATCCGCCGCCTGAAGGCGGCGGATGGAAACAGGCCCAACAACGGCGACGTTCGGAGAGTCTTCCTCCGTCGCTTTCGTTACCCCTTACTTTCTACTGATGGCAGTGATCTCGCCGGCATTGCCGTCCAGCTTCAGCTCGAAATTCACCTCATCCCCCACTTTCACGCTGTCGATGAGCGCTGGTGCCGCCTTGAACGCCATCGTCATCGCCGGCCAGTTGGCTTCGGCGATCGGACCATGGTCGAGCGTGATCGTCCCGGGGCTCTTGTCGATGGCCGTCACCTTACCGGTGGCCTTGGCCATCTTGGCGGTCGGCAACATTGCCATATTGCCCATGTCGCCCGCCATCGCGTTGCTTTCGGCTGCTGCCGGCGCCGCGCTATTCGCTGCCGCTGCCTGGTTGGTTTCGGTCTTGGACCCGCAGGCGGAGAGAGGCGCGGTAAGGGCAACGACGGTGAGTACATGCAATTTCATCATAGGTTCCTTTCGTGGTGCTTCGTTGGGATGGTGGATTGAACAGACCGCTGCCTCAGAAGTAGATAGGCGGCGGGGATGACAAACATGGAAAGAAGCGGCGCGGTCAGCATTCCGCCGATCATGGGCGCGGCGATGCGGCTCATGACTTCCGAACCTGCGCCGGTTCCGACAAGGATGGGCAAGAGGCCGGCGATGATGACGGCCACCGTCATCGCCTTGGGCCGGACGCGGAGCAGGGCGCCTTCGCGCACCGCCTCGGTAATGTCCTCCTGCGACGGCCTTTCGCCGCGTGCCTGGAGCGCGTCCTTCAAATAGATCAGCATCACGACGCCGAACTCGGCGGCGACGCCTGCCAAGGCAATGAAGCCAACGCCGGTCGCGACGGACTGGTGATAGCCCAGCAGATAGAGAATCCAGAACCCGCCGGTGAGCGCGAAAGGCAGCGTGCCCATGATGAGCATCGCTTCATCGAGCCGCCGGAAGATCAGATAGAGCAGCAGGAAAATGATC
>DATEEP010000147.1:0-49908 GCA_035281095.1 Novosphingobium sp. | reverse complement strand
CAAGGCGAAAGCGCCTGCCTATGTCGTGCCGGAGCGATCGCATGCCGACCTGTCGGCGGTTTCGACAACCGGCGATGCCGCGCGCGGCGCAGCCTCATTCCAGAAATACTGCCAGTATTGCCATGGCGGCAACGCCAGCGGCACGTGGTTGCCCGACTTGCGCCGTTCGCCGATGATCGCGACGCGCGAAGCATTCGCCGCCGTGGTGCTCGAAGGCGCGCTGGAGGATAACGGCATGGCCTCGTTCAAGCGCTTCATGCAGCCCCCAGAGGTCGAGGACATCCGCGCTTATCTGGTGAAGCGGGGCAAGGCGAGGCAGATCATGTCGGCAAAACCGGCGAGCTGAGAGGGAACGGTACGATGACGCAAGTCCATGCAGATTTCGACCTGGTGATCCGGGGCGGCACCGTGATCGACGGCACCGGCGCCGAAGGGTTCCTCGGCGACGTCGCCGTGCGCGACGGCCTCATCGCGGCGGTAGGCCATGTTGCCGGCAAGGGCGCGCGGGAGATCGACGCCGCCGGCAAGCTGGTCACGCCCGGTTTCGTCGACATCCACACCCACTACGACGGCCAAGTCACGTGGGACAAGCGGCTGCAGCCATCGTCCTATCACGGCGTGACGACGGCGATGATGGGGAACTGCGGCGTCGGCTTCGCGCCCTGTCGCCCCGGCGACCGCACGCTGCTGATCAAGCTGATGGAAGGGGTGGAGGACATTCCCGAGCCGGTCCTGGCCGAGGGTCTGCCGTGGAACTGGGAGACATTTCCCGAATACCTCGACAGCCTGGAGGGCCGCCGTTTCGACATGGATATCGGGGCGCAAGTGCCGCATGCGGCGCTGCGGGTCTACGTCATGGGCGAGCGCGGCGCCAATCGCGAGACCGCGACCGCCGACGATATCGCCGGCATGCGCGGGTTGACGGCGCAGGCGATCGAGGCGGGCGCGTTCGGCTTTTCCACTTCCACCTCGTACACGCACAGGACCAAGGCGGGCGAACCCATCCCGACCCGCGACGCCGGGCAGGAGGAACTGGCCGGCATCGCGGCGGGGCTCGGGGACGCGGGCAGCGGACTGCTGGAATTCGTCGGTTACCCGGATCCCGCCATGTTCCGCGCGATGATGCGGGCGTCGGGCGGGGCGATGTCGTTCAGCCTCGTCCAGACCGTGTTCAACCGCGAGAGCTGGCGGGATTCGCTCGCCGATCTGGAAAAGGCGAAGGCGGAGGGCTTCGACTTGCGCGCGCAAGTCTGCGGCCGCCCGGTCGGCATCTTCCTCGGCCTCGAGCTGACGATGAACCCGTTCAGCCTGCATCCCGGCTATCGCGCGATCGAGCACCTGCCGCTGGCCGAGCGCGTCGCGCGGCTGACCGACCCTTCGTTCCGCGCGGCGCTGCTGGCCGAGGAGGCGGGCACCGAGGAGATCTTCGACCGCGATTCTCTGATCGACTTCGACAACATGTTCCCGGTCGCCGAAATCCCGGACTACGAGCCGAGCCAGGAGGATTCGATCGGCGCGGCGGCGCGGCGCGCGGGTCTCGATCCGGCGGTGGTGGCGCTCGATCACCTGCTTGGCCGGGGCGGGCGCGGCCTGATCTACGTGCCCTTCCTCAACTACCTGGACCGCAATCTCGATGCGGCGGCGACGATGCTGGCGCACCCGCTCACCCTGCCGGGGCTGGGCGACGGCGGCGCGCATGTCGGCATGATCTCCGACGGCAGCCTGACGACATCGAACCTCACGCTCTGGACGCGCGACCGGGAGAAGGGGCGGGTCGCGCTGCCCGAGATGATCCGCAAGCAGACCTGGGACAGCGCGCGGTGGATGGGGCTGGAGGATCGCGGGCGGATCGCCGCGGGCCTCCGCGCCGATATCAACGTCATCGATTACGATGCGCTCACGCTCTATTCGCCCGAAGTGCTGCACGACCTTCCGGGCGGCGGGCGACGGCTGGTGCAGCGGGCCTCGGGCTATGTGCTGACGATGGTCGCGGGCGAGATCACCTATCTTGACGGCGAGCCGACCGGCGCGCTGCCGGGACGCCTGCTGCGCAACCCCGCCACCGTCCGAGCCCGCGAGCCCGCCGATGCATAAGCCGCACGACGGGACTGTCGACGCCGTCGTCATCGGCGCGGGGTTCGGCGGGCTCTACGCCTTGTACAAGCTGCGCGAGATCGGGCTTTCGGTGCGCGGCTTCGAGGCGGCGGCGGACATCGGCGGAACATGGTACTTCAACCGCTACCCCGGCGCGCGCTGCGACGTGGAGAGCCTCGACTACAGCTATTCGTTCTCCAGGGAACTGGCCGACGAATGGCGCTGGAGCGAGCGTTTCGCCACCCAGCCGGAGATCCTGCGCTACATCAACCACGTTGCCGACCGCTTCGACTTGCGCCGGCACATCACGCTCGCGACCCGCGTCACCGGGGCGGCGTTCGACGAGGACGCCAACCTCTGGACCGTGACGACCGGCAGCGGCGAGCGGGTCCGCTGCCGCTTCGTGATCGCGGCCGCGGGGTCGCTGTCGCTGCCCAAGCCGCCCGATTTCGAAGGGCTGGACGAGTTCCGGGGCCGCTGGGTCCAGACCGGTGCGTGGCCGCATGACGGCGTCGAGCTGGCCGGAAAGCGCGTCGCGGTGATCGGCACCGGATCGTCGGGCATGCAGGCGATCCCGATCATCGCCGCCGGGGCCGCGCACCTCACCGTGTTCCAGCGCACCGCCAACTTCAGCGCGCCCGCCATGAACGGCCCGGTCGATCCCGCGCACGAGGCGGCGGTGCGCGCGGACTTCCAGGGCTATCGCCGGGCGCTGATGGAAACGGCCGGCGGCGCGCGGCATCCGCTGATGACCGGCCTGCCCGCGCTGCAGGTGTCCGAAGCGGAGCGCGCGGCGAAGTACGAGGAGGCGTGGAACTTCGCCGCCTTCGCGCTGCAGACGGTGTTCAGCGACCTGATGGTGGACGAGGCGGCGAACGAGACCGCCGCCGAATTCGTCCGCGCCAAGATCAGGACGGCGGTCAAGGACCCGGCGGTGGCCGAGCGCCTGACCCCGCGCGGCTATCCCTTCGGCGCCAAGCGTCTGGTGTTCGAGACGGGTTACCACGAGACGTTCAACCGGCCCGATGTCGATCTGGTCGATTTGCGCGAGACGCCGATCGAGCGGATCACGCCGACCGGGATCAGGACCAGCGAGGCGGACCATCCGGTCGATCTGATCGTCTTCGCCACCGGCTTCGACGCGATGACAGGGCCGTTGCTGGCGATGGACCTGCGCGGGACCGGCGGTCTGACGCTGGAGCAGGCATGGGCCGACGGGCCGCTGACGTTCCTGGGGCTGATGGTGGCGGGCTTTCCCAACCTGTTCACGATCAACGGACCCGGCAGCCCTTCGGTCCTGACCAACATGGTCGCCGCGATCGAGCAGCATGTGGACTGGATCGCCGATTGCATCGAACACATGCGGGCCAACGGCCTGCGGCGGGTCGAGGCGGGGGCCGAGGCGCAGCTCGCATGGGCCGAGGAAGTGCGGCGGATGGCGGACTACACGCTCTTCCCGCGCGCCAACTCGTGGTACATGGGCGCGAACGTGCCGGGCAAGCCGAGCGTGTTCCTCGCCTATGTCGCGGGTCTCGGCACTTATGCCAAGCGCTGCGAGGAGATCGCCCGCGCCGGCTACGAAGGGTGCGGCTTCGAGCGCGGCGAGCTTGGCGTCAAGCCGTCGCTTACGTCTTCCCCCCGTTGATCCGGAGCAACTGCCCGGTGATCTGACGCGCATCGTCCGAGGCGAGGAAGTGCACGCCGGCGGCGATGTCCTCGGGAAGGGTGATCCGCCGCAGCATCGAGCCCTGGGCCATGCCGTCGAGCTGCTTCTGGGTGAAGACGCGCTGCATCCCTGGCGTCAGCACCGCGCCGGGCAGGATCGCGTTGCAACGGATGTTCCTGGGGCCGTACTGCGCGGCGATATAGAGCGTGAGCGATTCGAGCGCGGCCTTGGATGGGCCATAAGCGGTGCGCGCATCGAACGCCGGGTTCTCCGACGCGCCCGACGAGGTGTTGACGATGGCGCCGCCGCCCCGCGCCAGCATGTGCGGCACCGCCTCGCGGCTCAGCAGCATCGCGCCGCGCACGTTCACCGCGAACGTCCGGTCCCACAGCTCGGCCTTCATGTCCAGCAGGGCGCCGTCCTCGCCATTGGTGAACAGGTCGCTGAGGTGGGCGTTGTTGTGCAGGATGTCGATGGCACCGAAAGCCTGCGCGACCTGCCGGGCGAAGGCGACGATCTGGTCTTCGGAAGCGAGGTCGAGCGTGAACGCCCTGGCCTCGATCCCGGCCCGGGTCAGGCGCGCGGCGGTGTCCTCCGCCGGCTCCGGACGGATGTCCGCCACCGCCACGCGGGCCCCGGCGCGTCCCAGCCGCTCGGCCGTGGCGGAGCCGATCGCCCCGCCGCCGCCGGTCACGATCGCGACTTTGCCTTCGAGATTGCGCGGTACGATGCTCATTGCGATTCCTTCGATTCAGGGGCGGGCGATTCCGAAAGGGCGGGAAGCTCCAGCCGGTAGACCCGCCGGGCGGTTTCGGAAAACAGCGATGCCTTCTCGTCGGCGGAGGCTCCGGCGGCGAGGCGCTTGAAGGCGTTCCACAGCGTCGGGTAGCTGCAAGAGCCCATGTCCGGCGGGAAGTTCGATTCGAACATGCAGCGATCCGCGCCGAACAGTTCGATGCAGGCATCGACATAGGGCCGCCACTGATCCGCGAGGCGAACCGAACTGAACCGCGGCTCCGCCAGCAGCGAGGGGAAATTGGCGAAGGAATACCCGAGCCCGCCGATCTTCACGACGACGTTCGGGCAATCCGCAAGCTGTGCCATGCTGGCCCGCCACGTGGGGAAGCGCTCCTCGCGCTTGCCTTGGTAGCGGCCGATGCCCACCGGCCCGCCGCAGTGGTCCAGCACGATCGCGGTCTCCGGAAAGGCGCGGGCAAGGTCGATCACGTCGGCCAGCTGCGGCTCGATCACCCAGACGTCGAACGACAGTCCCAGCGGCGCGAGCCGGGCGAAGCCCCGGCGGAAGTGCTCTTGCCGGTAAAGCCCCTGGCCAACGTGCGACGGCCAGACGACCCACGGGTCTTCGTCCCACGCGCCGATGTGCCGCACTCCGCGAAAGCGTCCGCCGCCGGCGTCGATGTGGGCTTGCAGGACTTCGGCCGCGCGATCGCCCAAGTCGAGATCGGCATGGCCGACGATGCCGGCGCAGGCCCGGAACTCGCCGTAGATCCCGCTGGCGGTCATCGCCGCGACGCCGTTGACCACCTCTGTCTCGCCTACCGGACGCAGTTCGTCGGGGCCGCTCGCCCGGCTGAACGCTCGGCACTCCATGTAGACGGTGGCGATGACGTTGTGGCCGGTCCGCACGTCCGCCAGCAGCTGGTCGAGCATGTAGTGCATCGCCGGCTTGACGGAAAGGGCGGCCGGGTGCCTGTCCGCCCCCGGCAGCGGCTGGACCGCGCGCATGTCCCACATGTGATGGTGCGCGTCGATGATCGGCAGATCGGGTTCAAGGATGTCCTCGACAATCATGGCAGCCTCCCTTTGGCGCCACCATGCGGGGATAGTCCGGCAAAATCCATCCACCTGCGGATTGCGGCGGCTTTACCCGATCACCGGGCTATTCCGCGTCATGGACGCGGCGGCTCGGACGATCTGCCGCGCGCCGAACGGCTTGCCCACCAGCGCCACATCGTCGTGCCCGGCAGGCAGATGGTCCCGGCCGTATCCGCTGACGAACACGAACGGGATGGCGCGCCCGGCCAGCGCGGCGGCGACTTCGTCCACCGGCTGCCCCTGAAGGTTGCCGTCGAGCAGCGCGCCGTCGACTTCAAGCTCGCGCGCCAGGGTGAGGGCGCCGGCAAGGTCCGCCGCGCTCCCCGCGATCACGCCGCCCGCATCCTCGATGATCCCGGCGAGTTCCAGGGCCACCAGCGGCTCATCCTCGACGATCAGGAAGCGGCGGCCGGCAAGGTCTTCCGTCCCGCCGTCTTCCAGCACCGTCCGCGCGGCCAGGTGCGGCGGGACCACCGCTTCCCGAACCCGGGGCGCGGGAAGGTGCGGCAAGCTCAGTATCCAACTGACGCCTTCCGCCGCGTAGTCCGCCGTCGCTCCGCCGCCTTCGGCATTGAGGCTGCGCTCGATCAGCGCCGAGCCGAACCCCTTGCGCGCGGGGACCGCCACCGAAGGGCCGCCACGTTCGCGCCACTTCAGCCGGAGCATGCCGTCGGCAATGCGCCAGGTCAGGCTCACCGTTCCGGCGGGCACGGACAAGGCGCCGTACTTGTGGGCGTTGGTGACAAGCTCGTGGATCACCAGTGCCAGGTGCAGCGCCGTTTCGGGCGCGAGGTCCAGATCCGGCCCCGAAGTGACGAAGCGCTCGGGCGCGAAAGCGCCGATGGCGAACTGCCCGTCGATCAGCCCGCTCAGGCTGGCGCCTTGCCAGGTGGCGCCGCTCAGCAGCGAATGGGCGTTGGCCAGCGAGTGGATGCGGCCGAGGAAGGTCGAGGCGAAATCGGAAGGGCGGGCCGAAAACCGCAGCGTCTGCTGCGTGATGGCCTGAACCGAGGCAAGCGTGTTCTTCACCCGATGGTTCAACTCGCCGATCAGCAGCCGCTGGGTTTCCTCCGCCCGGCGACGCTCGGTCACATCGAGCATCTGGATGTTGATCGATACGGGTCGCCCGGAGATGTCGGTCAGCGCCGAGCAGTAGCATTCGCACTCGATCGCGAAGCCCCCGGCGGTGCGGAAGGCCAGCACGTGTGTATCGCGTGGACTGCCGCCGATCAGATCGTCGATCAGGCGGGTGAAGGCGGGGCGATCCTCCGCCTGGACCCACTCGATCTCGCACGCCGGGAAGCTCGCGACTTCGGCGCAGCGCCAGCCGAACAGGCGTTCCGCCCCCTTGGACCAGGCGACGATGCGCCGGTCGCGGTCGAGTTCGACGATGGCGAGCGGGGAATTGTCGCTGTGCGCCTTGAGCCGGGCCAGCGTCGTGGCATGCTCGTCGCGCTGGCGGGCAAGGTCCTGCCGCTGCCGGAACAGTTCGACGAAGACGCCCACCTTGTTGCGCACGATCGTGGGGTCGACCGGCTTGAGCAGGTAATCGACCGCGCCCGCCTCGTAGCCCCTGAACCTGCGGCGCTCGTCGGTGGCGACGGCGGTCAGGAACACGATCGGCACACGCCGGGTCCGTTCGGTCCCGCGCATCAGTTCGGCCAGCTCGAAGCCGTCCATCCCCGGCATCTGGACGTCGAGCAGGGCCAGCGCGACATCCTGGACCAGCAGCAGTTCCAGCGCCTCCGTCCCGGACCGCGCCATGACCAGTTCGACATTCTCGGTCTGCAGCAAGGCGGCGAGCGCGGCGAGGTTTTCCGGCACGTCGTCGACGGCGAGGACCTTGACCGGATCGGCGGACGGTTCAGGCGGCATGGCTCGCCTCCGGAACCACGGCAGCATTGCGGCGGTAGATCTTGTCGTGCTCGACGAAATCATCGAATGCCGGAGCAAGCCGCGAGAATCGCAGCGTTTCCTTGGCGCCAAGTCCCAGGAACCCGCCGCGCACCAGCGATCCGCCGAACAGGCCGAGCGCCCGATCCTGAAGCGCCCGGTCGAAATAGATCAGCACGTTGCGGCTGGACACGAGGTGGACCTCGGAGAACACCTCGTCGCTGGCGAGGTTATGTTCGGCGAATACCGCGCGGCGGCGCAGCGACTTGTCGAACGCCGCCGCGCCATAGGGCGGAACCACGAGGTTTGCCAGGAACGGGACCAGCAGCAGGACTGCAAGGGCGGTGTAAACCCACACCGGATGTCGCCGAAGATCGAGCACGGTCATCCCGCGTCCCTCAGCACGTCCCCGGATGTCGGACAAGATGTGCCTGAAAAAATGACGGAATTTTCCAAACCCAAACGCGTGCGACGCGCGCACGACCAGCCCCTGAACTGGGTCAATAACGCGATCATGGCCGATCGGTTCCCAGGAAATGCAAACGTCCCGCGCGCCCCGACAGGGGGTGTACGGGGGCAGGGTCGCGCGGTTAGGAACCGGTATGCACGGCAATGGTTCCATAGGCGCTGGCGCGGCGGCGCCCCCATCGAAATATCTCGTCGCCTTCGCCGGCTTGGCGCTCGTGATGCTGTTATGGTCCGGCAACTCGATCGTCGGCAGGGCGGTGCGCGACGATATTCCGCCGTTCCTGCTGGCGCTGCTGCGCTGGACGGGGGCGCTGTGCGTGGTGACGCCCTTCGCGCTTCGGCACCTCATCGCTGACCGCGAGGTGCTTTCGCGGGCATGGAAGCCGGTCCTGCTGCTCGGCCTGACCGGCGTCGCCAGCTTCAACGCGCTGCTCTACGCGGGCTTGCGGCACACCACCGCGACCAACGCGCTGCTGCTGCAGGCGGCGATCCCGGCGCTGGTGCTGGTGGTCGATCGCGTGGCGTTCCGGCTGGCGCCTTCGCTTTGGCAAGTGGCCGGCGTCACGGTGTCCACCTTGGGCGTGCTGGTCGTTATCGCCAGGGGGCAGGTCTCGACCATCCTCGGCCTGCATTTCGGGACCGGCGACGTGATGATCCTGGCCGCGGTCGTCGGCTGGGCGCTCTACACCAGCCTGCTCAAGCTGCGCCCCGCCTGCCATCCGCTGAGCTTCCTGGTGGTGACGTTCGCCATCGGCGCGCTGGCGATGGTGCCGCTTGCCGCCACCGAATGGCGCGAGATCGCGGCGATGCGCTGGACGCCGCAGGTGTTCGGCGCCTGGGCCTATGTCGCGCTGTTGCCTTCGGTCGTGGCTTACATGCTCTACAACGGCGCGGTCGCCACGGTCGGCGCCGGGCGCGCGGGGCAGACGATCGCCCTGATGCCGATTTTCGGCGCGCTGCTCGCCGCCGTGTTGCTCGATGAGCGCCTGCATGGCTTCCACCTCGCGGGGATGGCGCTGATCCTTGCCGGCATCGTCGTCTCCGTGACCGGAGCCGCGCTCATTCGGCGGCGTCGAGACGCTCGCTGAACTGAAGCCACTGCGCCTCGGTGGTTTCGAGTTCTTCCCACAGCACGGCGCGGCGGCGCGCCAGCTCCCCCAGGTTCAGCCCGGACAGCGGCCTGGGCGCGGCGGCCGGATCGACCATCGCGCCGTCGATCGCGACGAGCTGTGCCTGCAATTTGGCCATGGCGCTCTCTGCCTTGGTGACCTGCTTCTTGAGGTCGCGCATTTCCTCCCAGGATGGCGCGTCCGGCTTGCGCACCACTTTTGCGGCTTTGGCCTTTCCCTCCGTCTTGGGCTGGTTCCGCCCCAGCACGAAATCGATGTAATTCTCCATGCTGCCGGCATATTCGGCCGCCGTCCCTTGATCGACGAGTATGAGCCGGTCAGCGGTCAGTTCCACCATATGCCGGTCATGGCTGATCAGGATCACCGCGCCCTCGTAGGCGTTGAGCGCCTGGACCAGCGCCTCGCGCGCATCGACGTCGAGGTGGTTGGTCGGCTCGTCGAGGATCAGCAGGTGCGGCGCGTCGCGCGTCACCAGCGCCAGCGCCAGCCGGGCGCGCTCGCCGCCCGAAAGCTGCGCGACTTTGGTCATCGCCCGGTCGCCGGAGAAGCCGAACCGTCCCAGCTGTCCGCGCACCGCCAGCGGCGGCTTGCCTTCCATCGCGCGGGTCATGTGCACCAGCGGCGTGTCGCCGCCCGCCAGTTCCTCGACCTGATACTGGGTGAAATAGCCGATCCTGAGCTTGCCGGAGGTGTGCATCTCCCCTTCCATCGGCGCCAGTTGCCCCGCGAGCAGGCGCGCAAGCGTGGTCTTGCCGTTGCCGTTGCGGCCCAGCAGCGCGATCCGGTCGTCGGGATCGACCCGCATGCCCAGGCGCCGCAGCACCGGCGTGTCCTCGGCATAGCCGACCGCGGCCCGGTCGAGCGTGATCAGCGGCGGCTTGAGTTCGGCGGGGTTCGGGAAGTCGAAGCTGAGCGAAGGGTCCTCGATCATCGCCACCACCGGCTGCATCCGCGCCAGCATCTTGGCGCGCGATTGCGCCTGCTTGGCGGTGGAGGCGCGGGCGCTGTTACGGCGGACGTAATCTTCCAGCTTGGCGCGCTGCGCGTCCTGCGCGGCCTTGGCGGCGGCAAGCTGCGCCGCGCGCTCGGCCCGCTGGCGCTCAAAGCTGTCGTAACCGCCGGGATAGAGCGTCAGCTTGCCGCCTTGCAGGTGCAGGATGTTGTCGACCACGTTGTTGAGCAAGTCGCGCTCGTGGCTGATGACGATCAGCGTGCCGGGATAGGCGCGCAGGAAGTTCTCCAGCCACAGCGTCGCTTCGAGGTCGAGGTGGTTCGAGGGCTCGTCGAGCAGCAGCAGGTCGGGCGAGGAGAACAGGAGAGCGGCGAGGGCGACGCGCATCTTCCACCCGCCCGAGAAGCTGTCGAGCGGCTGCGCCTGCATCGCCTCGTCGAAGCCAAGGCCGATGAGGATGCGGGCGGCGCGGGCCGGGGCGCTATAGGCATCGATCGCCAGCAGCCGCTCGTGCACGTCGCCCAGCCGGTCGGGATCGGTGCAGTGCTCGGCTTCGTCGAGCAGGGCCGCGCGTTCGGTATCGGCGGCGAGCACGGTCTCGAAGGGCGAGGCGGTGCCGTTGGGCGCTTCCTGCGCGATATAGCCGATGCGGGCGCGGCGCGGCAGCTCGATCGCGCCGTCGTCGGGCTCGAGCTGCCCGATCATGACTTTCATCAGCGTCGATTTGCCTGCGCCGTTGCGGCCGATCAGGCCGACGCGCGCGCCGGTGGGGATCGCGGCCTGCGCGCGATCGAGGATGGTGCGCCCGCCAAGGCGCACGGTGATGCCCGAAATGGTCAGCATGGGCGGCGCCCTAGCAGGATCGCCATCTGCCATGCTAGTGGCGCCGCGATGGAAAACGACACATGATCCCTCGCGAGCACATCGGCACCGCGCGCGTTCCCGGCGGCGAGGAGTTGCGGCTGTTCCGCCACGGCCGCGATTTCATCATCTCTCTTGACCGCAACGAACTGATGAGCACCCGGATGAGCGGTTCCGAGGAAGCGCTGGCGACGATGAGCGTCGAGCGGCTGAACGGTAACAGGGCACCCCACCTGCTGATCGGCGGCTATGGCATGGGCTTCACCTTGCGCGCCGCGCTGGCAGTGCTGTGCGAGGATGCGCGGGTCACCGTGGCCGAGATCGTGCCCGAGATCGTCGCATGGGCGAAAGGGCCGATGACGGAACTGACCGCAGGCTGCCTCGACGATCCGCGCGTGATGCTGGTGATGGAGGACGTCGGTATGCTGATCGACGCGGCGACCGGCGGTTACGATGCGATCCTGCTCGATGTCGACAACGGGCCCGAGGGGCTGACCCGCGACGATAACGATTTCCTCTATTCGCGGCGCGGACTGCAGTCGGCACGGACCGCGCTCAAGCCCGGCGGCGTGCTGGCGATATGGTCGGCGCACCGGGAACCGGCCTTCACCCGCCGCTTGCACGAAGCGGGCTTCGCGGTCGAGGAAGTCTCCGTCCGCGCCCGCAGCAACGGCAAAGGCGCGCGGCACGTCATCTGGTTCGCGACGAAGCGCTGAATCCTCCCCGGCACGGGGAGGGGAACCATCCGAAGGATGGTGGAGGGGGTCAGCGATTCAGCGCCGCGCCTGACGGCGAACTCCCTCCGTCAGCCCTTCGGGCCGCCACCTCCCCTTGCTGGGGAGGGCGAGCTGGACCATGATGACTTTACATTGCTTCGTCATTGCGAGGGGCGGAGCCCCGCGGCAATCCAGGGCGATGTGTCGCTGCCCTGGATTGCTTCCCCCGGACCAAGTCCGGGGTCGCAATGACGAAGCGCTTCAAACCGAAGTCATCAGACTCTAAAGCGCCATCCCGCAAGCCCAGCCGCTCGCCCAGGCCCACTGGAAATTGTAGCCGCCCAGCCAGCCGGTGACGTCCACCGCCTCGCCGATGACATGGAGGCCAGGCATTTTCTTTGCCTCCATCGTGCGCGAGGACAGTTCGGCGGTCGAGATGCCGCCGGCGGTCACTTCGGCCTTGGCGAAGCCCTCTGTGCCGTTGGGGTCGAACCCCCAGTCGGCGAGACGCGACTGGATCGCGCGCAATGCCTTGTCGGTGAGCGCGCCCAGCTCTCCTTCCGCGCCCAGCTTTTTTTCCGTGCGAAGCCTTTCGAGCAGCGCGTCGCCGAGCCGTTCGGGCAGATGCGCGGAAATCGCGCGGCGGAGCGAATGCCGCGGGTTCTCGCGCTTCGCCGCCAGCAGCCAGTCCGGCGCCGCGTCGGGCAGGAAGTCGACCGCGATGGGCGTACGATGCTGCCAGTAGGACGAGATTTGCAGCATCGCCGGGCCCGACAGCCCGCGATGGGTGAACAGCGCGGCCTCGCGGAAGCGTACCTTGTTCCAGCGCACGACGACATCGGCCGAGACGCCCGAAAGCTCGCGGAACAAGGCTTCCTCGCCCCCCAGCGTGAACGGGACCAGGGCGGGGCGGGGCTGGACGATGGCCAGGCCGAAACGGCGCGCCGTGTCGTAGGCGAATGTCGTGGCGCCCAGCTTGGGGATCGAGGGGCCGCCGGTCGCCAGCACAAGGGCGGGTGCGGCGTGCTCCTGACCATTGAGAATCACCCGGAACAGGCCGTCGCCCTGCTCGATCCGGCTGGCGGGGTGACCCAACGCGAAAGTTACCCCGGCCTCCTCGCACTCGCCCACCAGCATGTCGACGATCTGCCGCGCCGATTGGTCGCAGAAGAGCTGGCCCAGCGTCTTCTCGTGCCAGGCGATGCCATGACGCTCGACCAGCGCGATGAAGTCCTGTGGCGAGTAGCGGCCCAGCGCCGACTTGGCGAAGTGCGGGTTGGTGGAGAGGTAGCGGTCGGGCGCGCTATGGATGTTGGTGAAATTGCAACGACCGCCACCGGAGATCAGAATCTTCTTGCCCGGCGCGTCGGCGTGATCGACCAGCAGCACGCGTCTTCCGCGCTGCCCGGCGGTCATCGCGCTCATCATCCCGGCCGCTCCGGCGCCGATCACGATTGCGTCGTAAGTCATGCGGAAACGATGCTTTTCGCCACCGCTTCCGCTACCTTGATCCCGTCGATCGCGGCGGAAAGGATGCCGCCGGCGTAACCCGCGCCTTCGCCCGCCGGATAGAGCCGCTCGACGTCGAGGCTCTGGAAGTCGGCGCCGCGCGTGATCCGCACCGGAGACGAGGTGCGCGTCTCCACCCCGGTCATCACCACGTCGGGATGATCGTACCGTGCGATTTGCCGGCCGAACACCGGCAGCGCCTCGCGTATCGCCTCGATGGCGAAGTCGGGCAGGCAGCGCGACAGGTCGGTCATGGTGACGCCGGGCTTGTAGGAGGGAATCACCTCGCCCGGTTCGGTGGAGGGCCGTCCGGCGAGGAAATCGCCGACTTTCTGTCCCGGCGCGGAATAGTCGCCGCCGCCTGCTTCGTAAGCCAGCGATTCCCAGCGGCGCTGGAACGCGATGCCGGCGAGCGGACCTTCCGGATAATCGCGCGCCGGATCGATGCCGACGACGAGGCCCGAATTGGCGTTGAACTCCGCGCGCGAATACTGGCTCATGCCGTTGGTGACGACCCTGCCTTCCTCGGAGGTCGCCGCCACGACGCGGCCGCCGGGGCACATGCAGAAGCTGTATACCGTCCGCCCGTTGGAGGCGTGATGCGCCAGGCTGTATGCCGCCGCGCCGAGGTCCGGGTGGCCGGCGCAATTGCCGAAGCGGGCGCGGTCCACCCAGCTTTGCGGATGCTCGATCCTGACGCCGATGGAAAAAGGCTTGGCTTCCAAGTGGACGCCGCGTGCGTGCAGCATCTCGAACGTCGGGCGCGCGCTGTGCCCCACCGCCAGCACGACATGATCGGCTTCGAGGAAGCCGCCGTCGTGCAAGTGCAGTCCGCGCAGCCGCTGCTTGCCGTCCGGCATGCGCTCCAGCTCGATGTCGTCGACCCGTGTCCGCCAGCGATATTCGCCGCCCAGTTCCTCGATCATGCGGCGCATCGATTCGACCATGGTGACGAGGCGGAATGTGCCGATGTGCGGATGC
Source organism: Novosphingobium sp. (assembly GCA_035281095.1). Lineage (GTDB taxonomy): Bacteria > Pseudomonadota > Alphaproteobacteria > Sphingomonadales > Sphingomonadaceae > Novosphingobium. The sequence goes on along the minus strand of DATEEP010000147.1, from coordinate 35,802 downwards.
GCTTCCCACAGGATGTCGTCGGGCGCGCCCGCGCGAACGAACTCCTCCAGCACCTTACGACCGAGAAAGCGCGGGTCCTTGACCCGGCAATAGAGCTTCCCGTCCGAGAACGTGCCCGCTCCGCCTTCGCCGAACTGGACGTTGGAGTCCGGGTTCAACTCGGCCTTGCGCCACAGCCCCCAGGTGTCGCGGGTGCGTTCGCGCACGACTTTGCCACGATCGAGCACGATCGGGCGGAAGCCCGACTGCGCCAGGATCAGCGCCGCGAAGAGGCCGCACGGCCCCGCGCCGATGACGACCGGACGCTTGCCGGTCCAGCCTTCCGGCGCACGGGCGGCGAACTTGTACGCCATGTCCGGCGTCGGGCGCACATCCTTGTCGCCGGACAACCGCGCGAGCACTCCGGTCTCGTCGGCCAGATCGACATCCACGGTATGGACCAGCAGGATCGCGGCACGCTTGCGCGCGTCGTTGCCGCGCTTGAACACGGTGAAGCCGCGCACATCCTCGCGCGGCACGCCCAGCCGCGCGGCGATCGCGGCGGGCAATGCTTCGGGCTCGTGATCGAGCGGCAGGGAAAGACCGGACAGGCGCAGCATCGGCGGATCAGCGAAGTTTGGCGATGCTCAGCCCGTCGGACTTGGCGCGGTCCTTCACGGATTCCTCGCTGCGGGTCAGCGCCTTGGCGATGGCCTTGAGCGCCATGCCCTTCTTCGCCAGCGTGTGCAGCTTCTGAATCTCGGCCGCCGTCCAGGGCTGGCGATGTCGTTCGAATTTCTCGGCCATGACGGGCTCCTACCTCATCCGCTTCAATCGCACCAACGCCTCGTCGAGCGCGGAGAGGAAGCGTGAGCGGTCGGTCTTGGAGAACGGCGGGGGGCCGCCGATCACATCGCCCCCCGCCCGCAAGTCCGCCATGATGGCGCGGGTGGCGACGGCCCCGCCGATCGAGCCGGTGGTGAACGGCTTGCCGTTGGGCGCGATCACGGTGGCGCCGGCCTTGAGGCAGCGGTCGGCGAGCAGGATGTCGGCGGTAATGCAGACCACGCCCGCCGCCACACGTTCCGCGATCCAGTCGTCGGCGGCGTCGAATCCATCGCTCACCACCACGCGGTCGATCAGCGCGCTTTGCGGCACGCGGATCGGGCTGTTGCTGACGATGGTGACGGGCACCTGATGCCGCAAGGCGACCTTGTAGACCTCTTCCTTGACCGGGCAGGCATCGGCATCGACGAGAATGCGGATCATTTGGGCTTGTAAGGGCCCTTGCTCTTGGGTCCGTTGCTCCGGGGCCCCTTGCTCCATGCGCCCCCGCCGCCGGGCTTTCCGCCGGGGCCTTTGCCGCCCGGACCGAACCGCTTGGCCGGCGGGCCACGCCGCTCGCCCCCTCGTTCGCTCCCCCGTTCTCCCATTCGTTCTCTGGGACCGGAATTGCCATCGCTGTAGGCACGGGGCTTGAAGGCAGGCTTGATGCGCTCGCGCGGGGGCCCGCTTTCGCTCCGGCCTTCGTTCCGGCCTTCGCGCTTGTTGTGCCGCGCTTCCTCACGCGGCGTGCCTTCCACTTGCGTGATCTCCACGCCATCGTCCTCGTCGCCCGCCGTGCGGCCGACCGAGGCGAGGAACCGGGTCGCGACCGCTTGCGGCACTTCGAACAAGGTCTCGTTGTTCATGATGCGGATCGCGCCGATCTCTCCGCGCACCACATGCCCGCGACGGCACAGCAGCGGCAGGATCCAGCGTGGATCGGCGTTCTGGCGGCGGCCGAGGTTCAGCCGGAACCAGGCGCTGCCCTCGAAGCCGGGACGCGGCGCGCGCGGCGGCGGTGGCGCGTCGGCGGCGAGAAGTTCCTCGGGCTCTGGCAAGGCAGCCCGGTGAATCTGCACCAGCGCCGCGGCCAGTTGCTCCGGGCTGCGTTCCGCCACAAGCCGCGCAATCATCTCGCCTTCGTCCTCGGCGATCTCGACCGGCGCGAGCAGCTTTTCCAGCAGCCGCTCGCTGTCGGCCTTGCGGATTTCGGCGGCGGAGGGCGGCGCGATCCATTCGGCGGCGATCTTGGCGCCGCGCAGCATCCCTTCGACCCGTTTGCGGCGCGGGTAGGGCACCAGCAGGATCGCGGTGCCTTTCTTGCCCGCGCGCCCGGTCCGGCCGGAGCGGTGCTGCAAGGTCTCCGCATCGCGCGGAATCTCGACGTGCACCACCAGGCTCAGGCTCGGCAGGTCGATCCCGCGCGCGGCGACGTCGGTGGCGACGCAGACGCGGGCGCGCATGTCGCGCAGCGCCTGCAACGCGTGGTTGCGCTCGTTCTGGCTGTGCTCGCCCGAAAGCGCTACTGCCGCGAAGCCGCGCTCGGTCAGGCTGGCGTGAAGGTGGCGGACGTTGTCGCGCGTGGCGCAGAACAGCATTGCCGTCTCGGCATCGTGGAACCGCAGCAGGTTGACCACCGAGTTCTCGATGTCGGCGGGCGCGATCGCCATCGCCTGATAGCTGATGTCCCCGTGGCCGCGATTCTCCTCGACCGTGGATATGCGCAGCGCGTCGCGCTGGTAGCGGCGGGCGAGCGCGACGATCGGCTTCGGCATCGTTGCCGAGAACAACAGCGTGCGCCGTTCTTGCGGTGTGGCGTCGAGAATTTCCTCTAGGTCCTCGCGAAAGCCCATGTCGAGCATCTCGTCGGCCTCGTCGAGCACCACGGCGGCGAGCGCCTGCAACTCCAGCGCGCCACGTTCGAGATGATCGCGCAACCGGCCGGGAGTGCCGACCACGATCTGCGCGCCATGCGCCAGCACGCGCCGTTCGGCCGAGGGGTTCATGCCGCCCACACACGTCGCCACGCGCGCGCCGGTGCCTTTGTACAGCCATTCCAGCTCGCGGCTGACTTGCAGCGCCAGCTCGCGCGTCGGTGCGATGACAAGGGCCAGCGGGGACTGCACCTCGCGGATCACGCCGCTGCCTTCGAGCAGTTCGGCGGCCATGGCGAGGCCGAAGGCGACGGTCTTGCCCGAGCCGGTCTGTGCGGAAACCACCAGGTCGCGTCCCTGCGCTTCGGTTTCGAGCACGGCGGCCTGGACGGGCGTGGGGGCTTCATAGCCACGCGTTGCGAGCGCTTCGGACAGAAGCGCGGGAAGGTTCTGGAAGATCATGTTCTCTGTTGCGTTTCGCGGCCGATATGGCGGCGGTGGGGCACGAATGCCAATCGCGGGCAGATAGGCGCGTATTTGCGCCTGCGCAACGTTTCGTTGGAACGGGACCGGTATCGTTTGCCAGACCGCCGGTTTGTGCCGATGATATGGCCCCAGCAACCGGGAGAAAACCGCCATGATCATCAAGTTCACCAGCGCCGATCGCGTCGCCACCGCGGTCAACGCCGCGCAAGTCAGCTTCATTTCCCAGGTGAGCGACGGCACCCGCATCCGTTTCGGCGAGGGCCGCAGCGTGACCGTGATCGAACCGATGGACGAAGTGATCGAGCGGCTGAACCGGGTGCTGATGCGCGAGGAAGCGTGAGCGACCGCTTCATGTCGCGGCGGATACGCGCGCTGCCGCTTTTCGCAGATCGCCGCGCGGCCTCCGGCCGCTAGACCATGATGACTTTACATTGCTTCGCCTTTCGCAATGACGAGGTGGTTCAATCTGAAGTCATCGTGCTCTCTAAGTTGACGAAGTGATTCAAACCGAAATCATCGTGCTCTAGCAATGACGAGCGGGAGGGGCTCAATCCTCCGCCATCGCTCCCAGCGTCACATAGTCCAGCTTGCCCGTGCCCAGCACCGGCAGCGCGTCGAGCACGCGGATGTCCTTGGGGATCATCAACTCGGTCACGCCATTGGCCCGCGCCCATTCCTGCAACGCCTTCTGGCTGGCGTCGGGCGCGGTGGTGAAGAGGACGAGCTGCTCGCCCTTCCTGGCGTCGGGGCGGGTGACGACCGCATGCTCGGCGCCGGGCCAGACCGCGCCGGCATAGCCTTCGACCGCCGGCAGCGACACCATCTCGCCGCCGATCTTGGCGAAGCGCTTGGCCCGGCCCTTGATGGTGACGAAGCCGGCCTCGTCGATGGTGACGATGTCGCCGGTGTCGTGCCAGCCTTGCTCCGGCGGGTGCAGCACGCCGGGGTCGCCGGCGAGGAAATAGCCTGCCATCACGTTCGGTCCGCGAATGTAGAGCCTGCCGCCTTCATCGATGCCAGGCACTTCATCGACCCGCGCCTCTATCGCCGGAAGCAGCCGCCCGACGCTGCCCGCCTTGAAGTGCATCGGCGTGTTGACGGCGATCACCGGCGCGGCCTCGGTGGCGCCATAGCCTTCGAGAATGCGCAGGCCGAACTTCTCCGCATAAGTCCGCCGGGTCTCGTCGCGGACTTTTTCCGCGCCCGCGAAAATATAGCGCAAGGAGTAGAAGTCGTACCCGTGCGCCATCCGCGCATAGCCCGAGAGGAACGTATCGGTGCCGAACAGGATCGTCGCGTTGGCGTCGTAGGCGAGGGCGGGGACGATGCGATAGTGCAGCGGGCTGGGGTACATCACGGTGCGGATGCCGTTCAGCACCGGCAGCAGCGTGCCGCCGGTCAGGCCGAAGCTGTGGAATACCGGCAGCGCGTTCAGCACCACGTCGCTGGAGTTGAAATCGATCCGCGCGGCAAGCTGCGCCAAGTTGGAAAGCAGGTTGCGATGGGTAAGGACGACACCCTTGGGCACGCCTTCGGAGCCGCTGGTGAACAACACCACGGCGGGCGCATCGGGCGAGAGCCGCAAGGCACGATGGCGGCGGGCGATGCCGCCTTTCGTCAGCGCCGCCCACAGTTTCGCGCCCGTGCCGATGCCGGCGCTGACATCCTCGAGATAGACCACGCGCAGCCCGTCCGCTTCGAGCGCGGCGACGACATCGCCCAGTTTCGCCTGTTCGACGAAGGCGCGGGCGGTGACGACGGTGCGAATCCGCGCGGTCGAGCAGGCGGAGCGCATGTTGGCGAGACCGACGGTAAAGTTCAGCATGGCCGCGACCCGGCCTTGCGCCTGCAACGCGAAGAACGCCACCACCGCGCCGTTGATGTTGGGCAGCAGCACGCCCACCGCTTCGCCGGCCTGCGTCCCCGCCGCCAGCTTCCTGCCGAGCAGATCGGCGGCGATCAGCAACCGGTCGTAGGACAGCGGCTCGCGCTTCACGTCCTCGACCACCAGCGCCTTGCCGCCATGCAGGTGCCGCGCTTCGGTCAGCGCGGTGAACAGCGTGCGGTCGGTATCGGTGGTGTCGAAGATCATCGCGCTCATCTCGTCGTAGAGACGGCGGCCGGCGATTGCCCGGCGCTCGCGTGCGCTCATCTCTGCCCCGGGGTCATTGGCTATGGCGAAGCGGCGGGGCGGCAGCACGGTGAGCGTGATCTTCGGAAACCAGCGTCGGCGCACTTTGCCCTTCATGCGAGAGAACGGCGTGTACTGCGGCCCGTCGAGCCGCACAGGCACGATCGGCGCGTCGGCCTTGTCGGCGACCATGCCGGGGCCGTCGAACACTTTCATCAGCGCGCCGGTCACGGTGATGCGGCCTTCGGGGAAGATCACCAGCGTGCGGCCCTCCTTGACGGCCCTGACCATCGCCTTGGCCGCCATCGGGTTGGTCGGATCGACCGGGAACGCGTCGAACAGGGCCAGGAACGGCCGCACCGCCCAACTCCGGGCGATATGGGTATTGATCGCGAACGTCGGCTTGCCCGGCAGGAACGCGCCAAGCAGCGCGCCGTCGAGGAACGAGAGGTGGTTCACCACCACCACCGCGCGCTCGCCGGGCTTGGGCATGTTCTCGATGCCGGTGACCTCGACACGGTACAGCGCCTTGAGGATGAAACGGATCACCCCCTTGAACAGCGTCTCGGGCAGCAGCCAGATCGAGATCAGCGCCACCACCAGCGTCGCGAAGCCCAGCGCGCCGATGAGGCCGGGAACGCTGACGCCCACGGCCAGCAGACCGGTGATCGCCAGCACGGTCGCCACCGTGACCCCGGCATTGACGATGTTGTTGGCGGCGATGATGCGCGAGCGCTCCTCGGGGGGGCTGTGGACCTGGAGGATCGCATAGAGCGGGACGATGAACATGCCGCCCGACAGCGCGATCGCCGCCAGGTCGACCAGCACGCGGATCGCGCCGGGACTGGCGAGGAACTGTTCGACCGAGGCCCCGGCGGTCGCCACCGCGAACCCGCGCGTCGAAAGCCACAAGTCGATCATGCCGAGCGCGAGGCCAAGGGCGGAGGCGGGCACGTAACGCGCGGAGACCTCGCCGCCGAGCAGCTTGTTCACCGCCAGCGAGCCTGCCGCGACCGACACCGAGAACACCACGAGGAACAGCGTCACCACTTCCTGCCGCGCGGAAAGCGTGCCGCTGACCAATGGCGCGAACTCCGAGACGAGCACCGCGCCGGCCGAGAAGAACCAGCTGATGCCCAGGATCGAGAGCCACACGCCGCGCCCGTGGCGGGCGGTCCTGAGGATCGCGGCGGTGCCCTTGAAGACGTTCCAGTCTATCGGATGAGGGCCGCGTAGCGGCGGCGCGGCGGGCACCGCAAGGCTGGCGAGGAAGCCCAGCATGGCAAGCCCCGTCGCGGCCAGTCCCGCTTCCCGGGCCGGGATCAGCCCGGCGAGCAATTGCCCGCCAAGGATCGCCAGGAACGTGCCGCCCTCGATCAGGCCGGTGCCGCCCATGATCTCGTTGCCGCGCAGATGCTGCGGCAGGATCGAGTATTTGACCGGGCCGAACAGCGTCGAATGCAGCCCCATCAGGAACAGGCAGGTCAGCAGGACCGGCAGCGATTGCCACCAGAATCCGGCCAGCGCCAGGGTCATGATGCCCACTTCCGCGCCCTTGACCCAGCGCACCAACCGCGCCTTGTCGATGCGATCGGCCAGTTGCCCGGCCAAGGCCGAGAACAGGAAGTAGGGCAGGATGAACAGCCCGGTGGAGACCGCCGCGAGCAGTTCCGCCTTGTCCGGCTGGTTTGCCAGAATCCCGAAATTCGCCAGGAACAGCAGCGCGAACTTCAGCAGGTTGTCGTTGAAGGCGCCGAGGAACTGGACGACGAACATCGGCCCGAACCGGCGCTTGGCCAACAATGAGATATCCGGTGCCGCCATGCTGTGTACCCCCGGTGGCTCTAAAGCATCATTATCTTAACAAGCATCGTCATTGCATGGGACTTGCATTCCCGAAGCATCCAGGGCGGCATTGCGCCGCCATGGATCGCTTCGCTACGCCCGCAATGACGAGGTTGGCAGTTCCGTGCCTGAAATTTCCCCTCGCAACTGGCGGCTGTAGAGCCAGCCCAGCCCGATCAGGCTGAAGCCCAGCGCCACGAACGAGGCGATGCGCAGCAGTCCCTCAAGGCCCGAGGCGTCGAACAGGAACACCTTCACCACCGCCGCCAGCATCAGGAAAAGCGAGGCGATCCGCCAGTCGCGGCGGTGCCTGGCGATGCCCCAGAGCAGGTAGCCGACCGCCAGCGCGATGCCCAGGATCGAGCGCAGGATGTCCTCGCTTCCGCCAAGGCCCGGCTCGACCAGCAGCGTGCCGTGGAATGCCTGGCGCAGAGTGGCCCAGGCCAAGAGGGCGGCCATGACCATGACGACCGGCTGGAGCGTCTTGCCGGTAAAGCGGGCGAGGGCGGGTCGCATGCTCCCGAGCAGCCACAGGCACAGCGGCAGCGCGGCGAACAGCGGCAGCAGGAGGTTGGCGAGCGGCACCGGCCCCACGTGTTGCGCGCTCCACAGGGGGTCGTGCAGCAGCAGGCTGTACCAGGCGACGTGAAGCGCGCCTAGGCCGACCACAACGGCACCTGGGAGGCCCCGAGCGCGCCTCCACAGCGCAAGACCGGCGCCGATCAGCAGCGCATCCCAGACCAGCCGCTGGGCAAGCCCGGTCGCGACGAAATCGGCGCCGAAGGCACTCGCGAAGCCGATCCGGTAGAAGCAGTGCACCGAGACGAGGCCGAGCACTCCGGCGAGCACGGTTCCGGCCAGCATCGCGGCACGGGGCAACCGCTCACGCGACAACCACAGGGCCGCGCCGACCAGCAGCGCCGGAGCGAGCAGGCGGCGAGCCACCGCGCCGGCCACGAGGTCGTCGTCGGCCAGCCGCATCGGCGCGCCGCCCAGCGACAGCGCGGCCTGTGCGCTCCACACCGCCAGCGGGACGAAGGCCCAGGCGATGACGATGGCGACTAGTGCGGTGACAGGCGCGCGCAGGCGGGGCCAGTCCGCTCCTTTACCGGCAAGAACCAGCGCCAGCACGCCCGGCGGCGCGACGAGCGGAAGGGCGGTCAGCGGCAGGACTTGGGCCAGCGTGCCGTATGCGAGGCCGGCCGCGAGCGCGCCACTGCCGTCGCGCACCAGCGGTCGCTCCGCGCGCCACGCCATGAATGCGGCCATCACAGTGATGGCCGCCCAGCGCAAGACCGACAGACCGTCGACCACGGCGGCTCCCCTGGTCAGCGCGTCCAGCTCCGCGAAGTCGCGTACCGTGCTGGTGAGTTGCATGACAACGAAGAGGCCGAAGCCCGCGGCGGCCGCTTCGAGCCGCCGGTCGCCGGCGGGCTTGGCGAGCGCGACGATGGCGGCAACAATGGCGGCGGAGAACAGTGGCGTCTGCCAGTGCGGCACCGCGAACCAGGCGGAGGTCATCAGCAGGCCGGCGCCCGTTGCGATCAGCCATGCGAAGCGGCTGTCGCCCTGACGCTCCCTGGTCCAGCCCGTGGCTGCCGCGGCGAGTATGACCGCCGCGCCGCCGAGCGCCGCCAGCGCGACTGTCGTGTCGTATCCCCAGAGGTGCCGCAACGCCACGACCGGCGCGGCCACGGCGATGGCCGAAAGCTCTATCGCGCGCTGGACGCGAACCGGACTGGTCCACATCCGCGCCATGAGCGGTCCGGCGTGGATCGCGGCGAGCGCGAGCCCGACCGGCAGCAGGCGTCCGTTTGCCGGGTCGGGCCAGATCAGCAGCAGCAGGACCGACAGCGCCGCGCCCAGAGTCGGCACGACCGCCAGCTTCTCGTCCCGCCATGCCAGCCACTGCCCGGCGCCGGCGATCAGCGCGAACAGCGCCCAGTCGAGCGGCGCGAAGCCGCCCGTCGCCACCAGCAAGGCAAGTTGCGCCGCGCCGACGACCGCCGCGACGCCGCGCAACAGGGGGCCGCGCGCGCCTTCGAAGGCGAACAGCGGCGCCGCCACCGCGATCAGCACCACGAACATACCGACCGAGAGCGAGCCCAGCACGGTCAGCGCCTGACCCGCCAGGATCAGCCACAGGCTCCAGCCCGCGCCACCGACGAGGGCGAGCAGCGCCAGCCACGGCCATCGCTGCGTCCGCGCGACGCCGACCAGCCCGGCGACGGTGAAGGCCATGTAGACCGCCAGCAGCGGCACGTTGGCGGTGATGCCGAGGGTAAGCGCCGGAGCGGCGAGGCCGCCCGCGAGGCCGAGCAGCGCGGAAGGCGCGCCGTGGCGCAGCGACAGGGCCAGCGCCATCGCGGTCACGACCGCCAGCCCGACGAAGGCGGTCAGCGGCGAGATCAGACCATATGCGTTGGCCGCGACCAGCAGCGCCGCATAGAGCGTCGAGATTCCCGCGCCCGACAGTGCCTGCGCGACGCGCGGATCGTCCACCCGGTCGCGCCGGACGTGCGCCCACTCCGCTCCGCCGATCAGGCCTAAACCGAACAGCAAGCCGCAGACGGCCTGGACGCCGGGCGTGAACACGCGGCCGAACAGGCCGATGTCGATGGCATACTTGACGATCAGCACGCCGGCGATCGCCAGCGTGATGCCGCCCGCCCAGATCGGCAGCTTGCGGCCGAACAGCTCCTCGAAATTGATCGAGACGCGGGGAGAGGGGGGTGCGGGCGGGATAGGCGGCTCGCTGTGCGACACATGCCCACCCCCGGCTGCTCCCGCCGGCGGGAGGGGAGATGACGTTGCGTTTTCCCCCTCCTCTTCCGGGGAGGGGGGCAGGGGTGGTGGCGATGCGAGAGCATCGCTCGCGCCGCGAAGTTCGGCGGCGGGGGCGGCGCCACCCCCGACCCCCTCTGAAAACGAGGGGGCTAAAGGAGCACCCTCCATGGCCTGGGCCGGCGTTCCCGCCGCGATCCGCTGGCGCAGCCCGGCCTCGGCCAGTGCGAGCCGCTGCTCCACCCGCTTCAACCGTCCGCGTGCGTCGAACAGCAGCACGGCGCCGATCACGATACCCAGCGTCAGGATGAATTCCATGGCCCAATCCTCCAGTGACGCACGCGTACCGTTAAAATGATCGTTGTTCAATTAAAATAATATACATCGTTCAATTTGGTGCGACGGTCCGTTCCATGCTAGGTCGGTCGCGTGGGTGAACGGGGGGATATCATGAAGCGGAACTTTCTCTCAAATCTGGCGCGCGATCTGGAAGCGCCGATAGAGGCGCGGGGTTTCGGCACCGGCTGGTTTTCGGGCTTTTTCGCGATCGTCCTGGCGATATTCGGTCTGTGCTGCGTCATGGCATTGCGCTGGCCGGCGTGGGCGGGAATGCCCGAGCTTGGCGTGCTGCGCGACAACGCCGGCTTCCGGCTGGCGGTGCATCTGATCCTGCTGACCGCCTATGCCCTGGCGCTGCTCAGCCTGCTGTTGCGGCCGAGGAAAGCCATCGGCGCCACCGCGCTGGTGATCGCGCTCACCGCCACGATCCTGGGCGGTTCGGCGGTACAAGCGCGCGAGATGCACGACTGGGGCATCTTCTTCGGGATCGATTTCTTCGCGGTCAACATGGTCGCCACCGGCCTGATGTTCGCGCCGCTGGAGCGCTTCCTGCCGCGTTATGCCCATCAACGGCTGTTCCGCCCGGAATGGCGCGAGGATTTGTTCTATTACCTCGTCAGCTCGATGCTGGTGCAGCTTATCACCTTCATCAATCTCGCGCCGTCCGGCTATGTCAATTCCCATGCCGACTGGCTGGGAGGCACGCGCGCGGCGGTGTCGGGCTGGCCGTGGATCGTGCAGCTTCTGGTCGCGATCGCGGTGACCGATTTCATGCAGTACTGGTTCCACCGCGCCTTCCACCGCGTACCGTTCCTCTGGGGCTTCCACGCGGTGCATCACAGCGCGAAATCCATGGACTGGCTGGCGAGCGCGCGCATGCACTTCGTCGAGATGGTCATGCTGCGGTCGGTGACGTCGCTGCCGCTGTTGACGCTTGGGTTCCTGCCGTCGGTGATGCAGGCCTACGTCGGACTCGTCTATGTCTGGTCATCGCTGCTCCACGCCAATCTGCGCGGCGATTTCAACCGCTTGGGTCACTGGCTGGCCCTGCCGCGCTTCCACCACTGGCACCACGCGCTCGACGCGGAAGGGGTCGACAAGAACTTCGCCATCCACTTTCCGATATACGATCGCCTGTTCGGCACGCACTACCTGCCGGACGGTGCATGGCCCAAGGCCTATGGCGTTCCCGAAAGCGTTCCGCCCGGATACCTGGCGCAGATGAAGTACCCGTTCGTGCGCAAGGCGAACTAGTCTTGCACCCGATACCTCCGGAGGTCGTTGTCGTGGCTTCGTTCGAAATGTCGGTAGTCGGCGAGGCTCAAGGCTGACGGTGGGTAGGCGGTCCGACCACTCCCGCCCCGAACTGCGCGAGATGATCGTCGCCGAAGGGCACCGCCAGATCACCGAGGTGGGCTTCGCGCGGTTCTCGGCGCGCGAGGTGGCCAAACGCGTCGGCTATTCGATCGGCACGATCTACAACGTCTTCGGTTCTTACGACCAGCTGATCCTGGCGATCAACGGCCGCACGCTGGACATGTGGCTGGCAGCGCTGGAGCGGCGATTGGAGGGTGGGGGAGGGGCAGGCGAAAACCGTCTGCGCGCCGCGATAGACGCCTATTTCGACTTCGCGGTGCGCCATCGCCATGCCTGGGCGGCCCTCTACGATTTCCGCCTGCCAGAAGGCGAGGCGGTGCCCGAATACTATCAGATCAAGGTTGCCGCGATCACCGAAGTGGTGGTGCGAGAGATCGCGGCGGCGTTACCCGAAGCGTACCGCGACCACGCACCTGGACTGGCGCGTTCGCTTCTGGCTACGGTGCACGGCCACTGCTTCTTCACGCTCAACGGCACGTTCGACTTGCTGGGCGAGACCGACCCGCTCGCCGCGGCGCTGGAGCGGGTGGAGGATGCGCTCGCCCGCTATCGCTGAGAAAGCCCCGCTCACCAGTCGAGCGGCAGCGCGTACTTCGCGGTAGGCGGCACCATGCTGGCAACCGGGGGGAAGGCGTCTTCGGGCACCAGCGGCAGGCTGATGAGCGAGGGGGTAGCGCCGCCGTGGCGGATCGTCTGCACCGCGCCGGCCAGCCGGTCGCGCGCGTCCCGCCGCAGGGCGCAGCCGCGATTGCCCATCCGGCAATCCTGGGGTTGCGCGGCCGGCGCGATGCGCAGCCGCAGGCGGTGGCCGGCAAGCATGGTCCACAGCGTGGGCGCCAGCTGCACCTCGTACCGAATCCGCTTGCCCGGCTCGACCGGGGCTTCATTTTGAAGCCGCAGGTAGGGGCGCACCGGATTGCCCTGTTTGTCGCGCCATGACCGGACGGGATCGGGGTCGTACATGCTGGCCAGCACCATGCCGTGGGAGATCGGCCTGGCCGAACCGTCGGGCGCCACGTCCAGCAGGTCGAAGGCGAACTGCGCGTCGCTATTGTTCGACCAGGCCTCGATGCCGATGGCAGCCGGTCCGGCGATCCGCATGGGCTTCCCGAACGGTTCCCCGGTATAGTCCAGCGCCGCGCCGGCGGCCCGGTCCAGGCGATCCTCGCCGGGACCGGGAACCGCATCGGTCAGCGCGCCGTCGCCGAGATAGAGGACGGTGTTGCGCGCCGTCATCGGATAGCTCGCCGCGTTCACCCAGTCGCGCGTGACCCGGTCCTGCACGTGGATCGGCGTCCTGGTGGCGGTGGCGAGGCCCGTGTCGATGCCCTTGAGCCAGGTGTCGAACCATTGCAGCTGGATGGCGTAGTCCAGTCCCTTGCCATGGGACCATTCGCCCAGGATGAGTTGATACTTGCCCGACACCGCCATGCCCGGCCACAGCGGCGCCATGGGGGAACGGCGATGCGCGGCGTTCTGCAACGCGGCGTAAAGCTCCAGCCCGCCGAAGCCGGTGTCGTCCCACCCGTTCCACAGCAGCAGCGGCGCGCCCATGTCCGCGATTCGTTGCGCCCGCTCCACGAAGCTGCGCCCGCGCCACCAGTCGCGGTAATAGGCCACGTCCCCTTTCGCGAGCGAATCGAGATAGACGCGGGTGAATTCGGGCACCATGCCGGGGCCGAGCGTGCCCGCCGCCACGCCGTATAGCCCGGCCCAGCTTGGCGAGAACACGCCGTTCTCCGTATAGGTGTCGCGGTACTGGTCGCCCGGAACGCAGGCCGCGATCATCGCCTTGACCGGCGAGTTCGGGCCGATAACCGATGCGGTATTGAGCACGGTCGTGCCAAGGCCGGAGCAGCCGACGAGGCCGACCTTGCCGTTCGACTCCGGCAGCGTGGTCGTCCAGTTTACCAGATCGACGCCGTCCCATGCGTCGCGCTCGTCGAGATAGGCGCCCGGATCGAGCGATCGGCCGGTGCCGCGCACGTCGGCCGAAACGAAGACGTAGCCGCGCTGCACGAAATAGTCGCCGCGCCCCGGCGGGTGGTCGGCGCCCGCCATCAGGTCCGAGACGTTGCTGTACCAGTTGCGGGTCAGCAGCACCGGGAACTTGCCGGGCAGAGGCTGTCCGGTCCGCGGGTCCGCCGGGAGATAGACGTCGGCCGGAAGCTCCACCCCGTCGCGCATGCGCACGCGGATGTCCTTGCGGACGGCGATGCCGTAGCTCGGCGCGGGGGGCGACCACTTGCGGCCGGGATAGGGCGTCGGCGCGGCTTCCGCCACCGGCACGACCGCGTCGGCCTGTTTCGCCGGAGCGGCGCTCGCGGGCGGCAACATCACCGCCGCGAGCGCCGCCTTGAGCATTCCCCGGCGGAAGCCGGCCGGCAGCGTTTTCACGCCTCAGAACTCGAATTCGGCGCGCACACCGTAGGTCCTCGGCTCGCCATAGCTCACCGCGTCGCCGAAGTCGCTGATCAACCCGTTGTTCCAGTACGCGGTGTTGGTCAGGTTCTTGCCCCACAGCACGAAGCGCAGCCCCTCGACGCTGGCGGGACCGAACGAGAGCTGGGCGTCGACCGTGGCATAGCTGTCCTGCTTGATGCGGCCGGTGTTCTCCAGCAGCATGCCGCTGTTGTAGAGCATCGAGACGTAGGCGCCGATGGTGCCCGCGGCGGTTTCCGCTTCGTAATTGGCGGAGGCGGTCGCGCTCAGCTTCGGCGAACGCAGCAGCCGGTGGCCGCTGAGGTCGATGATGATCGGCGTGTTGCCGACGCCGGTCGACTGGTAGCCCTGGGCCGCGGGGAAGCTGCGGAACTTGGCGTCCAGCCAGGTCGCCCCGCCCGAAAGCGTGAAGTCCGGGGTGACCGCCCAGTCCAGACTGGCTTCCAGGCCCTTGCCGCGCACGGTCGCGGCGTTCTGCGTCAGGTAGACCGGCGCGCGATAGGCCGAGACTTGCAGGTTCTTGTAATCGTACCAGAAACCGGCGAGCGACAGGGTGACGTTGTCGATCGGGCGGCCCTTGTAGCCCACTTCGTAGGCGGTGATCTTCTCGGGCTTCACGATCGGGTCGGTTTCGTCCGAGGGAGTGGGGACTGCGCCATACTCGCTGTTCAGGATGATGCCGCCCTTGAAGCCCTTGGCGAACGTCGCGTAGACGTTCGAATCCGGGTCAAGCTCGTAGCGCACGGTCACGCGGGGGGAAAAGTTGGTCGCCTTGACCGGGTTGCAGGGGCAGGCGATCGTCGTCCCCGGCACGATCGCGTTGCTGAAGCCGCGCTGTTTGTCCTCGGTATAGCGTCCGCCCGCCGAGATGGTGAGCGCGTCGGTCACCTCGAACGTCACTTCGCCATAGGCGGCCATGACTTCCTTCTTCACGAACGCGTCGGCGGCGACGTCGAGCGTGACCGGCAGCCTCGGCGCGGGCATCAGGCTGGGCGTGCGGAGCAGGAAGTGCCCTTGGTCGAACGCCGAATCGATCTTCATGTACAGCGCGCCGACGATGAAGCTGAGCGCGCCGAACTGCTGCGACGCGAAGTTCACTTCGTGCAACTGGGTCTTGTCGATCAGGTACTTGTAACGATACTCGACGAGATTGACCGGCGAGGCGTCGAGGTCGGCAAGCGCATCGACCTTGGTCCGCGAATAGGAGGATATCCAGTTCAGCGTGCCGGCGCCGAGGTCGACTTCGGCCCGGCCGCTGAAGCCGTATGCCTCCGCCGCGACGTGCACGTCCTCGACCCCGCCGAACTGCTTGGCGGGGCGCGTCACCTTGGGCGCGTTGGGGAAGATGGCGTAGCCGAGCGAATTGTTGTTGAGCGCCACCGAGGCATAGGGCGCCGAATCGGAGCGATTGGCATAGTACGCCGTGAAGGTGACCTTGGCCGCGTCCGACGGCTGGAGCAGCACCTTGGCGCGGACCACTTCGGAATGGAGGCCCCAGTCGCGCTTGCCGGTCGCCACCTGGCGGCGGAAGCCGTCGCGGTCCTGGTAGGCGCCGGCCAGGCTGAAGGCGACGGTGTCGTCGGCCACCGGCAGGCTGATGAACGCGCGCGCGGCGATGTCGTTATAGGTGCCGTAGCTGACCGAAGCCTTGCCGGTCGGCTCGAAGCCGGGCGCGCGGGTGGTGATGATGATCGCGCCGCCGGTCGCGTTCTGGCCGTAGAGCGTGCCTTGCGGGCCTTTCAGCACTTCGATCTGGTCCACGTCGGGAAGGTCGAGCACGGCGGCGATCTGCTGCGCCTGGTAGATGCCGTCGAGGTACATGGCGACGCTGGGGTTGTCGCCCAGGTTGCCGCCGGTCGATGTCACGCCGCGGATCGAGGGCTGCAGGTTGCTGCCGTAATAAGTCATCTGGAGGCCCGGCGTGACCTTGCCGAGATCCGACGTGCTGATGACGCCCGACTTCTCGAGCGTTTCCGAAGTGAGCGCGGTGACGGACATCGGCACGTCGAGCAGGCGTTCCGAGCGGCGCTGCGCGGTGACGATGATGTCCTGGCTGTTCGTTTCGGCTTCGGGCTCGGCCTGGGCCAGAGCGGCGCCGGGAACGGCCAGCAGGGCGGTGAGTACGGCGAGCGAGGCCGTCCTGCCTGCGCTTCCAGTCAACAACTGGCGAAAAGACGCGCGGTTCGCTTCGGACTTGGTCATGGATTCCCTCTCCCCTGGAAGGCGGACCCCTGACGATCCTGACCTTCCATATCTTCAACAAGCTATCCTTGCTTGGGGATCGCGTCGGCCGCAAGTCTGTCGGGAGAAAAGTGGAAACTGATGCAAATATAACACAGTTGTACTATTGGGTAAGGAGGGTCGGTTACTCGCCGCCTTGCTCGATTTCTTCCATCTGCTCGTCGGAAAGTCCGAAGTGGTGGCCGACCTCGTGGATCACGACATGGGCGATCAGGTCATCCAGCGCCACGCCCGTCTCGCGCCATTCGCGCAGCAGCGGCCGGCGATAGAGCGTGATCAGGGGCGGCAGCTCGCCGCTTTCCCAGACCGATTGCTCGTCGAGCGAGCGGCCGTGATAGAGCCCGGTCAGCTCCCAGCGGTTCTCGATGCCCAGATCGTCGAGGGTTTCGGCATCGGCGAAATCCTCGACCCGAACGACGACGTCGCCAAGATGTGCGGCGAACGGCGGCGGAATCCGCGCGAAGGCCGCGAGCGCCAGTCTCTCCAGTTCCGCGGTCGAGGGCTCGCGGCCCGTCACACGTCCAGATTGGCGACGTTGAGCGCGTTCTCCTGGATGAAGTCGCGGCGCGGCTCCACCACGTCGCCCATCAGTCGGGTGAAGATCTCGTCGGTGACGTCGGCGTCCTCGACCTTCACTTGAAGCAGCGCGCGGTTCTCGGGATCCAGCGTGGTCTCCCACAGCTGGTCGGCGTTCATCTCGCCCAGGCCCTTGTAGCGCGAGATCGACAGGCCCTTGCGGCCGGCCGCCAGCACGGTGTCCAGCAACTGCGTCGGCCGGGTGATGCTTTCGTTCGTGTCGAGCGCGGTCGAGACACGCTGGATCGGCGCGTCGTCCGGCATCTCGACTTCGCTCGATGCGAACGGCTCATCCTGGGTCTCGGGCGTTTCCTCGGCCGCGCCGGCTTTCGCCAGCCGCGCCGTGCCTTTGTAGACCTCGGCCTGCTCGCCCGCGACCCGCGCCAGCTTGCGCGCTTCGGCGCTGGTCAGGAAGCTGGCGTCGATGCGATGGTTGTCGGTGACGCCGCGCCACAGGCGGTTGATCTCGACATCGCCCTCTTCGGTAAGCCGCGCGCTCCAGCGTGCCTCGCGGTCGCCGCGGTTGAGCCATTCGGCGGTGCGGTCGAGCGCGGCCCCGCGCGCCTCGTTCGAAAGGCCCGGCTCCAGCGCGCCGGCGAGGCCGAGGGCCTCGACGATGGCCGGATCATAGCGGCGCGGGACGAAGCCCATCAGGTTGCGCAACCCCATGGCGTGGTCCACCAGCGCCGCCAGCTCGCTGCCGCCGCGTGCGCCGCCCGCGGTCTCCAGCACACGGCCGTTGAGCCCGGCTTCGACCAGATAGCGGTCGAGCTGCCGGTCGTCCTTGAGGTAGACCTCCGACCGGCCCTTGCTGACCTTGTAGAGCGGCGGCTGGGCGATGAAGAGGTGTCCGGCGCGGATGATCTCGGGCATCTGGCGGTGGAAGAAGGTCAACAGCAGCGTGCGGATGTGGGCGCCGTCGACATCGGCGTCGGTCATGATGACGATCTTGTGGTAGCGCAGCTTGCCCAGGTTGAAGTCGTCGCGGATGCCGGTGCCGAGCGCCTGGATCAGCGTGCCGACCTCCTTGGACGAGATGATCCGGTCGAACCGTGCGCGCTCGACGTTGAGGATCTTGCCCTTCAGCGGCAGGATCGCCTGGATCGCGCGGTCGCGGCCCTGCTTGGCCGAGCCGCCGGCCGAATCGCCCTCGACCAGGAACAGTTCGCATTTCGACGGGTCGCGCTCCTGGCAGTCGGCCAGCTTGCCGGGTAGCGAGGCGATGTCCATCGCGCCCTTGCGCCGCGTCAGCTCGCGTGCCTTGCGCGCCGCTTCGCGCGCGGCGGCTGCGTCGATCACTTTCTGGATGATCGACTTGGCGTGGCCGGGGTTCTCCTCCAGCCATTCGCTCATCTTGTCGGCCATCAGGCTTTCGAGCGGCTGGCGCACTTCGGATGAGACCAGCTTGTCCTTGGTCTGGCTGGAGAACTTCGGATCCGGCAGCTTGACCGAGACGATCGCGGTCAGCCCCTCGCGCATGTCGTCGCCGGAGAGCGAGACTTTCTCGCGCTTGAGCGCTCCCGACTTGTCGGCATAGGAATTGAGCGTGCGCGTCAGCGCGGCGCGGAACGCGGCCAAATGCGTGCCGCCATCGCGCTGCGGGATGTTGTTGGTGAAGGTGAGGACGTTCTCGTAGTACGAATCGTTCCATTCGAGCGCGACTTCGATGCCGATCCCGTCGCGGTCGGCGGAGATGGCGATCGGCTCCGGCATCAGGGCCTGCTTGTTGCGGTCGAGATACTGGACGAAGGCGG
This sequence comes from Novosphingobium sp., assembly GCA_035281095.1. GTDB lineage: Bacteria > Pseudomonadota > Alphaproteobacteria > Sphingomonadales > Sphingomonadaceae > Novosphingobium. The sequence continues at coordinate 17,149 of DATEEP010000147.1, read as the reverse complement.
CGATCCCGCCTTCGTAGAACAAGTCGTGCTCCAGCGCGTCGGCATGGCGCAAGTCGCGCAGCTTGATGTGGACGCCTGAGTTCAGGAACGCGAGTTCGCGGTAGCGGTGCTCCAGCTTTTCGAAGTCGTATTCGATGACGTTCTTGAAAGTCTCGTCGGAGGCGAGGAAGGTGACGCGGGTGCCTTTCTTCTCGGCGGGCGCATCGCCTTTGACGATGAGCGGCGCCACGGCGTCGCCGCGCTCGAACCGCATCCAGTATTCCTTGCCGTCGCGCCAGACGGTCAGCTCAAGCCATTCCGACAGCGCGTTGACCACCGAGACGCCGACGCCGTGGAGGCCGCCGGACACCTTGTAGGCGTTGTCCTCGCTGGTGTTCTCGAACTTTCCGCCGGCATGGAGCTGGGTCATGATGACCTCGGCGGCGGAGACGCCTTCCTCGGCGTGGATGTCGACCGGGATGCCGCGGCCGTTGTCCTCCACGGAGACCGAGCCGTCGGGGTTGAGTTCGATCAGGACAAGGTCGCAATGCCCCGCCAGCGCCTCGTCGATGGCGTTGTCCGACACTTCGAACACCATGTGGTGGAGGCCGGAACCGTCATCGGTGTCGCCGATGTACATGCCGGGACGCTTGCGGACCGCGTCGAGACCTTTGAGGACCTTGATCGAATCCGCGCTGTAGGTGCCGCCGGTCGCTTCGGTGCCGGGCTGCCTGTCTTGGGGAGTGCTGTCTTGGGGATTGGTTGCCATGCCGATCATATACGCATTCCGCCCGGTTTGCCCAAGCGGAACTGTCGCGGCGGCTCGGCTTTTCCACAAATCCCGGCCGCATCGGCGACCGGTCGGGCGCCTCGAAATGGGGCGCCCCCGGTTGATCGTTCAGAAGAAGTCGATCGTTCAGAAGAACGGGTTGATGGCTTTGCCTTCGAGCGTCAGCGCGGCGTAACGCTCGGCGTAGCGATCGAGAGCGGCAAGCCACTTGTCGAAGCGGCTGCGGCTCGAATGCGCGCGCGTCTCGTGTTCGGCGGAAAATGCGCCGGTGAAGTCACCACGAGGCGCGAGCGGGATGCTGTGGGCCGAAGTGGTCATGGGTATGCTCCTTCAGGTATTGGGCGCCGCGCCGCTCAGACGAGCGTGACGGCGAAAGCGAGGGCGCTGAAGCCCAGGGCGGCGGCGATGCCGACGGTCTTGTGCACGATGATCTGCATGTCTTGTTTCCTGTTGCATGGTTGACGGACGGCGGAACTCCGGGGGAAGAAGGGCTCCGCCGTTCGCACTTGCAACATAGGTGGGTTAGTAATTTTCGCAAATGCGAAGGAAACGATAGAACTTGCAAGAATTGCAAGCGAGCTATCACATGGATGATGCAGGCGTCCGACACCGCAGGAGAGGCTCTGGACTCGCGGCGCGCCCCGGATTACCGCGCGGCCATGAGCATCGAGACCTCTGAATCCATCCTTATCGTCGATTTCGGCAGCCAGGTTACCCAGCTGATCGCACGCCGCGTGCGCGAAGCGGGGGTCTATTCGGAGATCGCGCCGTTCTCCGCGGCCGAAGCGGCGTTTGAACGCATGCGGCCCAAGGGGGTGATCCTCTCGGGCGGCCCGGCATCGGTGCTGGAGCAGGACGGTCCCCGCATTCCCGTGCCGATCCTGGAAAGCGGCGTGCCGATGCTGGGTATCTGTTACGGTCAGCAGGCGCTGATGCACCAGCTTGGCGGCGGCGTCGTCGGCGGGGACAGCGGCGAGTTCGGACGCGCCTTCATCGAGGTGGCGGATCGCTGCGACTTGTTCGACGGCTTGTGGAAGCCGGGCGAGACCCACCAGGTCTGGATGAGCCACGGCGACCGGGTGACGGAACTGGCCGATGGCTTTCGCCCCGTGGCGTCGAGCGCGGGAGCGCCGTTCGCGATCATCGCCGACGACGACCGGCGCATCTATGGCATGCAGTTCCACCCGGAGGTGGTCCACACGCCTGACGGCGCGCGGCTGCTCAAGAACTTCGTGCGCCACGTCTGCGGCCTAGCCGGCGACTGGACGATGGCGGAGTTCCGCAAGACCAAGATCGAGGAAATCCGCGCCCAGGTCGGCGGCAAGCGCGTCATCTGCGGATTGTCGGGCGGGGTGGATTCAGCCGTGGCCGCCGTGCTGATCCATGAAGCGCTGAAGGACTCCGGCGCCGACCAGTTGACCTGCGTGTTCGTCGACCACGGGTTGATGCGGCATGGCGAGGCCGAGCAAGTGGTGTCGCTGTTCCGCGGTGCCTATCAGATCCCCCTGGTCCACGTCGACGCATCGACGCTGTTCCTCAAGGGTCTTGCCGGCGTCACCGACCCCGAAGCCAAGCGCAAGTTCATCGGCAAGACCTTCATCGACGTGTTCGAGGACGAGGCGAAGAAGCTGGGCGGCGCGGAATTCCTGGCACAAGGCACGCTCTATCCCGACGTGATCGAGAGCGTGTCCTTCACCGGCGGACCTTCGGTGACGATCAAGAGCCACCACAACGTCGGCGGCCTGCCCGACCGGATGGACATGAAGCTGGTCGAGCCGCTGCGCGAGCTGTTCAAGGACGAAGTGCGCGAACTGGGCCGCGAACTGGGCCTGCCCGACGTCTTCGTCGGCCGCCACCCGTTTCCCGGACCCGGCCTCGCCATCCGCATCCCCGGCGAAGTGACGCGGGCGCGCTGCGACGTGCTGCGCAAGGCGGACGCCATCTACCTGGAGGAGATCCGCAACGCAGGGCTCTACGACGCGATCTGGCAGGCTTTCGCGGTGCTTCTCCCCGTGAAGACGGTCGGCGTCATGGGCGACGGGCGCACCTACGACAACGTCTGCGCCCTGCGCGCCGTGACTTCCACCGACGGCATGACCGCCGATATCTACCCCTTCGACGCCGCGTTCCTCAGCCAGGTGGCGACGCGGATCATCAACGAGGTGAAGGGCATCAACCGCGTGGTCTACGACTTCACGTCGAAGCCGCCGGGCACCATCGAGTGGGAGTGATGGCAAGCTTGGCCAAGCGTATCCTGCGGCATGGCCATCTACGTCAACATCGGCGAGAAATATCCGCCATCACCCGGTGACGTGGCGTCGGTGGCGACAGCGCGCGGGCTGTCGCGATGGATGTTGCGCGGGATCTGGTCGAACAGCAGCACCGCCGCCCGTGCCGTCAATGGATCGCGCAGGAACTCGCTTGCAGGGCGGTTGCATAGCCGTTGCAAGTGCCTTGCAAAGCGCGTGCGGCATGCCGTGTCGACATGCGAGCTGCGCCCGAACCATTGATCCGGGCGCAGCTCGCTGAACCAGAAATGGAGTAGCTCCGCCGCCCAGGGTTTCCCAGCGGCGGGCGCCGTCATCAGCGCTGCGAGACCCGATCGATCCTGCGATAGGGCACGAACTTGCTCAGGCCCACGAAGCCGCTGTAGCCGAACTGCGAACGATCGCGCAGTTGCACCGTATCCACGCTGCAGAGCTGACCCGAGGTCGGCTTGGTGACCATGATGTCGTCATCGTCCAGCGTGCTGGCATGGACCGGACGGTTGACGTAGATCGTGCCGCCATTGTCATAGACGATCGCGGTCTTGTCGATGATCCGGGCGTTGCGCGATGCATGCAGGTTGATGCAGTCGACCGGCTTGCCGGCGACGCGGCCCTCGAGCAGCTTCGCGAGCTTCTGCTCGCCGGTAAGCTTCGGCGCCTTGGCCGAGACGGCGGGCGATGCCAGCAGCGCGGTGGCGGTGGCGAGAGCGATGGCGATCCTTTTCATGTTACGTCTCCCCAAGCGTCGGTATGGCGTTTGATGTGTGCGGGAGTACACAGTTCATCCTGAACGCGGCCTGAGCGGTTGAGTTGCCGTTGGTTCAGCCTGACCGGCGCGATCAGGCGGTTCCGCCAACCGTCAACCCTTCGACCAGCAGCGTCGGCTGGCCGACTCCGGCGGGCACGCTCTGCCCGGCCTTGCCGCAGATGCCGACGCCCTCGTCGAGCGCCATGTCGTTGCCGATGCCCTTGACCCGCGTCAGCACGCTCGGCCCGTCGCCGATCAGCGTGGCGCCCTTGATGGGGGCGACGATCCTGCCGTTCTCCACCTTGTATGCCTCGGTGCAGGAGAACACGAACTTGCCCGAGACGATGTCGACCTGCCCGCCGCCGAAGCTCTTGGCGAAGATGCCGTCCTTGACGCGGGAGAGCAGCTCGGCCGGATCGTCGTTTCCGCCGCGCATGAACGTGTTGGTCATGCGCGGCAGGGGCGCATGGGCATAGTCCTCGCGGCGGCCGTTGCCGGTGGGCTCGACCCCCATTAGCCGGGCGTTGAGGCGGTCCTGCATATAGCCTTTGAGAATGCCGTCCTCGATCAGCACGGTCTCGCCGGTCGGGGTGCCCTCGTCGTCGATGGAGAGCGAACCGCGCCGTTCCAGGATCGAGCCGTCGTCGATCACGGTGACGCCGGGCGCGCCGACGCGTTCGCCGATGCGGCCGGAAAAGGCGCTGGTGCCCTTGCGGTTGAAATCGCCCTCAAGGCCGTGGCCGACCGCCTCGTGCAGCAGCACGCCGGGCCAGCCCGGACCGAGCAGCACGGTCATCTCGCCGGCCGGCGCGGCGACGCTGTCGAGGTTGACCAGCGCCTGGGCCAAAGCCTCGTCGATCGCACGGTTCCAGCTCTCGGGCTCGAACAGCTTGTCGTAGAGCCAGCGCCCGCCCATGCCGAAATTGCCGGTTTCGCGCCGCCCGTTATGCTCGGCGACGATGCCGACGTTGAGGCGCACCAGCGGGCGGATGTCCGTGGCGACGAAGCCGTCGGCGCGCACGATCTCCACCACCGACCAGCTGGCCGAAAGGCTGGCGCTGACCTGGCTGACGCGCGGATCGCGGGCGCGGGCGGCGGCGTCGATGGTCTCCAGCAGCTTGACCTTGTCGACAAAGGGAATCGCGTCGAGCGGGGAGGCGTCGGTGTAGAGGTGGCGGTTGTTGAGGCGCGGCGCCGGGGCGGGGCCGCCGGTCGCCGGATCGAGCAGCCGCAGCGTCTCCCCGGCGCGGCGGATCGAGGCGGCGGAAATCTCGTTGGCGTGGGCGAATCCGGTCATCTCGCCCGAAACGCCGCGCAAGCCGAATCCGGCGTCGCGCGAATAGTCGGCGGTCTTGAGGCGGCCGTCATCGAAGCCGAAGCTCTCGGAGGCGATGAACTGCAGGAACAGCTCGCCGTCGTCGCAGGCGCCCAGCGTCTCGCGGGCCAGTTCTTGGGCTTCCTCGGGCGAGAGTTGGCCGGAGCGGTAAAGCAGCGAGCGGGGATCGGACATGGTCATGCCCGATCATATAGGCAGATCGTCATCCCGGCGAAAGCCGGGATCGCCGGCCTTCAGTCTCCGGTGCAGCCGCCAGCGATCCCGGCTTTCGCCCGGACGAGGGGATAATTCAGATGCTCGCGCCCGCGGAAATATCCGGCAGCGTGCCCTGATCCACCCCGTCCGCCGGTCCGCCGCGCAGGACGAAGCGCCGGTCGCAATAGCCGCAATCGACATAGCCGTGCTCGTCGATCTCCAGCCATACGCGCGGGTGGCCAAGCGACGCGCCGCCACGGATATCGCTGGCGCCATCGCATTTTACGCGGGTGGAATCGGTAAGGACGGTTTCGGGCGGCTCGATCATGCGCGGCCATTACCAATCGGCGCAGGGCTTTTCCAGCCTTTACGCGCGGTGCGCCAAGGGCCAATAGCGGCGTCATGTCCGAAGCCGCCATCTCCATCCGCGATCTTGCCAAGCGCTATGCCGGTGTCGGCGGCGAACCGGGCAAGCAGGCGCTCAACGGTGTCAGCTTCGATGTGCCCGAGGGGGAGATATTCGGCCTGCTCGGGCCCAACGGCGCGGGCAAGTCCACGCTGATCAATATCCTCTCCGGGATGGTGATGAAGACCTCCGGCAGCGCCGAGATCTGGGGCTTCGACATCGATCGCGACATGCGTAACGCCAAGCGATCGATCGGCATCGTCCCGCAGGAAATCGTGTTCGATCCGTTCTTCACGCCGGTCGAGGTGCTGGAGATCCAGGCGGGGCTCTATGGCATCGCCAAGCCGCTGCGCCGCTCGATGGAGCTGCTGCGCGCGGTGCATCTGGAGGACAAGGCGCGCGCCTATGCCCGCACGCTGTCGGGCGGGATGAAGCGGCGGCTGCTGATCGCCAAGGCGCTGGTCCATGCCCCGCCGGTGCTGGTGCTGGACGAGCCGACCGCCGGAGTCGACGTGGAGCTTCGCCGCCAGCTGTGGGAACTGGTGGGCGAGATGAACGCGCGGGGCGTGACCATCGTTCTGACCACCCATTACCTCGAGGAAGCCGAGGAACTGTGCGATCGCATCGCCATCATCAACCACGGTGAGCTGATCGCCAACAAGCCGACGCGCGAGCTGGTGGAGATGGCGCGGGAAAAGATCGTGGTGCTGACGCTCGATCGTGAAATCGCCGACCTGCCGGGCCATGCTGCTTTCCTGAAGTGCGAGAAGACCGGCGAACGGACGATCGAGATCACTTACGACAAGGACCGCGCCAATGCCGGCGAAGTCCTCGCGCTGGTGCAGGGACAGGGCTTCGCGATCATCGACGTGACCACGCGGGAGGCCGATCTGGAAGACGTCTTCGTCAGCCTGACCAGCAAGGCGCGCGAAGCGGCCTGATAACCAACACTTTCGGGGGGAGTTCAGTCCGCCAGCCAGTCCTTGCGCCAGTCGCCCCGCCCACGGCGCCGGATGCGGGCGCCGCAGCGGATGCAGGTGCCGACGTAATGCTGGCCATCCCAATGCGCTTCGCGGCGGACCGGCTTGTGCCGATCGAACAGACACGATGGATGTTTCAGCAAGATTCCAGCCCCTTGACGAAGGAGGCGAGCGCGCATCCCCCGCAAAGGGTTGATGCGCCGCAGCACCGCGTTTGCGACCCGATACAGCCGAATCATGTATATTATGGGGCAGGCCGCGCTGCAATGCACAACGACGGTTGACATGGCGGTTGACATCACCGGCGCTTGCAGCCCGCGCGTGCGAACGGCAAGAACGCGCGATGCATACGAATTCTCAGCCGAAATCGGGGCCGAAATCGGGGCCGAAATCGGGGCCGAAATCGGGGCCGAAATCGGGGCCGAAATCGGGGCCGAAATCGGGGCCGAAATCGGGAGCGAAACCGGGCCCCGTGATACCGCCGCACGACGTTATCGTGGTCGGCTCGGGCGGGGCGGGCCTCACCGCCGCGCTGGCGCTGGCCGAGCGCCTGAAAGTGCTGGTGCTCGCCAAGGGCTCTCTCACCGGCGGGTCGACCGCCTGGGCGCAAGGCGGCATCGCCGCCGTGCTCGATGCGGGCGACACGTTCGAAGACCACGTGCGCGACACCATGGTCGCGGGAGCGGGCCTCAACCGGCGCGAGACGGTGGAGTTCGTGATCGAACGCGCGCCGCACGCGATCGAGCGGCTGATATCGCTCGGCGTCCCGTTCAACATGCACGGAGAGGCGCTGCACCTGACGCGCGAGGGCGGCCACTCGCACCGCCGCATCGTCCATGTCGACGACGCGACCGGCTGGGCGGTGCAGAGCGCGCTGCTTTCCGCCGCCGAGGCCAATCCCAACATCACGCTGCTGGCCGGGCGCGCCGCGATCGACCTCATCACCGGCCGGCACGAGGAGCGCTATTCGGGATCCGGCCGGGTGTGGGGCGTCTATGCGCTGAACGAGGAGACCGGCGAGGTCGAGGCGCATACCGCGCGCGCCACCGTGCTGGCGACCGGCGGGGCGGGGCGCTGCTACCAGTTCAGCACCGCCCCGCGCGGCGCCACCGGAGACGGCATCGCCATGGCTTGGCGCGCGGGGGCGCGCGTCTCCAACATGGAGATGATGCAGTTCCACCCGACCTGCCTCTACAACACCGAGGTCAAGAACCTGCTCATCACCGAAGCGGTGCGCGGCGAGGGCGGGCACCTGATCCTGCCGCCCGGCGTACCCGGCGCGGGCGAACGCTTCATGCCCCGCTTCGACAAGCGCGGCGAGCTTGCCCCGCGCGACATCGTGGCGCGCGCCATCGATCACGAGATCAAGCGGCTGGGGCTCGACTATGTCCACCTCGATATCAGCCACAAGCCGGCGGAGTTCGTGCGCGAACATTTCCCGACGATCGGCGCGAAGCTGGCGGAACTGGGCATCGACATCACCCGCCAGCCGATCCCGGTGGTGCCCGCGCAGCACTACACTTGCGGCGGGGTGATGATCGACCTGCAGGGGCGCACGGATCTGCCAGGGCTCTACGCGGCGGGCGAATGCTCGGAAAGCGGGCTGCACGGGGCGAACCGGCTGGCGTCCAATTCGCTGCTCGAATGCTTCGTGTTCGGCGAGGCGGCGGCCGCGGATATTCTGCGCTGCTGGGATGAGTTCGACCCGCCGCCGCCGGTGCGGCAGTGGGATTCGAGCCGCGTCACCGATTCGGACGAGGAAGTCGTCATCAAGCAGAACTGGACCGAAATCCGTCGGTTCATGTGGAACTACGTGGGTATCGTGCGCACCACCAAGCGGCTCGAGCGCGCGCAGCACCGGATCAAGCTATTGGAAGGCGAGATCGCCGAATACTACCGTCATTTCCGCATCTCGACCGACCTGATCGAGTTGCGCAACCTGGTGCAGTCGGCCGAACTGATCGTGCGCTCGGCGCTCAAGCGGCAGGAAAGCCGTGGGCTGCACTACACGCTCGATTATCCCGAACTGCTGCCGGTGGCGGAAGACACCGTGCTGGTGCCCTGACTTAGCCTCGTTGCGGTCAGATTGAACCGGAACGAGGCTAGAGCATGATGACTTGGGTTTGAATCACTTCGTCATTGCGAGCGGCCCTTCGGCTGGCTGTTTTGCAACAGCCGCTCAGCAACCGTATTGTCTGTCAAGCGGTCCAGGGCGGTGCAGCCCGGCCCTGGATTGCTTCCCCCGGACCAAGTCCGGGGTCGCAATGACGAAGCAATGTAAAGTCATCAAGGTCTAACTATCCTTGGTTTGCCGTGATTTCCGAGCCGGCAGGTGATTCCACCTGCCTCGAAATCACTCTAGCCGATCCCGAGTACGCGCCCCAGGAAGATCAGCACGATCGCGCCGAGTATCGAGGCGAGGCATCCCGCGCGCTGGAAGCCGCTTTTGCCGCGTGTGGTGACCAGTCCTGCAAGGAGCGAGCCGCCGATGCCGAGCAAGATCGTCGCTACCCAGCCCATGCCGACTTCGCCGGGATAGAACCAGCGTGCCAGTGCACCGACGATCAGGCCGCTCAGGATCGCTCCGATGATGTTCAGCATTGTGCAGACGTCCTTTCATTGCATTTGGCCATTGCGATGAAGCGTGTCGCTACCACTCGCGCTTGACATTGCCGTTACCGGATTTCACTTGGCTTTAAACACGCGAAGTCCCGAACTTCCGGAAACCTGAGAGAGCTCCCGTCCCATGAAACTCGACCTCAACGAAGAACAGGAAATGCTGCGCGAGACCTTTGCGCGTTTTCTGGACCAGAACAGCTCGCCGGCACGCGTCCGCGCCGCCAACGATGCGGGCGGCTTCGACCGGGCGTTGTGGGACGGGCTGGCGGAGCTTGGGACGTTCTCGATGCGTGTGCCGGAAGAAGCCGGCGGACTTGGGCTCGGGACGTTCGACGCGGCGGTGGTGATGGACGAGGTCGGCCGGACGCTGGGTTCGGGTCCGATCGCCGAGACGCTGGTGGCGGCGCGGCTGCTGGCGGTGGTCGGCGGAGACGCGAGCACCGATGTGCTCGAGCAGGTCGTCTCGGGCGAGAAGGTCGTCACCATCGCCTATCACGACGCGGCCGCGCAGCCGGTGCAGTGGCTGGCGGGCGGCGCTTACGCCGACCTGGTGATCGCCCGGCGGGGGGACGATATCGTGCTCGCCACCCTGACCGAGGCGGACCACAAGGCCGAGGCCAACTTGGCCTCGAACGGCTTGGGCCAGGTCGATCTGGCCAAGGTCTCGCTCGAAGCGATCGGCTCGGGCGGCGCTGCGCTGGATGCTTTCGCGGCCGCGATCGAGGAGTGGAAGCTGCTGATGGCGGCGGGGCTGGGCGGCCTGGGCCGTGAGGCCGTGCGCCAGGCGGCGGCCTATGCGTGCGAGCGCAAGGCCTTCGGCGTGCCGATCGGCACGTTCCAGGCGATCTCCCATCCGCTCGCCAACTTCATCACCGAGCTCGAGGGCGGCCGGCTGTTCGTGTGGAAGGTGATCCACCAGATCGCGCACGGCGATGCCGAGGCGGCGGCGAACGTGCCGCTGGCGCTGTGGTGGAACGCGCAAACCGCCTCGCGCACCGCGATCCAGTCGCTGCGCACGTTCGGCGGCTACGGCCTGACCACCGAATATGACATCCATCTCTACAACTTGCGCGCCAAGGCCTGGCCGCTGGCGTTCGGCGATCCGGCGCGCTGGCTGCAGGAATCGGGCCGTCGCCGCTACGGTGGCGAAGCGGCGGCGCTGCCCGATGTCGGTGCGGTCGCGATCGACTTCGACCTGGGCGAGGATGCCGAGGCTCTCGGCCGCGAGGTCGACCAGTTCTTCAAGGACACGCTGACCCCCGAGCTGCAGGCCCACGCCCACCATTCGTTCGCCGGCCATCACCCTTACGTCCACAAGAAGCTGGCCGAGGCGAACCTGCTGTTCCCGGCCTGGCCCAAGGAGAAGGGCGGACGCGGCGCCGGTCCTTACGCCCGCCACGCGGCCGGCGCGGTCTGGGAGAAGTACGGCTGGTCCAACCACGCGGTCGGCACCACGCAGATGGTCGCGGCGATGATCGACCGCTTCGGCAGCGAGGAACTGCGCGAGAACGTCCTGAAGCCGATCATGGCGGGCGAGATCGTCTGCAGCCTCGGCTACTCCGAGCCCGGCTCCGGCTCCGACGTGTTCGCGGCGCAGACCAAGGCGACGCCGGAAGGCGACGGCCCGGATCGGACTTGGCGCATCGACGGCACCAAGATGTTTACCAGCGGCGCCAATATCGCCGACTACGTCATCATGCTGTGCCGCACCAATCCCGACGTGCCCAAGCACAAGGGGCTGACGATGTTCATCGTGCCGCTGAAGGCAGAGGGCGTGGAGGTGCAGCCGGTCTACACCTTCCAGGACGAGCGGACCAACATCACCTTCTACGATGGCGTGCGCGTTCCCGACAGCTACCGGCTCGGCGACGTCGACGGCGGGGTGAGGACGATGAGCGCGGCGCTGGAGATGGAGCATGGCGGCAGCGGCTTCTCGCACAACCTGGAAGCGATGATCCACGCCGCCGAGGAACTGTGCGGCGAGATCGTGTTCGAAGGGCGCCCGCTGATCGAGGATGCCACCGCGCGCACCCGCCTGTCGCAGGCCTGGGCGAACTTCCACGTCGCGGAGATGCTGGGCATGCGCTCGCTGTGGGGCGCGCAGGAGAAGAAGAACCTGCCCGCAGCCGGACCGATGGCGAAGATGTTCTCGACCGAGAAGTTCGTCGAGGACGGCAGCCAGCTGCTCGATCTCACCGCGCCGCTGTCGCTCTCCAAGCGCAAGGGCGCGGCCGATATGGTGAACGTGTCGTACCGCTACGCGCACGGGTCCACGATCTGGGCGGGCACGAGCGAAGTCCACCGGTCGATGATCGCGGAGCGCGTGCTCGGCCTGCCACGCAGTCGCGCCGCGGGGTAAGCCTCCCCGCGCCGTCAACGCCACCTGCGTCATCCCCGCGAAAGCGGGGACCCAGCTCTTGTCGGTGCCTCCACGGACGGGATGGGTTCCCGTTTTTGCGGGCATGACGGGTTTGGACGGGCGGGCGTCGCATCCAAAACTGTGGAAAATTAAATCCGCGGTTTCGCCATTTGCCATCTTGCGCAGCGCGCCAGTGGAGCGTTTCCCACGCGTCGCGCCATGGCCGGCCCGCTGAACCAAATGTTAACCGCATATGGCCCGAGAGGTAAAAGCCACTATGGATAGTGGCTTGCCCGGCGATGTGGCCGCAATACCTAGATTTCGCGACGGAACGCCCCAAATAGGCCTTTCGCTCTGAAATCCCGGAAATTGCGCCCGCCACGGACGTCGTCAGGGAACTCGGGGGCGAGCGAATGGATTTCAGAAGCGATCGTGATGGGCAGGTCGATACCGGCGATGTGGCGGAAGCGACTTCGCGCAACGATGCTGGAAAGGAGACGGGTCCTGGCCCGGCAATCGCGATGACGGACAAGACCGATACCGGCTCGGCCGACCTGATCGAACGCCTGGGCACCGATGCGCTCGCGGGCGCGCTCAAGGCGTCTGCCACCGCTGCCTCCAGCGAATCCAAAGAGCGCGACTCCAAGGAGATCGTCGCGCTGCGCTTCAAGGTGGAGCCCGATCCCTCGCGCGATGCGCTGCTGACCGATTTCGGCAAGGACACGCTGGACGACCGTTACTTGTTGCCGAACGAGACCTACCAGGACCTGTTCGTGCGCGTGGCCGACGCCTATGCCGACGATGGCGAGCACGCGCAGCGGATCTACGACTACATCTCCAAGCTGTGGTTCATGCCGGCGACGCCGGTGCTGTCGAACGGCGGCACCGGGCGGGGCTTGCCGATCTCGTGCTATCTCAACTCGGTCGAGGACAGCCTGGAAGGCATCGTCGAGACCTGGAACGAGAATGTCTGGCTCGCCTCGCGCGGTGGCGGCATCGGTACTTACTGGGGCAAGGTGCGCGGCATCGGCGAACCGGTGGGCCTCAACGGCAAGACCAGCGGCATCATCCCCTTCGTGCGGGTGATGGATTCGCTGACCCTGGCGATTTCGCAAGGCTCGCTGCGGCGCGGCTCGGCAGCCTGCTATCTCGACGTCTCGCACCCCGAGATCGAGGAGTTCCTGGAAATTCGCAAGCCCAGCGGCGATTTCAACCGCAAGGCGCTCAATCTCCACCACGGCGTCCTCGTCACCGACGATTTCATGGAAGCGGTGCGCGACGGCGCGCAATTCGACCTCAAGAGCCCCAAGGACGGCTCGGTGCGCGGCACCGTCGACGCGCGTTCGCTGTTCCAGAAGCTGGTCGAGACGCGCCTGGCCACGGGCGAGCCCTACATCGTCTTCTCGGACACCGTGAACCGCATGATGCCCGCGCATCATCGCGAGCTCGGCCTCAAGGTCTCGACCTCGAACCTGTGCTCCGAGATCACGCTGCCCACGGGGCGCGACCACCTCGGCAACGATCGCACCGCGGTGTGCTGCCTCTCCTCGCTCAACCTCGAGACCTGGGAAGAGTGGCACGACGACAAGCGCTTCGTGGAAGACGTGCTGCGTTTCCTCGACAACGTGCTGCAGGATTACATCGACCGCGCCCCGGACGAGATGGCGCGCGCCAAGTATTCGGCGATGCGCGAGCGTTCGGTCGGCATGGGCGTGATGGGCTATCACTCGTTCCTGCAGAAGAGGGGCATCCCCTTCGAAAGCGCGATGGCAAAAAGCTGGAACCTCAAGATGTTCCGCCACATCGCCGCCAAGGCGGATGAGGCGTCGCTGGTCCTGGCGCAGGAGCGCGGCGCCTGCCCCGATGCCGAGGACATGGGCGTGATGCAGCGCTTCTCCTGCAAGATGGCGATTGCGCCGACGGCGTCGATCAGCATCATCTGCGGCGGCACCAGCGCCTGCATCGAGCCGATCCCGGCCAATATCTACACCCACAAGACGCTGTCGGGCAGCTTCGTGGTCAAGAACCCCTACCTGCAAAAGCTGCTGGCGGCGAAGAGCAAGGATTCGACCAACGTCTGGAACTCGATCCTGGAGCAGGGCGGTTCGGTCCAGCACCTCGATTTCCTCAGCCCGGAGGAGAAGGCGGTCTACAAGACCAGCTTCGAGATCGACCAGCGCTGGCTTCTCGAATTCGCCGCCGACCGCACGCCTTACATCGATCAGGCGCAGTCGCTGAACCTCTACATCCCGGCGGACGTCGACAAGTGGGACCTGATGATGCTGCACTTCCAGGCGTGGGAGAAGGGCATCAAGTCACTCTATTACCTTCGCTCGAAGTCAGTCCAGCGCGCGGGCTTCGCCGGCGGCGTGGAAGCGGACAACACGGTCGAAGCGCCCAGGTTCGAGCTGGCGGCGAACTCGACCGATTACGACGAGTGTCTGGCCTGTCAGTGATCGCTTGCCGCTGACAAGGCGTAAAGTTCCCTGCCCTCGTCATTCCCGCGAAAGCGGGAACCCATCTCGGATCTATGCGAAGAGGCTGCCTTGGGAGCGGGGTGCCCGCTTTCGTGGGATGACGGATTGGGATAAGGACTGGCGGTTTGGCTAGGTCCGAGGGGCTACTACCCGACCACCCCATGATCCACCCGCAGCCGCACCAGGTGCGAGCGGGCGATGCGCCATTCGCCGTCGGGTTCCTTGCGGTATTCGTCGTGGTAATGGCCGTAGCCGTGCAGTTCGGCATGGCCGGGGATGCGGACCATGTCTTCCATCGCGACGATGCCGGTCGCGGAGTTGGGGCCGGTCAGCGTTACTTCGTGCATGTGGCCGTGGTGGACGGTCACGGCGCCGGTCAGGAACCCGCTGATATGCTCGACGAAGGCGTCGGCGCCGCGCGGGAGTGGCGGGCCGTCGCCTTTTTGCGTCGGCGTGGTCACGGTGTGATCGACCTTGATCTCGACATCGTCGGTGAAGATCCTGCGCCATTCGGCCCAGTTCTGGGTGTCGAGCAGGCGGAAATAGCGCGCCTTCAACTGCCGGATCGCTTCCATCTCGCCCAGGTCCGATTGCGTGAACATTTCGTATGCCTCTCCAAAGGTTCGGCGCGATCCTGCCAGCCGGGGCGGCTGAATCAACCCCGATCCATCCGCAATCGCGTGACGTGAAGCCGCGCGATCCGCCACGCTCCGTCCTGCCTGCGATAGTGCTCATGGTAGTGACCGTACCCGCGCATGTCCGGCGCGCCCGGTATCCGGAGCATGTCGACCATCGCCCATATGCCGGTTGCGGTATCCCGCCCGGTCAGCGCGATCTCGGGCGTGTGGCCATGATGGACGGTGGTCGCGCCTTTCAGGTTGCCGCTGATCAGCCGCACCAGTTCGTCCGCGCCGGATACCAACAGGCCCGATGTCTCGGTTTCGCCCGGCGCGGTCACGCTGTCGTCGAAGCGGGCTTCGAGGTCGTCGGTCATGCAGGCGCGCCAGCCCGCCCAGTCCTGCGTATCGAGGCAGCGGAAATAGCGTGCCTTCAGCAGCTTGATCGCCTCGATATCGGCCATTTCGTTCATGGTTCGCACCGCCCGTTCCAATTCGGAACCCGCTTAGAACATGATTGTCGAGCAATGCATCGTCATTGCAAGGAAGACGAAGCAATCCTGGGCAATGTGCACGAGATTTTGTCTGAGGCGATCGGGGTCGAGACCCAACGAGGCTCGAACCGATTCCCCACGCAAAACGCCCCTCCGCTCGGGGAGGGGCGTTCCCCCGCTGGCCGCTGTTCACGCCGCGGGGTAACTTGCGAACCCCGCGGGCCTCAGGGATCGGCGCCAAGGCCGAACGAGGCGTCGCCCCGCTCCGACAGGATCACGCGGGCATCGTCGACCCCGTCGACCAGGCTGACGGGGAGGAATTCCGGGATGCCGTCACGGTTGGCGTCGCCGGTCAGCCAGACCCGGCCGCCGTCGACGCGGTCGACCGTGCCGATCACGCTGCCGTCGGACCGGATCACCGTCATCCCCGGGCGGATGAACGCGGCGGCCCGCGCGCCTCCCGATGCATGGGGCGCGCCCATCGTCCCCAGCCTGGCGCGGTCGTTCAGCGCCTCGTCGTTGGACTCGTGGACGCCGGACGAACCGCCATGCGCGGGGTCACGCGGATCCCGCTTCATGTCCGGCTCCGCCTGGCGTCGAGCGGCTCGGCTTCCTCGGGTTCGGGCGGCGCGGTAAGGGTGCCCGAAGCGAGCGGGGGAGCGCCCGCTTGGTTGGTCCACCGTCCGTCCTTGCTGGCGGCGGTGCCCTCTACGTTGCGCGAGTCCCTGGGTTCGTATTCGCTGTCGCCGCCCATGCGGGTCTCCTCGGTGGCGCGCATGCCGCGGCCTTTCGCGGGTTGAAACCCCCGGCGGCGGGGAAAGGTTCCGGCTTCACATCGGCGCTCGGCCCGGCCAAGCCGTCGCCACGCGTGACGGTTCGGGAGGGAGCGAATGCGAGAGACGCGGCAGCGCCGGGTGGTGACGGGGCCGGACGATGCCGGCGGGCCGTCGCCCCGTTGCGGATAACTTGCCTGCTTCGGTGGCGAGTTCGCCCCCGTGTCACTATCTAAGAGGGTTCGGAATCGACGTTCGAAAGGCCCCGGACCCATGCCTCTTCTTGAAGCCCGCAAGACCTACAAGCCCTTCGAATATCCGTGGGCCTACGATTACTGGAAACGCCAGCAGCAGATCCACTGGATGCCGGAAGAAGTGCCGCTGGGCGAGGATTGCCGCGACTGGGCGCAGAACCTTTCGGACCATGAGCGCAACCTGCTGACGCAGATCTTCCGCTTCTTCACGCAGGCCGACGTGGAAGTGCAGGACTGCTATCACGACAAGTACGGCCGCGTATTCCAGCCGACCGAGATCAAAATGATGCTGGCCGCCTTCTCCAACATGGAGACGGTGCACATCGCCGCCTATTCCCACCTGCTCGACACCATCGGCATGCCCGAAAGCGAATACGGCATGTTCCTGGAATACGAGGAGATGCGCGCCAAGCACGATTATCTGCAGAACTTCAGCGTCGATTCGGACGAGGACATCGCCCGCACCCTCGCCATGTTCGGCGGCTTCACCGAAGGGCTGCAGCTTTTCGCCAGCTTCGCCATGCTGATGAACTTCCCGCGCTTCAACAAGATGAAGGGCATGGGCCAGATCGTCTCGTGGTCGGTGCGCGACGAGAGCCTGCACTGCGAAGGCATCATCCGCCTGTTCCACGCCTTCTGCGCCGAGCGCGGCTGCCTGACCAAGGCGGTCAAGGAAGACATCGTCGACGCCTGTCAGAAGACCGTGCGGCTGGAGGACAACTTCATCGACCTGGCGTTCGAGCAGGGCCCGGTGCCGGGCATGAGCGCCAAGGACATCAAGCGCTACATCCGCTACATCGCCGACTGGCGCCTGGGCCAGCTCGGCCTGCCCGCCGTCTACATGATCGACGACCA
>DATEEP010000146.1:0-62252 GCA_035281095.1 Novosphingobium sp. | reverse complement strand
ATGCCGTTCACTTCCAGCGCGGCGATGAAATCGAGCTGCTGGGCCGGGCTGCCGACCAGCAGCCCGATCATGCGGATCTGCTTGGCCAGCAGCAGCACCGTGGGGATCTCCCCGCCGTATCCCGCAAGCGTGCCGATCACCGCGATGTGCCCGCCGAAGGCGCAAGCCTCCATCGATTGCGGCAGGGTGCCGGCTCCGCCGATCTCGACCACATGATCGACGCCGCGGCCATCGGTGAGCGCCCGCACGGCGGCGCCCCATTGCGGCGTCTCGCGATAATCGACGACATGGTCGGCGCCGAGGGTCCGCAGCCGCTCCGCCTTGTCGGCCGAGGACGTGGTGGCGATCACGGTGCAGCCCGCCGCCTTGGCCAGCTGGAGCGCATAGATGGAGACGCCGCCGGTGCCCTGCACCAGCACCGTCTGGCCAGGCATCAGCCCGCCGTCGACGATCAGCGCGCGCCATGCCGTCAGCCCGGCGCAAGGGACGGTCGCCGCCTCCGCCGCGGACCAGCCGCGCGGTGCTCGGGTGAAGGCATTGACCGGCGCGGTGACGATCTCGCAGGCGAACCCATCGATGCCGTCGCCCGGAACGTGCCGGAAGATCGCGGGGAAATCGCCGGTGTCGGGCGCGATCGGAAAGAAGGTGGAGATGACGAGATCGCCGAGCGCGAACTCCTCCACGCCCTCGCCCACCGCGATCACCTCGCCTGCGCCATCCGACAGGGGAATGCGCGCCGCCCGGCTGGGAGACAGTCCTGCAACGACGCCATAATCGTGGTAGTTCAGGGAACTGGCCCGCAGCCGCACCCGGATTTCGCCCCGCCCCGGAGCGGGGGGCTCGGGCAGATCGACCACTTGCAGACCATCGAGCGATGCCGGATCGCCGACCTGAACAGCTTTCATTCCACTTCCTCCCGACCAGGATCGTGCCGCCGATCCAACTGGACCGGCGCGCCCGATCGCTTTAGCCAAAGGGGCAGGGAAGAAAAGCGGTAAGCCACGGCCCGCAGGTCGGGCGATTGGCCGGGCGATTGGGGAGAGCGATGCCAGGAGACCGGGACACGGGGCGGCGGGCCGGCCGGGGCTGGACGGCGCGAGCGCCGGAGTGGCTACTGGGGGTGCTGCTGGGCCTGATCGGCGCATGGCTGGCCTTGGGCGGCGCATGGCTGCTGTGGCTCGGCGGCTCGGCTTATTACCTGATCGCGGGCGCGGGATGCCTCGCCGCTGCGTGGTGCTACCTGTTCGGCCGCGTCCGGCGCGGCGCGGCGATCTACACGCTCGTCTTCCTTGGCACGTGGCTATGGGCCCTCGCCGAAGTGGGGAGCCGGTTCTGGCTGCTGCTGCCACGAGTCGGCGGGCCGACGGTGTTCGCCGCGCTCGTCCTTGTGCATTACGGGTTCGCGGTATCGCGCCGGCGGACGCTCGGCTGGGCGATGGCGACGGCGGCGGTGGTGGCTTTCGCGGCCTTCCTGATCTCGATCACACGGTTGCCCGCCACTTCGGGCGGCCAGCTTGCCGGCGCTCCCGCCTCCGCCCAGCCGCTCGACTGGACGGCGTTCGGGCAATCGCAGGCAGGCACGCGCTATTCGCCCGCCGCCCAGATCACACCCGCCAACGTCGGCTCGCTGGAGCTGGCGTGGACGCAGCGCACCGGCGACCTTCCGTCGATATATCCGGTGGCGCCATCGGTGCGATCTTTCCAGGCGACCCCACTCAAGGTCGGCGATCTCGTCTATGTGTGCACCCCGCACAACGTGGTCATCGCCATGGATACCGACACCGGCAAGATACGCTGGCGCCACGATCCGAAGCTGGACCCGACCGGCGTCGGCAACTTCGCCTGTCGCGGCGTCTCGTATTATCGGCGGGATGGAACCGATTCCGCGGGCCTGGCTTGCGCCGCACGCATCCTGAGCGGCACGCTGGACGCCCGGCTGATCGCGCTGGACGCGCTGACCGGCCGCCCCTGCCCCGGCTTCGGGCGCAACGGCGAAGTCGCGCTGAGGGACGGTCTGGGCGTCTCTCCCGGCGGCCAGTACAACGTGACCTCGCCCCCCGCGATCGTGAACGGCATCGCCGTGGTCGGCGGTTTCGTGCTGGACGGGCTCCAGACCGACATCCCGTCAGGCGTGGTGAGGGGATACGACGCGATGACCGGCAAGCTCGTGTGGTCCTGGGATTCCGGCGCGGTGGACGAGAACCGGCTTCCCGAACCGGGCGGACACTACACGCGCGGCTCTCCCAACAGCTGGACCGTGATGAGCGCGGATCCGCAGCTCGGGCTGGTCTACGTCCCCATGGGCAACGCGACGCCGGACTATGTCGGCATGCACCGCACGAAGCAGCACGACCGCTATTCCAGCGCCATCGTCGCGCTCGACGCCCGCACCGGCAAGCGCCGGTGGCACTTCCAGACCGTGCATCATGACTTGTGGGACTATGACCTGGGTTCGCAGCCCGTACTGTTCCAGATGCCGATGCCCGGCGGCGGGAGCGCCCCGGCCCTGGCGCAGCCGACCAAGCAGGGCGATATCTTCGTCCTCGACCGGCGGACCGGAACGCCTCTGACCGAAGTCGCCGAGCGCCCGGCCCCTCGCGGCGACGTCCCCACCGAACGCTATTCGCCGACCCAGCCGCGCTCGATCGGCTTCCCCTCGCCTATCCCCTCGATGACCTTGCGGGAGAGCGACATGTGGGGGGCGACGCCGCTGGACCAGCTCCTCTGCCGTATCCGCTTCCGCTCCGCCCGATATGCCGGCCGCTTCACGCCGCCCGCCGTTGCAAGTACGTTGCAATACCCAAGCAACCTTGGTGCAATGGACTGGGGCAGCGTTTCCATCGGCGATGGCGGTCGCACGATGTTCGTCAATTCGTCGGAGGTTCCGACC
The DNA here is from genome assembly GCA_035281095.1 of Novosphingobium sp. Taxonomy (GTDB): domain Bacteria; phylum Pseudomonadota; class Alphaproteobacteria; order Sphingomonadales; family Sphingomonadaceae; genus Novosphingobium. The sequence continues at coordinate 59,362 of DATEEP010000146.1, read as the reverse complement.
CTCGTCGAACTGCTGCCCCGCGCCGCGCTGGAACGGGACGGAAGCCCGGTGCACGGGTTCTTCTCCCCTCAGTTTGGTACGCCGTTCGCGGCCAGTCCCGAAGTGATGCTCTCGCCACTCGGCATACCCTGCAACGCACCGCCATGGGGACGGTTGACCGCCATCGACCTGGCCTCCCGCACGGTGAAATGGCAGCGCCCTCTGGGAACTTCGCAGGACCATGCCCCGCTCGGCATCGCCGTCCCCGGCGCGCCGAACATCGCCGGCTCGGTGGCGACCGGGGGCGGCGTGCTGTTCATCGGCGCGGCGATCGACAACTATCTGCGCGCGTTCGATACGCGGAGCGGCAAGGAGCTGTGGCGCGCCCGGCTTCCCGCGGGCGGACAGGCCGCGCCGATCAGCTACGTGTCACAGCGGACCGGGCGGCAATATATCGTGATCGCGGCCGGCGGCCATGACATGCTCGGCACCAAGGCGGGCGACTATGTCATGGCCTTCGCGCTGCCAGGCCGCGCGCGCAAATAGGGCCGCCGTTCAGGGGCCGTGGACTTCCTTCGGGAGAGCGGCCTTGGCTCCCGCCCTGGCCTTCGCGGTCTCGGAACCGATGAACTGGCGCAGCGCCTCCAGCTGATCGTCGGTGAACTCGCCGAAACCGGGCATGCCGGTCGATGCGGCGATGCCGTCGCGCACCACGGAGGCGAAGGCTTCGGGGGAGCCTGGCACGGCCGAACGCCGCAAATCGGGCGCGTGGGTCGCGCTGACCGCCGCGATCCCATGGCACACCATGCAGTGCGCGTAATAGAGCCCCATGCCGGCGGCGACTTTCGCCGGATCGGCCCTGAACCCGGTGACATCGGCGAAGGCCAGCGTAGGCTGTTCGGCCTTCGGCAGCTTGGCCTTGCCCGTGAGCGAGAACGTCAGCACCCGGCGCTTCTGGCTGCGTGGATCGACGTTGAACTTCTCCAGGATCGGCCCCCAGATGCCCATCGTCGTGCCCAGCCCCGTCAGGACGGTGACATACTGCTTGCCGTCCACCTCATAGGAGATCGGCGGCGCGATGATCGGCGTGCCGGCGTCGAACGACCACATGACCTTGCCGGTCTTCGCGTCGTAAGCCTTGAACGTGCCGTCGACGGTGCCCTGGAACACCAGGTTGCCGCCAGTGGCCATGACGCCGCCGTTCGATGGCGTCGGCTGCCTTACACCCCACACCTTCTTTTGCGCCACCGGGTCCCATGCCATCAGTTCGCCGGTCATCTGGTCCGGATCGTCGGCGCCCGGCGGCGGGTAGTTCACCGCGGTAGTACCGCCGGAGACGCGGTCCTGCGGGGCTTTCCAGGTCGCGAGATCCGGTGAATCCGCGATCATCATGCCCAGCCGGATCGCCGGGATATAGGCCAGCCCGGTCCGCGGACTGAACGCCATCGGCGGCCAGCTGTGCGCGCCGGTGGAGGCCGGCCACATGTGGAACTGCTTGCCGTCGGGAAACCGCGCCTCGGGGTTTTCGATGGGGCGCCCGGTCTTCAGGTCGATCCCGCTCGCCCAGTTGACCTTGACGATCGGCTTGGCCGAAACCAACTTTCCGTTGGTCCGGTCGATGACATAGTAAAAGCCGTTCTTGGGCGCGGTCATGATGACCTTGCGCGCCTTGCCGTCGATGGTCAGGTCGGCCAGCGGCATGTCCATCGCCGAGTTGTAGTCCCAAGTGTCGCCGGGATTCTGCTGGTAATGCCACTTGTAGGCGCCGGTCTCTCCGTCCAGCGCGACCGTCGACGCCAGGAACAAGTTGTCGCCCTTGCCCTCGCTGCGTTTCTTGTGGTTCCATGGATAGCCGTTGCCGGTGCCGATGAATACGGTGTCGGTCTCGGGGTCATAGGAGATGGCGTTCCAGACGGTGCCGCCGCCGCCGTTCTCCCACCATTTCCCGTGCCAGGTCCTGGCGGCCATCTCCATGGCCTTGTTCTCGAACCCGTCCGCCGGGTTGCCGGGCACGGTGTAGAACCGCCACTTCCGCGCGCCGGTATTGGCGTCATAGGCGGTCACGTAACCGCGCACCTTGCCCATGTCGCTACCGAAGCCGACGATGACCTTGCCGTTGAAGACCCGCGGCGCGCCGGAGATGTAGGCGGCTTGATCCTTGGGAAACGTCTGCACGCTCCACAACTCGTTGCCGGTCTCGGCGTCGAGCGCGATCAACCGGCCGTCCTGCGTGCCGGTGTAGATCTTACCGTCCCACCAGGCGATGCCTCGGCTGCCCCAGCCCAGCCGCAGGTTCTTGCCCGCTTGCTCCGCCGCATGCGGATCGTGGCGCCACAACAGCTTACCGGTGCGCGCGTCGATCGCGTGGACGATGCTGTGGCCCAGCCCGAAATAGACTACGCCGTTCACGGCGATGGGCTGTGTCGCCGAATTCTCGCCGCCGAGGTCGTAGAACCACTCGAGCGCGAGGCCGCCCACGCTCTTGCCGTCGATCTGGGCAAGCGGACTGTAGTGCTGTTCGCCGAACGTGTTGCCATAGCCGGGCCAGTTCTTGCCGTCGTTACCGTCGAGGTAGAAGGCGGCAGCGTCGTCCGCGCCGGAGTTGCAGCCGCTCACCAGCGGCGCCAGCGCGCACATGGCTAGCGCGGCCCGCAATGTCATTCGGCAAATCGTCATGAAGCGCCATCCTCCCATGCCGGCTTCTGGATTATTTTTAGCGCGGTTTCAATTACGGTTGAATTTGACTTCGCGCCGTATCGGCCGCGGCCCAGTCTATGGCCGCATAACCCAGCCGCCGTCGATATGGATCACCTGGCCGGTGATGAAGTCTCCCGCCGGCGAACACAGCATCAGCAGCGCGCCGACAAGCTCATCCGGATTGCCGCGCGCGCGGGTGGCGACGATCGTCTCCAGATGGCGCACGAACGGGGAATCGTCCGTGACGTTCGATCCGCCGGTCCTGATATTGCCCGGCGCGATGGCGTTGCAGGTGATGTTGTCGCGGCCCAGTTGCTTGGCGATGGTGGTGGTCAGCCCGACCAGCGCGATCTTGCTCACCCCATAGAGCGTCGTTGCGGGATAAGCGCCGGCGGAGCTCATGTTGACGATGCGCCCGCCGCCGCGCCGGCGCATCGTCGGCACCACCGCCCGCGTGCACAGCAGCGGACCCGTGAGATTGACGGCGAGGATCCGGTCCCACTCTTCCAGCGAGGTCGTATCGACCGGCTGGTGGGTCAACTCGGTCATCAAGGCGGCGTTGTTGACCAGGATATCGATGCCACCGAATGCTGTCACGGCCGCCTGGGCCATTGCCAGGGTCGATGCCTCATCCGTCACATCGACGTGAATGCCGATCGCCCGCCCACCTTCGGCCTCGATCTCCTCCGCGACCGCCATGGCGCCTACCTCGGTTCGGTTGGCCAGCACCACCGAAGCGCCGGCCCGAGCAAGGCCGATAGCATAGGCCCGGCCGATCGAGTTGCCCTTGCCGCCCACTCCGGTGACGATCGCAACCTTGCCGTCCAGACGAAAGCGATCGAGCGAAAAATCCATGCCTTGTCTCCGGGTCGATGCGGCGGGCTGCGATGCGGCAGCGCCAGAACCCCCGACCAGAACCCCCGAGTAGCCAGCTTCACGATCGGTCGCTACATCGGTTCGCCGACGATCACCGGCCTATTGCACGGAGCGATATCGATGAGCAGCGATTTAGGCCCCACGACGACGACCGACGACGTCCTGGACGGCAAGGATCTTTCGGGACGCCGATATCTCGTCACCGGCGTTTCGGCGGGCCTTGGCATCGAAACCGCGCGGGCGCTGGCCGCGCACGGGGCCGAGGTGGTCGGCGCGGTTCGCGACATCGGCAAGGCCCGCGCCGCCACGGCCGGTTTTGCCGAGTTCACCGCGCGGCCCTGTCTGACGTTCGTCGAACTCGACCTCGCCGACCTCGCCAGCGTCAGGCGATGCACCGATTCATTATTGGAGAAAGCCGGGCGGTTCGATGCGGTGATCGCCAACGCCGCGATCATGGCGCCTCCGCTGGGACGGACCAAGGACGGCTTCGAATTGCAGTTCGGCACCAATCATCTGGGGCATTTCGTCCTGATCAACCGGCTCGTGCCCTTGCTCGGTCCGGGATCGCGGGTGATCGTGGTGTCATCTGCGGGGCATCGCTTCGGCGACGTCAATCTCGACGACCCGAATTTCGAGAAAACCGAATATACGCCATTCGGCGGCTACGGCCGCTCCAAGACCGCCAACGCCTTGTTCGCGCTGGAATTCGACCACCGTCACAAGGCCAGCGGCATCCGCGCGGCCTCGGTCCATCCGGGCGTGATCCAGACCGAGCTCAGCCGCCATCTGCCCGAAGAGGTCAAGCGTCAGGCAGCCCAGATGGCCGAAGCCGCCCGGCGCGGCGAATATGACGGCCCGCTCACCATGAAGTCGGTGGAACAGGGGGCAGCAACGCAGATCTGGGCGGCCGTCACCGCTCCGCCGGAAGAGATCGGCGGACGGTACTGCGAGGATTGCAACGTCGCCGAGCTATCGGAGAACGACGAGAACGGCCGCAAGGGCGTGCGCCCTTACGCGCAGGCCCCCGACCGCGCCCAGGCACTTTGGCGGTTGAGCGAAGAAATGGTGCGGGAACGCTTCTGAGCTCCCGCACCGTTCGTCGCTATTCGCCGGGCCGGGGCCGCGAGAGGGAACGGCGGCTGCCCATAATCATTCGGAAACTGGCCGTTCCTGCCAGACAGTCAGGTTGGACGACGTGCGATCAATCGCATCGGTCATCTGCATTTCGCCCGAGGACACGCCCTTGCCCAGCGCTGCCATGACGGCGCCGGCATCGTCTGCTTCGATCTCGTAGATCGCCAGATAGTCGGCGGGCGCGGCATTGAACCCGAACGGGGTCGCGTCGAACCGCCGTGCCGATTTCACGCCCGGAAGGTCGAGCAGGTCCTTCAGGTGAACTTTATCGTACCAGGAGTTGTAATCATCCTCGCGCCCTTCGAGGGCGCTGCTGGTGGCGACGAGTACGAACTTCGGCATGTGATGCTCTCCTCCGGAAATCTTGATTTTGGCGCATGGCGCTGATGGTCGGCAGCGTATCGATCAACAGGGGTCGGCAACCGCGGCGGCGGCTTCGCCCTGGGCGATATACCTGTCGACCATGCGATGCAGGTTGCGGCATCTGATTTCCGAGACCCGGGCGAAATGAATGGACCGATTGCCCAGTCCCCTGAGACCTTCCTGCATGTGAAGGATATTGGATTCGTCCTGATCGTAGACCCCGGCAAGATAAGCCAGGTCACCCGTCACCGAAGCCCACTTCTCATCCGCCTCGAGCATCTGCAACGGTGCGGGCGGCGGCGCCGGGCGGTCGATGGGAGCCAGCTTGTACAGGAACACTTCCATCAGGGTGCTCTCATGGTTGAGACCCACCGGTCGGAAGCGATACGATATCTTGGTAGCCAGGCTTCCCCAGAGGTGGAAGTTCGGGAAGAAGTCGTGCGACACGCCGTCGAGGAAATCGGCATCGCAGCGGTCGGAAAAGTCCCGCCCGGTCCGTTCCGAAAGGTTCTTGCGGCCCGTTTCGGCCAGGAACCGCCGCTCGGTCATGCTTTCGTCGAACTCAAGCCCGGCGTCGGTGCCTGCCTTGTTGCCGTTGCGCATCGCGACTTCGAAAATCTCCTTGGGCGAAAGGCGCGGCCCTTCGTACAGCAGGCCGGGATGGCCGTGGGGAGATATCGAGCGCCCGACGTGGTCCGACAGGATGTCGTTCTGCGAATTGGCGTCCGGCGTGTAGCAGGACACCTGCGGGTGGGTGAACGCGATGTGATGGTTCTCAAGGAACGCCTCGCACACCACTTTCCAGTTCGCCGGCAGGATCTTGCCGACGTGGGCGGCCTTGTAGACCTCGTCGATCTTCCAGTATTCCATATGGCGCGGCAGCGGATCCATAAGCTCCAGCAGCGGGCGGGCATCCCGGTCGAAGTTCACGAAGACGAAGCCGGCCCAAGTCTCGACCCTGACTTCGCCCAGCGTGAATTTGTCGGGCTCGATCGCCGGGAAATCCCATGCCACCGGGCCGGGCCGGAACTTGCCGTCCAGCTCCCAGGTGAAGCCGTGGTACGGGCACCGGAACATCTTCTTGCAGCCATCGTGATTGACGAGCTTCCGGCCGCGATGGAGGCAGATGTTCTCGAACGCGCGGATCGATCCGTCTTCCTGCCGCACGACGATCAGCGGCCGGCCGACGATCTCATAGACGTAGGTATCACCAGCGTTGGGGATCTCTTCCTCGCGGCAGGTATATTGCCAAGTCTTCAGGAAGACATGCTCGACTTCCTTCTTGAAGAATTCGGGATCGGTGTACCGGGAAGCTTTGATGGGCTCCACGCCGAGATCGGGGACGCGATGCTCTCGCATGATGTCCGATACCGGATGGAATTGATCGTCGATATCGAGGATGTCCTGATAGGTCAGCCCTTCCCACAGCTCGACCGGCAGACGCTTTCCGTCCGACGCCGCGGTAAACACCTTCGCTTCCTTGTTCATCGTCGCCTCTTCAGGAGTTCGGGATGGTCATTGCGGTAAGCTCGCGCACCGATCCGAGCGTCTCGAACCGGGCGATCGTCTCGACCAGCTGCTCCGAGCGGACATCGCCGAGGATCGGCGCCACCAGGGCGTGGAACTTCTCCACCAGATCGTTCCACTGGTTGCCCAGGTCCTCGTCCGACCGCGGCTTGAAGATGTCGATGCGGGCAGTCTCCACGTCGCCGTTCTTGAACGTGAGAGTCGTTTCGGTGGGATGCGACATGTGCGACAGGCGATCGACCGGCGTCACCTTGACCAGTCGCTGCGCCGCCACCAGTACAGGATCGCGCACGGTTTCGTCGGTGAATGCGGCCGTGCCGGTTTCCCGGTCGGCAAGCGCCACGGCAGCGGCAAAGTGAACGCTGAACATGCCCTCAAGACCGGTCTTGGGATTCTCGATGCCGCAGACACCGGGCGTCAGCGCCGGAACGACGAACTCGACCCCTTCGACTTCGTCGATGGTGAACGGACGGCGCGCCCGGATCGAGCGAATGCCGTCGATCGCCGAATGGGTGCCGCCGCATGCCGCGTGCAGCTTGAAGATGATTTCCTCAACGCCGAGACGCTCGCCGAGCGAGATGCCTTCATGGTTCGGGTCGAAGGCGTCGGAGGGAAAGTTGAACGCGCTGGCAAAGCCCTTGGGCGATTCCAGGACATCGCGCGCGCCGGTGAAGCCGGCCTGCACCAGCTTGGCGGCCAGAACCCCGGCGGCCGAGGCGTTGCCGGAATTAAGGTGCTTGCCCATCGTCCCGAAGCTGGAGCGCAACCCCGAAGCCATCGTCCCGGCGGTTCCAAGACTTTGGAGCATCTGTTCGGCATCGAGGCCAAGGGCGCTGCCAGCCGCAATGGCGGAGCTCAACGCACCGAACGTTCCGGTGCAGTGCCAGCCGCGGGCATACGACGCGTCGGTCACCGTAAGCATGCTGATCCGCAGGGTCTCATAGCCCATGAGCAGCGATTCAAGCAGGGTCTTTCCGTCCGCATCGAGTTCGTCGACGACCGCGAAGGCCGCCGGCAGAACGACGATCGAGGGATGGAGGAAGAACCCCATGTCGTCGAAGTCCTGGCTGTGGCTGGCAATGCCGGTGCACAGTGCCGACTGCCGGGCGGTCATCTTGCCGGGGGCGCCGACGGCAAAGGTGGTCTGGGTTCCGCCTTCTTCGCGGCAGATCTGTTGCGCGATGCGGCTTGAAGCCTGCTGTCCGCCCGAGATGGTGACCCCGACCCAGTCCAACACGGCATGACGGGCCCGCTCCAGCGCATGCTCGGAAACGTCCGCAGCGGAAATCTTGCGCACTTCCGAGACAAGGTGTGCCGACAACCCTTCCGTAAGGGTCTCGTTCGCAGCTTCCAGAACTTCCGTCATCGCTTGTCCACCATCCCGTTCACAAATTTTATTATGCAATTAAGTCTCGTGTGAGCCGAGTCAAGGCCGGCTCTCGCCGGTGCCGCATCCGTCCAGGCATGAGGTCGCGGCCCCGCCGGACGACCAAGGGCGACGGCCGCCTTCGGCAGTCGTCGCCCTCGATGTGTCAAACGGCGATCACGCTGAAAGCGGGATCTTGTAGAGGTTGGCCGCGTTGGTGCTCATGACCTTGCGAGTCACTTCCTCACCCCAGGGCTCGAGCACTGTCAGGCCATGCTCGACCGCGCCCGGATAGAGGCAGGTGGCGTGCGGGAAATCGGTTTCGAATAGCACGTTGTCGAAGCCGATCGAGTCCAGCACCTGGCTTGGCGCCGACTTCTCGAACCAGAAGCAGCTATAGACCTGGCGGCGGAACAGCTCGGTCGGCGAAGGCTGCTCGAGGCCCTTGCCTTCGAACGGCGTGTCGAGAAGCTGCCATTCGAGGCGCTCGAGCATGAACGGAATCCAGCCGAGGCCGCTTTCCACGATGACCCATTTGGTCTTGGGATGGCGGACCAGCAGGTCGGAGGCGAGCAGGTTGGCCATGACGCGGGCGTTGTAGAGTTCGAGCTGCGAGTTGCCGATGACCATCGCGCGCTGCTTGTCCATGCCCGGCCAGGTCGACGAGGCCCACGCCTCAAGGCTCGACTCGCTGGACCCGACGTGGAAGTTGATCGGCATCTCGAGCGCCGAGACGGCTTCCCACAGCGGATCCCAGCTCAGGTCGGTCAGCGGCGGCAGATCGTTGCCCGCGTGCGGTTCGGGGCAGATGGTCACGCCGCGCAGCTTCAGGTCGCGCGAGCAACGCTCTGCTTCCTTGACCGACTCCTTGACGTCCCAATAGGGCACCAGGCACTGCGGGAACAGGCGATTGCCGCTGTCCTGCTGCAATTCCGCGCAATAGTCGTTATAGACCTTGATGGTCATCAGGGCGATCTCGGGATCCAGTTTGGCAAGCTGGTGCGCGCCGAAACCCAGAATGTTGCCATAGCCGATCTGGGCCCAGACACCCTGCTCGTCCATGAACTTGACGCGCTCCTTGGCATCATAGGACGCGGGGTGGACTTCGTCGAAGGTCATGCCGGCGCGGATGTCGAACTCCCAGAACGACTGCTTGGAGCCATCCTTGCGGATCACCGAAGCGGCGCCGACCTTCTTCTGCAGGATCTGGTCATCGTTGATGTACCAATGCGGACGGCCTTTCGGGCCCATCTTGACGTGGGGAAGCTTGGTCTTCCACTTGTCGCTGACGCGGCTGGACCACAGGTCCCAGGGCTCGGTGATGTGGGTGTCGGCGTCGACGACCTTGAGGTCCTGGATGACCTTCGGTTTGTCCAATGCTGCAGTTGCCATGACTGTTCTCCTGTAGAATGTTTATATCAGAGTTCGATGTCGAGAATGAAAGACTGGTAGGACTTCGCCTGGGTATCGACGTTGAGACTGGCGGTGTTCGCGCCGCCCAGCGCCTGATGCAGAACGAAGTTCAGGCCCTTGAGGTTCGGGAACTCGTAACGATCGACGTCACCCTTCACCGTGCGCGAGAAAAATTCCTTCACCCTCTCGGCGGTGAGCTTTTCGCGCAACAGTTCCCAGTTGGCGTCGTCGTAAGGGAAGACGCAGACGTTGGCGGTGTCGCCCTTGTCGCCCGAGCGCGAATACGCGATTTCACGAAGCTTCATACCGTAACAACCTCCGTTTCGATGCTCACCGCGTCGCGGTCCACGGGAACGCCGATCACGTTGAAGGCGTCGACGATATAGGATTTGGGACCCGCGACCCCCGCCGGGCGGTCGAAATAGACCATGCCGACTTCGTTGCAGAATTCCCGTGCGGCGTACTTGGTACGGCACCGCGCCACCGCCCGGTAACGCAGTTCGTTGAGATCCTCGGGTGCGTTCGCCGCGTTGCCGTACATCGTGGTGATGCCGTAGATCTCGAACTTCCAGTCGATGATGTCGTCGCCCAGCGGCTTGATCCGTTCGCGCACGATGTCCTCGATCAGCTTGGCGCGCTCGATGCAGCCCCAACCGCCGACGGAACCTTCCGAAACCGCCTTGAAGCCGTTGCGAACGCCCACTAGCGCGCGCAGCTTTTCCGGACGCGGCTTCCCGCGCATGCCGCGCAGCTCGACCAGATCCTTGTCGGGCACGGTCAGGCTGATCATCGACATGTCCATGTCGACATCGGGCGTCAGATACGAACGCGGATCGTGGATCTCATAGCCGACGCGACACTTCACCGTCTCGGCCGTGACCATGCCGCCCGCGGAGGGAAGCTTGGTCACCTGCACCGCTTCATCGTCGAAGATGACATAGGGGAAGCCGAGCCGGTCGAGGCCCGGCACCACGCGGTACGGGGGATCGGCGAAACCGCCGCCCGAGATGCCGGTGCTGCCCTGGAGCATATGGCCGGCCAGCGTGCCGAGCGCGGCGCGCTGCGGCGTCAGTTCGTCCCAGCCGAGCGCGTCATAAGTGATCGCCACCGCCATCGACGGGTCGGAGATGCGGCCGCCGAGCACGAAACCCGCGCCCTGCTCGAGCAAGTCGATGAAACCTTCCGCGCCAAGGTAGGCATGGGCGCAGATCAGCCGGTCGCCCAGTTCGTTGATGGTGCAGCCGGTCTCGGGAAGATAGACGTTCTGGGTCTTGAGGTGATCCAGCACGTCGCCGCCGTGCATCGCGCCGATCTTCAGGCCGGTGAGGCCGGCGGCGCGCGCGGTGTCCACCGCTTCCGCCAGCGCGCCCGGCACGTTGGCCTGCCCGAAGCTGCCGACGACGACGCCGCCCTTCTCCAGAAAACCCCCCATCGCCTTGAGCACGCGGCCGGTGTGATGGTCGTATCCCTGAGCGGGATTCTTCATCTTGCGCAGGGTTGCCAGGGTCATCGTCTGTTCGCCCAGCCGGTCGAACATCATGTAGTCGACCTCGCCGCTGTTGGCGAGGTCGGCCGCCGGCGGAATACTGTCGCCGGCAAAGGCGGACCCTGCGCCCGCGCGCGGACGGCGCTCGTTTCTAGGCTTGAATGTCACAGCCACTTCAGACCACACCCTTCTGCTTCAGATTTTCGATTTCGGCTTCGGAAAGCCCCAGCTCGCCCGCCAGCACGTCGGCGGTGTCCTGCCCCAGGAACGGTGGCGCCTTGTAGTTTGCAACCGGCTTGCGACCGAAGCGGATCGGGTTTGCAACGACGGTAACGGTATCGACTCCGTCGCGATCGAGGTCGAGCTTCAGATTGCGGTGTTGGACCTGCGGATCGGCGAAGGTCTGGTCGATGCTGTAGACCGGCGCGCACATCGTTCCGGCTGCGACCAGCCGGTCGTACCACTCGCGCACCGTGCCGGTCGCGAACCTGGCATTGAGCGCGGCGGCCAGCGCATCCACATTGTTATAGCGTTCGGCGCGCGAGGCGAAGCGAGGATCGATCTTGAGCTCGGCCAAGTCCATCGCGTCGCACAGGCGGTGGAACTGCGGATCGGCGGTCGCCTGCATCTGCAGCAGGCCGTCCGAGCACTTGAAGATTTCCGAAGGCGCGGAGCCGAAGGCGCGCGCGCCCAGCCGGGTCGGGACCCGGCCGCTGCCGAAGTATTCGATCGCCTGCGCCGCCACGGCGGAGACCGAGCAGTCGAACAGCGCGATGTCGATGTGCTGGCCGCCCGTGCCCAGCACTTCGCGGGCGCGCAGGGCCATCATCATCGCATTGGCGGCGTAGAGCCCCGCGACCATGTCGCTGACGACCACGCCGATGCGCTGGGGCATGCCGTCCGGCTCTCCGGTGACGCTCATCAGCCCGCTCATCGCCTGGAAGATCGCATCGGTGCCGGGGCGGCTGGCGTAAGGCCCGTCCTGCCCGAAACCGGTCACCGAAAGGTAGATGACATCGGGATTGATAGCGCGGATGGACTCGTAGTCGAGCTCGTACTTCTCGAGCCCGCCCACCTTGAAGTTCTCGACCACGATATCGACGGTACGGGCCAGATCGTGGACGATCTTGCGGCCCTCGGGCTGGGTGAAATCGACGGTGATCGAGCGCTTGTTGCGGTTCACGGAGCGATAGTTGGAGGACTCGGTGCTTTCGGAGCCATCGGCGGCCTTGACCGTGCGCGGCGCGTAGTGCCGGAAGTCGTCGCCGTGTCCGGGACGCTCGATCTTGATGACGTCGGCGCCCATGTCGGCGAGCAGCTGGACGGCGAAGGGCGCGGCATAGAGGCGGCCGAGCTCCAGCACCCTGATGCCTTCGAGCGGTCGCGAGATGTCGCCCCGCCCCGCTTCGGGCTGCGCGGCAGGACGATCCGCCGCCGGAGTATCGATATCTGAAGAAACGCTCATTTCCGACGCTTTTTGCCTGTCGCTGTTCCACCATCCCGATCGCCGGACCTGTGCCGACACGAGTCGATCAGAGGTCCGAAGCGATGGGACGCATGTATGCCAACGAGGGCCAAATGCCTAACCGGCGGCCCGCACAATCACATATGTGACAACGCCTGGCCGGGGGCCGGCCTCCAGGCGAGCGAAAGTCAGGCAGGCGAGCGAAAGTCAGGCTTCTCCGGCCTGCTTCTTGTTCGCCGCCGCCATTGCCTTGGAATCCATGTTGCCGATGGAGCTTCCCAGCGTCAGGTCGTTCTGGGCATGGGCGAAGTGGTGCATGTGATAGAGCGTGTCCATTGCCGTGCGCTTGCCGCGCAAGTCCTCGACATGGCTGATCGCCTGCTTGGTCAGCCACAGGCCCAGCGCCGGCTGCTCCGCCAGACGGTCCGCGATCTTCCGGCACTCGGCGCGCAGATCGTCGCGCGCGACGACGCGGTTGATCATGCCGAAATGCTCGGCCTTGCTGGCGGACATGCGCTCACCCAGCATCAGGAACTCGTTGGCGACGCGCGGCGGCAGTTCGAACGCGTGCGCCCAGTATTCCACGCCGGGAATGCCCATGACCACGACCGGGTCCTGGAAGAACGCGTCTTCCGAAGCGACGATGAAATCGCACACCCAGGCCAGCATCAGCCCGCCAGCGATACAGGCGCCCTGCACCATGGCGATGGTTGGCTTGGAAATCTGCCGCCAGCGCCGGCACATGCCGAGGTACGCCTCATGCTCGCGGGTATAGAGGAACTCCGCCGCAGGCTTGTTGGCGTGGTCATGGAACAGGTGCACCCGCTGCTGGCTGACGCCGACGTCGCGGCCGGGCGTGCCGATGTCGTGGCCGGCCGAGAAGTGCTTGCCCTCGCCGCCCAGCACGATGGCCTTGACCGCGTCGTCATCCACCGCGCGGCGGAAAGCGGCGTCGAGCGCATAGAGCAGCTGCGCGTTCTGCGAGTTGTGGAACTTCGGCCGGTTGAGCATGATCCAGGCGGTCGAACCTTCCACCGAGTAAGTCACCGGCTCGTCGGTTTCGTAGACCGGGTTCGCTGCTCTCGCAAAATCGCTCATGGTTCACCTGTTCATTCTTGATTTGACCTTGAAATTACCGGCACCTTTAGAAGCGGCTGATGGAATCGCAAGCGGGACCCACATGATCAACCTCAAATCGGCATGACCAACGTCAAATCGGCAAAGCGCACGCTCGAGATCCTGGAACTCATGGAGCGGCTGAGGCGCCCCGCCAGAGTGTCGGAGATCGCCAAGCTGCTCGGCTATCCTCAATCGAGCACGTCGGTGCTGATCAACAGCCTGACGCAGCTGGGTTATCTCAACTTCAATCCCGAAACGCACGAGTTCGCTCCTTCGATCCGGGTGGCGCTGGTCGGCGGCTATTTGCGCTTCGATACGCTGCACGCGTTTCAGGTGCTCGACCTGCTGTCGGCGGTCCAGCAGCACACCGGCCTGACGACGATCCTCTCCTCGCGCAACGGAGTCCACGCGCAATATGTCTATGTCGTCCCGGCACCGGGTCGCGGCATAGAAGGCTTGCGGGCGGGCAGCATCCGGCCGCTGACCAGGGCCGCGCCCGGCGTACTGCTGCTGGCGGAATGCTCGCCCGACGAGATCGGCCGCATCGTCCGGCATCTCAATACCCTTCCCGACATCGGCCACCACGAGAACCTGGACGCGGTGCTGAAAGAGGTACGGGAGGCCCGAAAGCAGGGATACGCATGGACGGTGCGCAGGCTTACGGAAACGCTGGGATCGGTGGCGGTGAAACTGCCCGTGCGCGACAGCTTCGGCAAGGCGCTTGCCGTCAGCGTTTCGGGAAGCGCCGACGAAATCACGGCATCGGCGCCCGACCTGGCCCGGCAGATGTCCCAGGACATCGCCGCCCATTGCGGCCAAGCGCCGCCGCGCTGAGTTGGACTCGTTCCGTTCCGGAATGAACCGGAACGAGTCCGCATATTTTCGTTTGCCGTGATTTCCGAGCCGGCAGGTGATTCCACCTGCCTCGAAATCACTTTCGTTTGCCGTGATTTCCGAGCCGGCAGGTGATTCCACCTGCCTCGAAATCACTCTGGCTCGTCCGATACGACCAACCGTGCGATGCCTGCCACGACCGGCCGGCGGCAAGTCATCGGGCGTTCAGGCTGAGGCTTCGATTATTTGGGTTCCGACGAATGCCGAGTACGGAGCCAGGAATGCCGAATAGCGAAAGCAGAACTTATTCCGGTCAGGGATACGATCCCGTCTACTTCGCCCGAAAGCACGGATTGTCCAAAGCGCAGGCCAGAGATCTCATTCGCAAGCTTGGTCATGACCGCGACAAGCTCAATGCCGCCGCCATCGCGATGAAACGGCCCAACTGATCCGAACGATCAGCCGTGCAGCGCGCCCAGCGTCGCGGCTACCACGATCAGCGGTATCCACAGCACCGCGGCCGCGATAAGCGCCCAGCCGAAGCTGACCTTCTTTTCTGGCACATTGGCCGAACGGCTCATCAGGCAACTCCCCGCAATTGAAGACCGGAGAATAAGGGCGATTTCACCGCCCTTTCGTATCCCCAATGGGTTAAGATCGACACAATCGCTCAATTCTTTCGGCTAACGGCGGGTTTCCGGACGGCTGGCCACCGCTCCGCGAATTGCGGCAGGCTGTTGCTCCTCATCGCCCGGTCGAACCGCGGGTTGGTGCTTGGCGTCGCCGCGGTGATCGTGCAACCTCGCCGCAAATCAAAACAACGGAGAGCGAATCATGCCGGATGCATCCATCCCCGCGTTGGACCCTGATACCGCCCGCGCGAAGTACGGCCCGTGGGCCCTGGTCGCCGGCGGATCGAACGGAACGGGCGAAGGCTTCGCGCGCGAGCTTGCCGCCGTGGGCATCAACGTGGTCCTGGTTGCCCGCAAGCAGGAAACGCTCGACGCCCTGGCCGCCGAATTGAAGAGCAGCTACGGTGTCGAGACCCGCACCCTGGTACAGGACCTGATGGAACCGGACGCGGCACGGAACATGCTTGCCGCCACCGCCGACATCGATGTGGGCCTCTACGTCTCCAATGCCGGCGCGGACGATATCGGCGCCCCGTTCCTGGAAGATCCGGTCGAGCGCTGGCAGCGCCTGGCGCAGATGAACGTGATGACCGTGATCGCGGCCGTTCACGGCTTCGGCAACCGCCTGCGGCAGCGCGGGCGCGGCGGCATCGTCGTCATGTCGTCGGGCATTGCCCTCGGCGGCTGCCCCAACCTGGCGATGTATTCGGCGACCAAGGGCTTCGAGATGCTCTTCACCGAAAGCCTGTGGGCCGAACTGCTGGACACCGACATAGAAGTCATCGGCGTGCTGGCGCCGTCCATGGACACACCCCTGTTCCACAGGATCATCGGCAGCGAACTGCGCAGCCAGATGGAAACCTCATCGACCATCTTCGACCCGAGGGAAATAGCGCGCGACGCGCTTTCGCAACTCGGGCAGCGGCCGCTGCTGATCTATGGCAGCCGCCGCGAGACGCCGCCGGACGAGGTCAGGGAACAGCGCCTTCAGGCGCTTCTGGCCTCGGTCGACGTCGGCAAGGCTTTTGCCGCGGAACGGCACAATCCGGAGCTGATGGCGCTGCGCGGATGATCGCCGGTTCGGGCTGCAGAGCCGGTCCGCCGACGTGCGGTCCGACGACGTTTCCCGACGTTGCGACAGCCGGCAATGCGATCATCCGCGCCGGGTGCGGGATCGAGGGTGAGGTCGTCGTCGGCCCGGACAACCCCGACCTCTTCGCCGACGTCTACGATTGAAAGCCTAGAGCTTGATGACTTTACATTGCTTCGTCATTGCGAGGGGCGGAGCCCCGCGGCAATCCAGGGCGGTGTAGCGCGGCCCTGGATTGCTTCCCCCGGATCAAGTCCGGGGTCGCAATGACGAAGTGATTCAAACCGAAGTCATCACTCTCTAGCGGCGAGCCCGCGCTGACTGGATGACCTTCAGCCGAGGCTACTTCCCCTTCACTTTCGCCTCGTAGGCGGCGCGTTCCTGTTCGTATTGCTTCTGGCGTTCCTCGAAGGCGCGCTGCGCCGCCTGCGCGGTCGCCATCTGGCGCTGATGCTCTTCCACCTGCTGGCGGTAGGCGTCGTCTCGCGCCTGCTGGTCGCGAATCCGCTGCTCGTCGCGGCGCTTGATCTCGTCGTAGATGGCGCTGGCCTGCTGCGACTGCGCCGCCTCGTCCTCGACATGCGGCGCTGCAGGCGGGGTCAGGACGGTGGGCCCGGTCCGCGCCGGAGCGATCGCGGCGGCCTGGACCGTCGGCAGCGCGGGAGCAGCCTGGGCAGGGGACCTCGCGGCCGACGTCGGAACGGCTTGGGAAGGGAGCTGTGGCGCAATTTGGGGCGGCCCCTGGGGCGCGACCCCGGCCGGCCCCGGCGCCGCCGTGCGCAGCGGCCCGGCGTAACTGCGCCCCGGCCAGTCGACCAGCTCGAGCGGCGCGCTGCTCGCCGGCCAGTTCGCCAACTCGGTATCCCAGGGCGAATCCGTGTACTGGCAATAGACGATGTCGTTCTGGCCGGGCTGCCGGGCTTGCGCGGACAGCCGGTCGGAGATGAACTTGGTCCACTGCACGCCCAGATCACGCTGCACGCCCTTGCTCGCCGTTTCGTCGTACAGCACGGTGGCGTAGAGCAGGCGAACCCGCGTGCGGCCATCGCGCTGCCAGAGCTCGGTGCGGGCATAGCAGTGCGCGGTGACCTGACCGCGCGGCGCGGGATCGGCGTCGACAGCCTGTGCTTGAGCGGAGTAGGGCGCTGCGATCCCGGCCACTGCGAGAGCGCAGACGTGAACTGTGCGGCCGAACCCCTTGGTCTTCATGGCGTCACCGTCCTTCGCCTCACTATCCCGATGCGGCATGCGCGCGTCAAGCGCCGAAGGCGGGCCACGGCACGATAACCGAATATCGATGCGGTCTGGCACTCTGCGGCGAATGCGCGCACATGTCCAAGCGGGGGAACCCGGAGCCAGGAACCTAGGAACGTGAGCACAACCACCGTCGGCGGCGGAACCAAGAAGATCCTCTACGCCCTGCGGACCGCCACGCGGATGGGGGTGAAGAACAGCGCCAAGGCGCTCACCTCGAAGAACGCCTGCAAGGCCTGCGCGCTCGGCATGGGCGGCCAGGCCGGCGGCATGACCAACGAGCTGGGAGAGTTTCCGGCCGTCTGCAACAAGTCGATCCAGGCTCAGTCCACCGACATCCAGTCGGCGATACCCGATGTGGTCCTGGAACATCCGCTCGGCGATTTCGCCGAGCTGGACGGCCACGATCTCGAGCATCTCGGCCGCCTCGGCACGCCGCTCCACAAGGCGGCGGGAGACGATCGGTATCGCGTCGTCGACTGGGAGTTCGCGCTGACCCGGGCCGCCGAGCGCCTGCGGATGACGGCGCCCGCCCGGACGATGTTCTATTCGTCGGGCCGGTCCTCGAACGAGGCCGGGTTCCTGTTCCAGCTTTTCGCGCGCGCATTCGGCACCAACAACGTCAACAACTGCTCATACTACTGCCACCAGGCCACCGGCGTGGGCCTGGGCACGACGATCGGCACGGGCACCTCGACGGTCGAGCTGGCGGACCTGACCAAGTGCGACCTCATCATGGTGATCGGTGCCAACCCCGCATCCAACCACCCGCGCTTCATCCACAAGCTGAAGGACTGCCGGGACCGAGGCGGACAAGTCGTCATCGTCAATCCCGCGCGCGAGGCGGGACTGGTCCGCTTCGCGCTGCCCAAGAGCCCGCGCTCCCTGCTGAAGGGAGGCGACGAGATCGCCAGCAAGTACGTCCAGCCGCGCATCGGCGGCGACCCTGCGCTGCTCAAGGGTCTGGCGAAGGCGATCGTCGAGCACGGGCTGGAGGATCGGCCGTTCATCGAGGAGCATACCACGGGCTACGAGGCGTTCGTCGCCGATCTTCGCGCGACCGACTGGGCAGAGATCGAACAGGGCGCGGGCCTGCCCCGCGCCGAGATCGTCGAACTGGCGCGGATCATCGCCCGCGCGCGCAATGCCGTATTCGCCTGGGGCATGGGGGTTACGCATCACGTCCATGGCAGCGATACGGTGGAGGCGATTGCCTGCCTGGCGCTGCTGACCGGCAATCTGGGACGGCCCGGCGCGGGCTTGCTGCCCCTGCGTGGCCATTCAAACGTACAGGGGATCGGCACCATCGGCGTGAAGCCGGTGCTTTCGGCGGATGTCTTCGCGGCGATGGAAAAGAGCTTCGGCGTCGGACTGCCAACGACCAGGGGATATGACACCCTTGCCGGTATCGAGGCCGCGCACTCGGGCGATCTGGACGCGGCGGTCATCATGGGCGGCAACCTGCTGGAAGCCACGCCCAACCGACACTTCGCCCGCGAGGCGCTGGGCCGGATAGGTTTCCGCCTGTTCCTGACGACGACGCTGAACCGGGGCCATGTCGAGGGCGTGGAAGATGGCGAGGTCATCGTCCTGCCGGTCACGGCGCGCGACGAGGAATGGGAGCCGACCACGCAGGAATCGATGTTCAACTTCGTGCGGCTGTCCGACGGCGGCATCGAACGGCTCGACAACGTCCGGCCCGAAGTCGCGATCCTCGCCGACCTTGCGGCGCGGGTGCTGCCGGACAGCCCGATCGACTGGGCCGCCTTCGCACGCCACCGCCGGATCCGCGAGGCCATCGCCCGGATCGTGCCGGGAATGGCGGAACTCGCCGATATCGACGTCGCCAGGCGGGAGTTTCACATCACCGGGCGCCTGCTGCACTCTCCGCGTTTCAACACGGACGACGGCAAGGGCCGCTTCGTCGTGCGCCCGCTGCCGCCGCGGCGTGGCGAGGGCCTGACGCTCACGACGGTGCGCTCCGAGGGCCAGTTCAACTCGATCATCTACGAACGCACCGACAGCTATCGCGGCGGCGCCGGCCGCATGACCGCGATGATGCACGCCGACGACATCGCCGCCGCCGGCTGCGCCGAGGGTGACCGGGTCACCCTCGTCTCCGACTACGGCCGGATGCCGGGCGTGACGCTGAAAAGCCACGACGTGTCCAGAGGATCGGTGATCGCCTACTATCCGGAGGCGAACGTACTGGTCGGGACCGCGGTCGACCCCCGTTCCCGCACGCCGTCGTTCAAGGCGACGCCGGTGCGGATAGAACGGCAGCCCTGGACTCGTTCCGGTCAAGATTGAACCGGAACGAGGCCGGATATCCTTGGTTTGCCGTGATTTCCGAGCCGGCAGGTGATTCCACCTGCCGGCTCGGAAATCACGCTAGGTAACTATCGGCTCCAGCAGACGTATCGTGCCCGCTTCGGCATCCATCTCCACCCGCGCGCCGACCGGCAGGCTGAGCTGGTTGGCCACGTGCCCGACGTTCGCCCCGGTGAAGGCCGGAACCGCCAGCGGCGCGAGGTATTGGTCGAATATCTGCGGCAGCGTGAAGCCCGCGTAGTCCGCGAAACCGCTGGTGCACCGCGCGCACTGGCCGACGACCACGCCCGCCAGCTTGCCCAGCAACCCCGAGAGGGCGAGCTGGTTCATCATCCGGTCGATGCGGTATTCGGCTTCTCCCACGTCCTCCAGGAACAGGATCGCTCCGTCGAAATCCGGCAGCCAGGGCGTGCCCATCAGCGTCGAGAGCACGGTCAGGTTGCCGCCCAGCAGGCGCCCGCTGGCCTTGCCGGGCCGGATCGTGGTCGTGCGCCAGCGGTCCTGGGCCCTGTCCGGGCCTTCCTCCGCGCCGAGAACGGGGGTTTCGCCCGTAAAGGCCAGCCGCCAGAAGCTGTTCCAGGTGATCAGGTCCCAGCGATTGCCGGCGTTCGGCGCATGGATGCTGGGGTATCCTGCCCGCGCCGCGAAAGCGAGATGCAACGCGGTTACATCGCTGGAGCCAACCACCAGCTTCGGCTTTGCACGGATCAGATCCCAGTCGAGCAGCGGCAAGAGCCGCGCGCTGCCCCAGCCGCCGTTCACCGCGAAGAGCGCGCGCACCGTATCGTCGGCGAACAGCGCGTTGATGTCCGCCGCCCGGTCGCGGTCGGTCCCGGCGAGGTAGCCGAACCGGTCCGACACATGGCTTCCCGGCTTCGGCACCAGCCCCATGCCGCGGATGGTGTTCTGGACCACTTCGAGATGGTCGGGCCGGTCGTTCGAACTGGCGGGAGCGATCAGACCGACGGTATCGCCCTGGCGGAGACGGATGAGCCTGGGAGGCGGGTCGGCGCGAACCGGATGGGGGAACGCCAGCGCCGCCAGCGAAGCGCCCATGCCCCCGATCGTCGAACGCCTGCTCAGCATGAGCGCGACCATAGCGGGCGGCGCCTGAAACGCCATCCCCGCCGCGCTCACGCGATCCGTTCCGCCCAGGCGACGCGGCGCCAGGGGCCGCCGTATTCGGTCCCGCCGAACGGATAGCAGGTGCTCAGCGCCAGCAGCGGCCGGGCGGGATCGAGCGGATAGGCGAACGCGTCCCACCGCACCGTCTCGAAGCGGGTCACGCGATAGCGTTCGGCCTCGCCGGTGACGTATCGCACCGTCACCTCGTCGCCCTCGCGCAAGTCGCGGATGAACAGGAAATGCGTGTCGCGGTGCGCGGCAAGCACGGTGACCGGGCTCGCCGCATCGCCGCGCTTGAGCATCGTCGGGCCCAGGGCGAGCTGCTCATGCGTGGCCGCTCCCGCCAGGACGATGTCTTCGACCCCGAGCCGGTCGACCGAAATCCGGGCGATGGGGCCCGTGACCGGCAGGGGAGCGGCGATCCGCGCCTTGGCGGGTGATGCCGCCTTTTTCGAAGCGGCCATGGAAGGCGAAGCTGCCGGAGCCGCTTCTGTCTCGGCCGCTTCGGCGACGTTCGCCGCCAGCCGCGCCTCGAACTGCTGCCCCAGCCGGTGCTGCGCTACCCGCGCCTTGACCGGGACGGCGAGGCCCCGCGTCAGGGTCGCCGCCCCGCCGACGCTGAGCGCCAGCGAAGCGGCAAGGAACAGCGCGCGCGCCGCGTTCACGAGCGGCCTCCCTTGGCCCGGCGCTGCGTCGCGCCGAGTCCGGCCAGTCCCAGGACGAGCATCGCCAGTCCCCGCCAGATCAGGCCGAGAAAGCCCGTCGCGGTCTGCGGCAGGTCCATTTCCTGTTCCTGCTCGGGCGGAGTCGCGCTGGCGGCCCGCGCCGGCACATCCTTGCCCAGCAGCGTGTCGAAGTCCCAGCCCTTGGGCAGCAGCAGCGGCAGTTCCTCCTTCGTCAGCCGGGCTCCTTCGGGGCGCGCGGGCGTCTCGTCCACGGCGACGAGGCTCGTCTGCGTGGTCACCAGATTGTACGAGAGGCCGAGCTGGGCGATCGCCTCGTCGGCGGCGGTGTCCTCGATCTGGCCGGACCAGCGTTGTGCCTCGACGTCGGCGATACGGCGACCGGCCCAGAGCCGGGCGACGGACGGGCTCTCGCTCGCCTTGCCGAGGTCGATCTTCTGGCTCCACGGCCTGTCGCCGATCATGCCGCTGACGGTGACGGCGCCTTTGAGCTCGTCCCCCTTCCCGAGCAGCACCAGCGGCTCACCCGCATATAGATCGGGCAAACGCCGCGGCGTCAGGTCGAAGGCGCCGCCTTCCACCCGCACCGCCAGCTCGCGCAGCGCGGGAGCCTTCAGCCGGTCGAGCAGCGCGGTCATCTTCGCCATGACCTCGGCGCCACTGTCTTCCCTGGCCCCGATGTTGGTGTACGTCCCGCGCCCCGCCTCGGCCATGCGACGCATCAGGAAGGTGTTGGGGGCAGAGCCGATGCCGACCATGAACACCCGGCTGCGCCCGGCGTTGGCGGCGATTTCGGCCATCATCTCCTTTTCGTTCGAGAGGTCGCCGTCGGTCAGGAACACCACCTGCCGCACGCCCGTCCCGGCGGGACGGTCATCGACCAGCGCGGCCTTCAGCGCCGGCAGCATCTCGGTGCCGCCCGCCGCTTCCAATCCTTCGGTGAACTTGCGGGCGAGGTCGACCTGTTCCGGCGTGGCGAGCGTCGCATGTTCGAACAGCTGCGTCATGGTGTCGTCGAAGCGGATGACGTTGAAGCTGTCCTCCGGCCGCAGCGTGCCCAGCGCATGGAGCAGGCTCTGCTTGGCCGCATCCATCGATTCGCCACCCATCGAGCCGGAGTTGTCGATCACGAAGATCATCTCGCGCGGGGCGAGCTTGCCCGGTTCGACTTTCGCCTGCGGAGTGATGGTGGCCATGATGTATTGCTGGCCGTCCAGCGCCTGGCGGAACAGCGCGATCGTCGGGTCCGCGCTCGCCGAACGCCAGCGCAGCTCGAAATCGCGATCGGCCGGCTCCTCGCCCGCCGCCAGCGTGATCGTGCGCTCCATCGCGCCCGCGCCGGCCACCGCGATCTTGTGGTAGGGGCTGATGACATTGGCCGGAACGAAGCCGGGCGCAAGGTGCACGGTGATCGACACCGGGTTGAGCGAACGGCCCCCATTCCGGCCAAGGCTCGGATGCGCCAACGGCGCGGTGACGCTGGCGGCGTCGGTCAGCGCCGTGGTCGACGTCAGCGTGTGCGGCGGCACATAGCGCGGGCCGACCACCAGCGGGAGCCGCATGGAGAACTCGCCGCCGAGCTGGCGGACGGGCGCCTGGTATTCGATCGAGATCAGCACCGTCTCGCCCGGAGCGACATTGGCGACCGAGTTGCGGAACAGGTTCGGCCGGTCGGACTCGACCAGACCCGCCTTTTGACCTTGCGCCTTGGCGGTCTCGTAGATCTCTCGCGCCTCGAGCTTGCGCTTGATCTTGCCGATGATGACGCGCTGGCCGACCACCATCTTCATCGTGTCGACCGCGCCGTCGTCGGGCAGCGGGTAGAGGTAGGTCGCCTCCATCCACTTGTCGCTGGTGTTGCGGAACGCCTGCGTCACGCGCACCCGCAGAATCTGGCCGCTGACGGTGACATCCATGTCGGTGCCGAGCCGCACGGCGGGCAGCGCCTCGGCCACGCCCTTCCCCTGCAGCATCAGCGCGCCGCCGGCCGCGGGATCGTTCGCGTCCTCGGCCCGGGCATTGGCGGAGATCAGGCAGCTCACCACCACCGCGACCAGCGTGATCGAGCCGATGGCGAGCCGGCGGCGGGTTTCGTTGCGGAACCGGCGGCAGGATGCGGGGCGGTTCGCGATCGGTTGCATCAACATGGGGAAGCTCCGTTCTGTGTGGAGCCTTCCCGTTAGACAGCGCCGATGCCGGACAGCCACGCGAAATGTCCGCCAGTTTCGGGCGGTTGCCGCCGGGACACGGCACGAATTTGCGGCGCCGTACAACGTCCTTGACGCGATGTGCGGTTATGTGCGGAATTGTCCGCATAGGGAACGGGACACGATGGCCGAGCAGACCGAATTGCGCACAGCCGAAAGCGAGGCGATCGCGGCGCGCCTGCGCGAGGAGCTGGCGCGCCGGCGCATCTCCCGCCAGGCGCTGGCCGACATGGCGCGGATCAGCCTCTCCACGCTGGAGAAGGCACTTTCGGGCGCCCGGCCCTTCACGCTGGCGACCGTGGTGCGGATCGAGGACGTGCTCGGCGCATCGCTGCGCCAGCAGGCGGCAGCGCCAAGGCTGCTCGACGCGCTGCTCGCGCCCGAGGCGATGGGATCGTACAGCCGGCCGGCCGTGCGCTGGATCGAAGGCGCCTACCTCACCCTGCGCCCGGCTTTCAGCCAGCCAGAGGCGATCTACGCCTATCGCACGGAGATCTTCTGGGACGAGGCCGCCGGCCATTTGTGCTTCGCCGAAAGCCAGCGGGCCGACAGCACCTTCACCCAGTCCGGCTTCGTCTCGATGCCGAACCTTTCGGGCCACACCTACCTCGTGACCAGCGAGGACGGACAATACCGCCTGATCATGCTGGGCCGGGGCACGCGCGAGCGGCGGATGTTCGGGCTGCTGTCGACCTTGCAGGTCGGCTCCGGCTCTCAACTGGTCCCGGTCGCCTGCCCGATCGCGCTGGTGCCGCTGGAGCAGATCGAGCCGGTGTGCTTCGGCCTCGTCCCTCCCGGCGAAGCGGCGCACGGCGAGTATCGCACCGTCCTCGACCGCGCGGTAACCAGCGATTTCTGCCGCTGGCATGCGTAGGCCATGATGACTTCGGTTTGAATCACTTCGTCATTGCGACCCCGGACTTGATCCGGGGGAAGCAATCCAGGGCAGTGAGACACCGCCCCTGGATTGCCGCGCGGCTTCGCCGCTCGCAATGACGAAGCAAGGTTACGCTCACAATGACGGAGCAAGGTAAAGTCCTCATCGTCCGGGGCGCATGATAGAGCGGCCGCCGCCCTAATCCGTCTTCCACCGCACGCCGGACAATCCAAGCGGAGCCTGCGCCGCACCGGACAGGCAAAGCTTCGGGTCCTTGTTCGGGAAGCGTCCGCATTCGAACCGCACCGTGCCCTTGCCCGCCTCCGCGCCGCGCACGTATTCGAAGACCATCGTCCCCCGCGCACCCGCAGGGATCGGGAACTCGCCGGGGATATCGTCCTCGTTGCCCCAGGCCAGAACCTGACACGGACCGGGACTGGCGCAGAGCGCGAGCGCGGCGTTTACCAGCCTCGCCGAAGTGGCATCGGCCGGGGCCAGCAACCCGAACCGCCGCCCGTCCGATCCCGTGAGCCGCAACTTGTTGCCGTAGAGCGGCACCTTGCCCATGCCCGCCGGCAGCCGCGCGGGCGGCAGCGGAAGGCCAAGGATCTTGGGCGCGCCCGGATCGTCCCGCAACGGCGCGTCCGACCCCCGTTCCGGCGCGGTCGGCCCTTCGTTGCCGCGATAGGCCCGCCCGAACGCCCGAGGCCCGCCCCAGCTTCCGGGCCAGCCGAAGAACAGGTGCGTGCCGACGCGGGCCAGCTTGTCGAGCGACGGGCTCCAGTACGGATAGACCCAGTCCGTGTGGTAGTGCGTGGCGAGGCCCACGCTCCTGTCCACCCAGCCGGCCAGCGCCCGGTCGGCCACTTGCCGCGCGCGCCGCCACGCTCCGTCCGACATGCGCCTGCGCAGCGAACCATCGCAAGTGAAGGTGAACTGGCAACCGGTGGCACGCTGGGAGCCCTGATAGACGACGCCGCAGACAGTCGGGGGAAACGCCGCGTGCCGCACCCGGTTCAGCACCACTTGCGCCACCGCCGCCTCTCCCGTCGCATCGTCGCCAGCTTCATGGAGCACCGCGGTCGCCAGGCATTCCAGCGCTTGTCCCCGGTCGGCGTCGGAGCCCTTGAAGGCGAAGGGCCGGGCGACGTCGAGCGGCCCCGAGGCGAACGCCACCTTGGCATTCGTCGCGCGCGCGTCGTCCGGCTTCAGCACCGAGCGGGCCTGCGCGCCGTGCGCCTCGATATCTTCGGGGCGGGCCGGCAAATCCTTCAGCGCAGTAGCCTGCGCGGCCGTTCTGCCCGAGGGCTGGCCGACAGGCGCGGGCCAGGCGATCGCAACCGCCAGCGCCAGCGCCACAAGAAACGCGGCGACAAGGATCAGCCGGATTCGCGGCAGGTGCGTTCGGGGCAGGTGCGCGCCGTCGATCGCCAGCGCTTGGGTATCGTTCAACGGCTGATGCCTCCTGGCCGTGGCCGCCATGCGCGGCGAGCCGCGCGATAGCGGGCTCTACGCTCGCCAGCAAACAAAGTTCCCACGGGCTCACAACGAGAGCGAAATGCCGTAGACGATGGAGAGCGCCGGTATCGCCAGCAGGGCAAGGACCGGCACCCTGATCCAGCGCGTCTTCACGAAGTGGAACAGCGGCAGCAGCACCGCCAGCGCCAGGGCGAAAGCGACCGCGAAGCCCATGCGCATCCCCGCCCCCGCCGGATCCTCTCCCGGCGACCGATAGAGGAAGGCGAAGGCGAGCAGCAGCAGGTTCAGCCCCGCGAGAATGCGGAATGCAAGGACCATCGGCGCTCTCCTCTCCCTCACCCGCCCGGCAGGCTGTCGAGCAGGGCCTGCACGGCATGGCGGCTGAAGGCCGCGTTCCTTTCGCCGGGAATGACGAACAGCTGCCCGGTTCCGATGGCCTCGACGCTGGCCGCCACCGCCTCGGGCGCGTGCATCCAGAGTTCCGGGAACGCGCCCTTGTCGAAGCCCTGCTTCTCCATCGGCGCGTGGAGCCCGGTATGCACG
Organism: Novosphingobium sp.; assembly: GCA_035281095.1. GTDB lineage: Bacteria > Pseudomonadota > Alphaproteobacteria > Sphingomonadales > Sphingomonadaceae > Novosphingobium. The sequence goes on along the minus strand of DATEEP010000146.1, from coordinate 32,882 downwards.
AAGCCGGGGCACATGACCTGTATCTCGATCCCCCGATCCTTGACTTCGGACCGCAGCGACATCGAGAAGTAGTTTATGAACGCCTTCGTCCCGCTGTAGACCGTGAGCGTGGGACCGGTGACGAACGAGCCGACCGAGGACACGTTTATGATCGTGCCGCGCCCTTTCTCCAGCATCGCCGGCAGCGCCGCGTGGCAGAGCGATATGGTGGCGTCGCAATGCAGCGGGATCATGCCGCGCTGTTCGTCGAGCACCGATTCGGCGAACGTGCTGTAGGGGCTGTAGCCCGCGTTGTTCACCAGGATATCGACCGGGCCGTGCCGCTCCATCGCCTCCACGGTCCGCGCCACGCCCTCTTGCGTGGCGAGGTCGGCCTGCACCGGCACGAGCTCCGCCTTGCCGGCAAGCTCTTGCCCGAGCGCCTCGAGCCGGTCGAGCCGGCGGGCGACCGCGATGATGCGGGTGCACCGATCCGCCAGCTGGCGACAGTATTCCTCGCCGAGACCCGACGAAGCGCCCGTCACCAGTGCTGTTTCCCCGTGCTGCGTCATGTCCCTTCTCCCCCGAACGCGATCATGCCGGCTGTTGCGCCTTGCGGTCCCACAGCCATTCGCGCGGGCTCATGTTGTTGACCTGGTTGTAACCGCCGCGATAGCGCTCCAGCCCGATCAACTGTTGCAGCTGCGGGGAGAAGCCGCGCATCTTCTCGACCGTCAGGCCAAGGTAGAAGTTGTCGAACTGCCGGATCCAGCCCGGGCAGAACGGCGAGATCACACTGGGGCGCGGCTTGTCGGTCACGTTGGCGCCGCCGCCGTGGAGCAGGCGGCTGTCGTACATGATGACCGAGCCCTTGGCGGCTTCGGCGACGATCGGCATCCAGTCCGTGCCGTAACCCTTGGGATTGACGTTGGGCAGGTGCGTCACCGGCCCGGCCTCCGCCACTTCGTAGGCCACCTGCTCCGCCGTCCACTCGTGGCTGCCGGGCACCAGGCGCGTCGCGCCGTTGTCCTCGGTGAAATCGCACAAGGTCAGGATGGTGTTGACCGTCACCGGAAAATCGAAGCGGCGGTCGTCATGCCACCATGTGTCGCAGTGCAGCGGCTGGCTTTTCTCGCCGGGATATATCTCCGAGCTGTCGATGCCGGAAAGCAGGCATTCCCTGTCCAGGTACTGCTGGATGACCGGAAGGTAGCTGTCGTGGACCGGAATTTCCTGAAACAGGTCGTCGTACTGCAACAGGTTCATGATGCGCACGGTGTTGCGGCCGGAAAAGTCCTGATCGACCGGCCGGATCGAGTATTCGTGCTGGATGCGATGCAGCGCGTCCACCGCCCTGTCGCAAAAGTCGTCGCTGAACGCCTTCTCGATGATGACGTAGCCGTGCGTGCGCATGGCTTCCAGATGCTGGCTTACGAACACTTTGCTCTCCCGGTTGTCTCGGCCGCGCTTCATGGAGCCGGCCTGCACATCGATAAACTTTGAACATGATATACTTTAGTCAGGCGCGATCAAGACCGATCCGCTTGTTCCCGCTTGGAAACACCACCGGCGTCCACGGGGATGGCTCCCACGGGATTGGTGTGATAGCTGCTTCCGGTCCGGGATCGTGCGATTTCGGGCAAAACACCCTCTGGAACGAAAGCCGCCCCGTGTCCCCTTTCCCGCCCCAAGGCAGGCGCGCCATCAACAAGGCCATGCGGAAGCGGCGGATTCTCGACGCGGCCCGCGTGATGATACGCGAATCCGGCGACGTCGGCTTTTCGATGCGCGGCCTGGCCGAACGTGCCGGGTTGAGCGTGATGACCCTCTACAACCTGGTGGGTTCGCAGCAGGACATCCTGCTTGCCATCCTTATCGAAGACATGGTGACGTCCACCTGGGAACGGGAGTCGGCGGAATTCGCCGACGCGCTGGACGAGATGTTCGACATGATTCCCTTCATCCGGTCCGCGTTCTCCGACGAATTCCGCTATCGGCGGAGCATCATCCTCTCCCTTTTCCAGAAAGGTGCCGAGCATGTCCGGCTGGAGACGCGCAATTTCTACATGACCGGCTGGCGCCGGATGTTCGAAAATGGCAAAACCCAGGGCGTGCTGCGCGCCACGGCCGACATAGCGACGCTGCTGATCGTGATCGACAACGTCTACACCGCCAACATCTTTAGCCTGTCGGCCGGGGACATCAGCGAGGAGGTGTTCGAGGCCCGCGCCCAATTCGGCTTCGCCGTCGCCATTTCCAGCGTGGTTTCCCGCAAGCACGCGTGGCGGGTCGATGCCGTGCTCAAGGAGACCCGCCGCCGCTGCCGCGAACTGGAGCCGGCCGGATCGTTCGCCGAGCATGACCTGCCCGAGCTGGAAGCCGATCCCGCCCGCGACGCCAAGGGATTCCCCCCCGCGCCGGCGGCGGCGCGCTCAGCCTAACGTTCGCAGGGGCTCGCTCCCGTCCCATCCGATCGCGGCCTGCCGGACCGTGTCGATCGTGTATTTCGCCGCCGCGGTGCGATCGAGCACTTCCATCTGCATGCCGGTGGCGCCGGCCATGTCGGTGTCGTAGAAGGTGGCGCGCATCATGCCGGTGATCTCCACTTCGGTGGCGACCTTGAGGCCGAGCGCGGCATAGCGGGCAATGTCGGCGTCGAACGTATCGGTCCAGACCGACAGGTGCTGCAACCCCGGCCCGTGATCGCGCAGGAATTCCTGGTAGACCGAGGGTTCGTCGTTGACTTGCGCGATCAGCTCGATCTGCAGATCGCCGGAATTGGCCAGCGCCACGTCCAGCACCGGGCTGCTCTCCACGCCGCGATGGACATAGCGGCTGAACGCGACCCTGAAGCGGAAGAACGGCCCCACGCCCAGGTTCCGCGTCCAGTGCGCGACCCCCGCGTCGACATCGTGGAGGACATAGCCGTTCTGGTAGATCGGTCCGAAAATCCTGCTCATGCGCCCTCTCCCGTTCATTGCACGAGCGAAGCTACCTCCCCGGAGGGGAGGATTCAATAGAACATGTTCAAGAAATCATGGGGACATAGGGCGGACGGCCCAAGAAGGCGGGGTAGGCCGGTCGCGCTTCAAATCACTTCGTTGCCCAGCGCAGGGCGAAGGGGTCATCTCGGCGCGAGGTGGTCCCGGAACCAGTCGGCCAGCTCGGCTTCGGACATCTCACCGGCAGCCAGCGCCAACACCACATGGATGGCGTCTTCAGGGGCATAAGTCAGGGGTTCGCCATTGAGGTGCAGAAACAGGCGGGCGGTAACCCAGGCTGTGCGCCTGTTGCCATCGACGAAGGGATGGTTGCGCGCCAGCCCGAATGCGTAAGCTGCCGCGAGCGCGGCGCGATCGTCCTCACCGTATTCCCAACGGTTGCGCGGCCGGGCCAACGCGGAATCGAGCGCTCCGGCATCGCGCAAACCCGCGCCTCCGCCGTGCTCGGCAAGCTGACGATCATGAAGGGCGAGGACGGCCTGCGGATTGGCCCAGACGGGTTCGAGCCTTACCGCCACAGGCCCACCCCCAGCCCCTCCCGCAAGCGGGAGGGGAGCGAGATTTGGTCGCGCCACGCGCGGCCTTGCGGCAGCGTGGTAGGCATCGCCTTACTTCGCGAGTACACGCAGGATGTCGCGATCCTCGCGCATGACCTGCTCCGCGATCTCCATCTGCGCGGCGAAATCGGGATTGGCCGCGGTGATGCGGATGCCGTCCGGTGCTTCCGTGACATAGAGCATGTCCCCCACTCCGGCACGGAGGCGCGCCAGCAGTTCCTTGGGCAGGACGACCCCGGCGGAATTGCCGATCTTAGTGATTTTGAGGGCGGCGTTCATACGAGCGTTATAACATCAGACACTGACGTGTACAAGTGATGAGCGCGAACAAGCCTTCGTGCAGGTATGCAACGCCACTACGCCGACGACGGCATCCTTGCCGTCCCACGCGAAAGGGATCCGCCCATTTGCCCGAGGCGTCTACCCCATAGCGGCCCTTGTCGCCCTCAATCCCGCTCGCGATCTCCCGCGCCCACGTAGAGCTCGCGCCCGCCGGCGTTGTATTTCTCGCTCATCTCGCGCATCCCCGCTTCGGCGTCCTCCGCCGCGATGAAGGCGTCGCTCGGCTGGTTCTGCTTGGCAGCAAAATCCCGCACTTCCTGCGTGATCTTCATCGAGCAGAACTTGGGCCCGCACATCGAGCAGAAGTGGGCGGACTTGGCCCCTTCGGCCGGAAGCGTCTGGTCGTGGTATTGCTCGGCGGTGTCGGGGTCGAGCGAGAGGTTGAACTGGTCACGCCAGCGGAATTCGAACCGCGCGCGGCTCAGGGCGTCGTCGCGGACCTTGGCGGCCGGGTGGCCCTTCGCCAGGTCGGCGGCGTGGGCGGCGAGCTTGTAGGTCACCACGCCCACCTTCACGTCGTCGCGGTCGGGCAGGCCCAAGTGCTCCTTGGGGGTGACGTAGCAGAGCATCGCCGTGCCGTACCATCCGATCATCGCCGCGCCGATGCCGCTGGTGATGTGGTCGTATCCCGGCGCGATGTCGGTGACGAGCGGGCCGAGGGTATAGAACGGCGCTTCGCCGCACGCCTCGAGCTGCTTGTCCATGTTCTCCTTGATCTTGTGCATCGGCACGTGGCCCGGCCCTTCGATCATGACCTGCACGTCCTGCTCCCAGGCGCGCCTGGTCAGTTCGCCCAGGGTATAGAGCTCGGCGAACTGGGCCTCGTCGTTGGCGTCGGCGATGGAGCCGGGGCGCAGCCCGTCGCCCAGCGAATAGGCGATGTCATAGGCTTTGCAGATCTCGGTGATCTCGTCGAAGCGCTCGTAGAGGAAGCTCTCCTTGTGGTGGGCAAGGCACCACTTGGCCATGATCGAGCCGCCCCGGCTGACGATACCGGTGACGCGCCTGGCGGTCATCGGGATATAGGGCAGGCGCACCCCCGCGTGGATGGTGAAATAGTCGACGCCCTGCTCGGCCTGCTCGATCAGGGTATCGCGGAAGATCTCCCAGGTCAGGTCCTCGGCCACGCCGCCGACTTTCTCCAGCGCCTGGTAGATCGGCACGGTGCCGATCGGCACGGGCGAGTTGCGGATGATCCATTCGCGGGTGTCGTGGATGTTGCGCCCGGTGGAAAGGTCCATCACGGTGTCAGCGCCCCAGCGGATCGACCAGACCATCTTGTCGACTTCGGATGCGACGTCGCTGGCGACCGCCGAGTTGCCGATGTTGGCGTTGATCTTGACCAGGAAATTGCGCCCGATCGCCATTGGCTCGCATTCGGGGTGGTTGACGTTGCTGGGGATGATGGCGCGGCCGCGCGCCACTTCATCGCGCACGAATTCGGGCGTGACGTAGTCGGGGATGGCGGCGCCGAAATCCTGCCCGTCGCGGATATACTGGCCGAGCATTTCACGGCCGAGGTTCTCGCGGATGGCGACATATTCCATCTCGGGCGTGACGATGCCGGCCCTCGCATAGTGCATCTGGGAAAGGTTGGCGCCGGCCTTGGCGCGCAGCGGACGCCGGACGACGTTGGGGAAGGCCGGGACGCCAGCGGAACGGTCCGGCCCTTTCAGCCCGTTGTCCTCGGGCTTGATCGCGCGCGCGTCGTATTCCTCGACATCGCCGCGCGAAAGCTGCCACTGGCGGCGAAGCTGCGGCAGGCCGGCATGGATATCGATCAGCGCATCGGGATCGGTGTAAGGGCCGGAGGTGTCGTAGACGCGCACCGGCGGCTCGCCGCTGGAAGGTTCGAGGCCGATCTCGCGCATCGCCACGCCGAGCGGACCGACGTGGATCTTGCGGCTCCCCCGGATAGGTCCGGTGGTGACGCCGATTTCCAGCTTCGAGTTGATGTCGGCCATATGCGCTCCTGTGTGGGCGGACGGGCAGCGCTTGGAAACGCCCTTCCCTCCGCCCGTGCTAACGGGTTCAGGTTCGACGGGTCGGGCTGCGTTACCAGCCCCTCTCAGTCACGTGACTCCCCGGGGATGTTGCCTTGTAGCGGCGCGCCCCCATCTCGTCCAGCATGGCGGACACGCAACTAGACCACCTGCTCGAACGCATCCGCGCCTGTCGGGTGTGCGAGCCGGCGCTGGCGCATGGCGTGCGGCCGATCGTGGCGGCGGCGCCGGGCGCGCGGGTGCTGATCATCGGCCAGGCGCCCGGCAGCAAGGTCCATGCGAGCGGCGCGGCGTGGGACGACCACTCGGGCGACCGGCTGCGCGAATGGACCGGGCTCGACCGCGAGACGTTCTACGATCCCGACAGAGTGGCGCAGATGCCTTCGGGCTTCTGCTATCCGGGCAAGGGCGACGGGGGCGACCTGCCGCCGCGCGGGGAATGCGCGCCGCTGTGGCACGATCAGGTACTGGCGCATCTGCCGAACCTCAGGCTGACGCTGCTGGTCGGGCAATATGCGCAGGCGCGCTATCTGCCGCGCCAGCTGCGACCTTCGATGACCGATGCGGTGCGCCGCTTCCGCGACGCGCCGGACGGGCTGTTCCCCCTGCCCCACCCTGCCTGGCGCAGCCGCATCTGGATGGCCAGGCACCCATGGTTCGAGGCGGACGTGCTGCCCGAACTGCGGCATAGGGTGCGCGATGCGCTGACCTCGCAATAGCTTCGCGCTCCGCTCGCCGCGATCGCCAACCCGCCCGACGCTATGGTTGATGTCGTTAATGTGACGGTCAGATTCGGAAGCGGTACGCAATGGCAAGAGGAGCTTTCCGGGGTTGGGTCGCCATATAATGTCATTCATAAATCGTTTCTTTCCGACATCTTCCGACATCGCCATGGACCTGGGAACGGCCAACACGGTCGTCTACGTGCGCGGGCGGGGGATCATCCTGGCCGAGCCGTCGGTGGTCGCGCTGCATAACGAGGGCGGGGTCGACAAAGTACTGGCCGTGGGCGACGACGCCAAGCTGATGATGGGCAAGACGCCCGAAAACATCCGCGCCATCCGCCCCTTGCGCAACGGCGTCATCTCCGACCTCGAAGTCGCCGAGCAGATGATCAAATACTTCATCGCCAAGGCGCAGGGATCGCGCGGGCGGCTGCTGGGATCGCCGGAGATCGTCATCTGCGTGCCTTCGGGCGCCACCGTGGTCGAACGCCGCGCGATCCGCGACGCGGCTTCCAACGCGGGCGCGCGCAAGGTCTGGCTGATCGACGAGCCGATGGCGGCGGCGATCGGCGCCAACCTGCCCGTCACGCGCCCGATCGGGTCGATGGTGGTCGATATCGGCGGCGGCACCACCGAAGTCGGGGTGCTCTCGATCGGGGGCATGCACATGAGCACTTCGGTCCGCGTCGGCGGCGACCAGATGGACGAGGCGATCACCTCGCACATCCGCCGCGTCCACAACCTGATGATCGGAGAATCGACGGCCGAGCGGGTGAAGAAGGACGTGGGCAACGCCTGCCTCGCCGCGACGTCGCACGACATCGAATGCGTCATCAAGGGACGGGACCTCGTGCGCGGCCGTCCGCACGAGATCCGCGTCAGCCAGAAGGAAATCGCCGAGGCGCTCAGCGATCCGGTGGCGCAGATCGTCGCCGTGGTCCGCACCGCGCTGGAGAACACCGCGCCCGAGATCGCGGCGGACATCATCGAGAGCGGCATCATCATGACCGGCGGCGGCTCGCTCCTCGCCGGGATCGATACGGTGCTGGCGCGTGAGACCGGACTGCCGGTCTGCGTGGCGGAAAACCCGCTGGATTGCGTGGCGCTGGGCGCCGGACGGGCGCTGGAGGATACCGACTACGCGGGCGTGCTGCACCCGGTTTGAGCCTGTATCCTCGTCATTGCGATGACGAGTGCCAGTGTTAGAGCATGATGACTTTACATTGCTTCGTCATTGCGAGGGGCCCTGAGCGGTGTGTCACTGCCCTGGATTGCTTCCCCCGGATCAAGTCCGGGGTCGCAATGACGAAGTGATCCAAACCGAAGTCATCAGGCTCTAAAACGTATACCCCAGCCCGGCCCCGAAGAACCACTGGTCGCGGCTGCCGCGCAGCGAGGTGATCGGCGTCTTCGCCGCGCTGCCGAACAGCCGGGTGTAACTGATGCCGCCGCCGATGGCGAAGCCGCCGTCCAGCCCGTTGCCGCTGAGGTCGCGCACGGTGCCGATGCCCAGGGTGATCTCCTTGAACCCGCCCTTCGCATCGTAGACCGGCAGTCCGCTGGCCAACGAGCCGGCCTGGGAAACGTTGTAGTTGTAGTCGGCGTAGTCGCCGCTGATGTACTCGGTCGAGACCAGCACGCCGACGGCCTGAGCCTTGCTGACGGGCAACCGGTACGTCATCGATGGGGTGATGATATAGCCCGATCCCTTGCCCGACGCGTCCCAGCGCGCGCTGACGCCCATCGACAGCGCATCGGCCACCGAGAACACTTCCTGGAACCGCACGCCGACGCGCCCGCCCGCCTCGATCACGCCGTCGAGCCGTTCCAGCTTGTCGACCACTTCGTCCTTAACGCTGCCGGTGCGATTGGCGCGATAGCGCGCCTGGGGCCCGATGGTGACGGAGACTTTCTCGCTCACGTCGAAGCTCAGCAGGTCGAGCGAGAGGCTTGGCCCGCGAATGGTGAACCCGATGCCGCCCACCTCTCCGGTGGCGCCGAGCAGCGGCAGCACCTGGGAATCGTTCGACCCTTCATAATCCGGGGAAATGGCGGCGCCGACGCCGACGATGGCGTAGTCGCCGTCGAACACGGTGCCGTCGGTATCGATCCTCGTCTGGGCGTGCACGGCGGCGGGGAAAAGCAGAGCAATCAGGCCGGCGGTCAGAATGACGGTTCGCATTCGCGGTTCCTTACGGTTTTCTGACTAACGATCCACCCTCGGGCCGGTTGCAATCGCGAGCATGCGTGGATCACATCTCGTCCGGTGGCGGCTCGTCCTGCCCCGCGCCGAGCTTGCGCTGCATGTGAAAGACGTCGATCCATTTGCCGTGCTTGCGTCCCGCCGCCTCCAGCGTGCCGCACGGCCGGAATCCGGCGCGGGCGTGCAGGACGACGGAAGCCGGTTCGGTCCCGGCTATGACCGCGAAAGCCTGGCGAAAGCCGATCGCCTCGCAACGCGCGACGAGCGCCTCGATCAGCGCGCTGCCCACGCCACGCCGCTTGCTGTCGTTGCGCACGTAGATGCTGGTCTCGCAGCTGAAGCGGTATCCTTCGCGGGGGTGGTACTGAAATGCGTAGGCATAGCCCGTCACCTCGCCCGCCTCCCCCCGCGAGACCAGCCAGGGACAGCCGGCGTCGAGCACCTTGCGGATGCGCGCCGCCATTTCAGCCGCGCCGGGGGGATCGGTCTCGAACGTCGCGGTGCTATGTTCGACATAGTGCGCGTAGATCGCCGCGATCGCGACGGCATCGTTCGCGGTTGCAGGGGTGATGAGGATGCGGGGAGCTGCTGTCATTGCAGTGCAACATGCATGAAAGCGGCGGTCAGGCCAAGTTGCGAGATCGCGGCGTTCGACCTAGGGAGGGGCGATGGGCAAGCCCGACATCGATATCGCCATCCTCGGCGGAGGTCTCGCCGGGGGGCTGATCGCGCTGGCGCTGGCGGAAAGGCGTCCCGACCTGCGGCTCACGCTGGTCGAGCAAGCCGCCAGCTTCGGCGGAAACCACCTCTGGTCGTTCTTCGAAAGCGACGTCGCGGCGCATGACCTCTGGCTGGTCGAGCCCCTGATCGCCGCGCGGTGGAGCGGTTATTCGGTCCACTTTCCGGGGCACTCGCGCGCGTTGACGACGCCCTATCGCAGCGTGACCAGCGAGCGGCTGGACGCAACGCTGCGTACGCGGCTTGCCCCCGAGGCGCTGCTGACCGGGGCGAGCGTGACGGAGTGCGGGCAGAACCACATCGCCCTTGCCGACGGCCGCCGCATCGCGGCCGGCGCGGTCATCGACGCGCGAGGCGGCTCGGCGATGCCGCACATGGCCGGCGGATGGCAAAAATTCCTTGGCCAGACGCTGCGCCTTGCCGCGCCGCACGGCCTCCCGCGCCCGATCGTCATGGATGCGCGGGTCGCGCAGATCGACGGCTATCGCTTCGTCTATTGCCTGCCGTTCTCGGACACCGAGGTCTTCGTCGAGGATACGTACTATTCGGAGATCCCCGATCTGGACAGGGAAGCCCTGCGCGCCCGCATCGCCGCTTATGCCGCCGGCCGCGACTGGCAAGTCGATGCCATCTTGCGCGAGGAGGCCGGGGTCTTGCCGGTGGTGGCCGCAGGCGACTTCGCGTGGTTCCGCGGCGATCCTGACGGTCCGGCCCGCGCCGGCCTCCGCGCCGCGCTGTTCCACCCGCTCACCAGCTATTCGTTGCCCGACGCGGTGCGCTTTGCCGTCCATCTGGCGGGTCGCGACGATCTTTCGGGTGCATCGCTGGCAAAGGCCAGCTATCAATGGGCCAGGGGACACTGGCGGGACGGGGCGTTCTACAGGATGCTGGCTAAGATGCTGTTCAGCGCCACGTCGCCATCCGACCGCTATCGCGTGCTGGAGCGGTTCTATCGCCTGCCCGAGCCGCTGATCGAGCGGTTCTACGCCGGCCGTTCGTCGCATGCCGACATGGCGCGCATCCTCATGGGCAAACCGCCGATCTCGGTGGGCGCGGCCGTCGCGGCCCTGCTGGGCAAAGGCCGTCCGCTCGCCCCCCTGGACGCGACACGATGAAGCGGGCTTGCGTCATCGGCGCGGGGTTCGGCGGACTGGCGCTGGCGATCCGGCTGCAATCGTCGGGCATCGAGACCGTCGTCGTCGAGGCGCGCGACAAGCCGGGCGGCCGCGCCTATTTCTGGGAGCGCGACGGGTTCACGTTCGACGCCGGCCCGACCGTCATCACCGATCCGGCTTGCCTGCGCGAACTGTGGAGCATCTCCGGCGCCGACATGGCCGACGACGTCGAACTGATGCCGGTCAGCCCGTTCTACCGCCTCAACTGGGTCGACGGCGTCAACTTCGACTATTCCAACGACGAGGCCGTGCTGCGCCGCGAGATCGCCCGCATCGCACCCAACGATCTCTCCGGATACGACGATTTCCTCGACTACGCCGGCGCGGTCTATCAGGAAGGCTACGTCAAGCTGGGGCACGTGCCCTTCCTCGACTTCCGCTCGATGATCCGCGCCGCGCCAGCTCTGGCCAAGCATCAGGCGTGGCGCTCGGTCTACTCGATCGTCTCCTCGTTCGTGAAGAGCGAGAAGCTGCGCGAGGCGCTGTCGTTCCATACCTTGCTGGTGGGCGGCAATCCGATGACGACGAGTTCGATCTACGCGCTGATCCACAAGCTGGAGAAGGACGGCGGCGTGTGGTGGGCGAAGGGGGGCACCAACCGGCTGATCGCGGGGATGGTCCGGCATTTCGAGCGCCTGGGCGGCACCCTGCGGCTGGGCGACGGGGTGCGGCAGGTTCATCTGATCGGCGACCGGGCGCATGAGGTCGAGACCCTGGGCGGCTGGCGCGAGCGCTTCGACGCGGTCGCCAGCAACGCCGATATCATGCACACCTACCGCGACTTGCTCGCCCCCAATCCGCGCGGGCGGGAGATGGCGCGCCGCCTCGCCAGGAAGCGCTTCTCGCCCAGCCTGTTCCTCGTCCATTTCGGGATCGAGGGCACTTGGCCCGGCATCCCCCACCACATGGTGCTGTTCGGCCCGCGCTATCGCGAGTTGCTGTCCGACATCTACGACCACGGGGTGCTGCCGCAGGACTTCTCGATCTACCTGCACCATCCGACCGTCACCGATCCGTCGATGGCGCCGCCGGGCAAGAGCACGTTCTATGCGCTGGTGCCGGTCGCCAATCTCGGCAAGCTGCCGCTGGACTGGAGCAAGGTCGGCCCGATCATGGAGCGCCGCGTGCTCGACGAAGTGGGGCGGCGGCTGATCCCCGATATCCATGATCGCATCGTCACCTCGTTCCACTATACGCCCGAGGATTTCTCCCAGGATCTCAACGCGTTCCAGGGAAATGCCTTTAGCCTTGAGCCGCTGCTGACGCAAAGTGCCTGGTTTCGCGGGCATAACCGCGACGACAGCATCGGCAACTTCTACCTGGTCGGCGCGGGCACGCATCCGGGGGCGGGAATCCCCGGCGTCGTCGGCAGCGCCAAGGCCACCGCGCGACTGATGCTGGCGGACCTGAGGTGAAGCGCCATTCGACAATCCTCCCCTTGCAGGGGAGGTGGCGTCCCGCAGGGATGACGGAGGGGTATCACCGGTCCGAGAGGGCGATACCCCTCCACCATCTCCGCTCTCGCGGAGACGGTCCCCCTCCCCTTGCAGGGGAGGATTTTGCTTGAAGCGCATCGCCATCTACTGCGGATCGTCGACCCCGTTGCATCCCGGTTACATCGCCCTTGCAAGCGAGGTGGGACGCACTCTGGCGGGGCTTGCAATCGGCGTGGTCTACGGTGGTGGCCGGCGCGGGCTGATGGGGGCACTGGCGAGCGCGGCGCTCGCCGCCGGCGGCGAAGTGATCGGGGTGATCCCCGAAGCGCTCATGACCGACGAGATCGCCAACCACGAATGCACCGAGCTGCATGTCGTGCCGGGAATGCACGAACGCAAGCTGATGTTCACGCAGCTCGGCGACGGCTTCCTGACGCTGCCCGGAGGGGTGGGCACGATGGACGAGCTGTGGGAAGCGGTGAGCTGGGCGCAGCTGGGTTATCACGCCAAGCCGGTCGGGCTGCTGAACGCGTTCGGATACTTCGATCATCTGCTCGCCTTCAACCGCCACATGGCCGAAACCGGCTTCGTCCGCGCGGCCCACCGCGACCTGATCATCGCGGACGACGACCTTGGCCGGCTGCTGGGCCGCATGGCCGCGCACGAGCCGCCGCGCTCGATCTTCGCGATGCGGGAGGAGGAGTTGTGACAATGTCATGCCGCTCCCCCCTCCTCTTCAGAGGAGGGGCAGCGAGACTTGCCAAGGCCATGCCGAGGCTAGACTCGTTCCGTTTCAGATTGAACCGGAACGAGTCTAGATATCCTTCGTCTGCCGTGATTTCCGAGCCGGCAGGTGATTCCACCTGCCTCGAAATCACTCTAGTCGCAGCGGGGTGGTGCCGACACGCCACCACCTCCAACCCCCTCCTCTGAAGAGGAGGGGGCTACCGTGGACCGTCCGGCTCTCCTCGTTCACGCCCGCGCCTCGATCATGCGCGGGTCCAGGAGCTTCGCCATGGCCAGCCGCCTGTTCGACCGACGGACGCGCGAGCGGGTGTGGCTGCTTTACGCCTGGTGCCGCGCCTGCGACGACCTGGCCGACGGCCAGGACCATGGCGGCGCACCGAACACACGCGCCCACGGCGATCCGCTCGCCACGATCCGCGACCTCACCGCCCGCGCGCTCCGTGGCGAGCCGACCGGAGAGCCGGCGTTCGATGCGCTCGGCGTGGTCGCCGCCGAGACCGGGCTCACCGCATCGATGGCCGAGGACGTCATCGCCGGCTTCGCGCTCGACGCGGCGGGCTGGCGGCCGCGAGGCGAGGCCGACACCTTGCGCTATTGCTACCATGTCGCGGGCGCGGTCGGCGTGATGATGGCGGTGGTCATGGGGATCGACCCGACCGACGAGCAGACCCTCGACCGCGCATGCGATCTGGGCATCGCCTTCCAGCTTGCCAACATCGCGCGCGACGTGGCCGAGGACCACGCGGCGGGGCGCTGCTACCTGCCGGGCCAGTGGCTGGACGAGGCCGGCATTCCGGCGGCCGAACTGATGCTGCCGCGGCATCGTGAAGCTTTGGCCGCGCTGATCCGGCGGCTGTGCGGTCTCGAACGCCGGTATGAGGCGTCGGGACGATCGGGCGCGCATGCGCTGCCGCTCCGCCAGCGCTGGGCGGTGCTGTCGGCGGCGGGCATCTACGGCGCGATCGCGCGCGCGGTGGAACGAGGGGGCGCGAAGGCGCTGGAGGCGCGGGTCAGCACCGGCGCGGCGGCCAAGCTGGGGTTTGTGGCGCGCGGGCTGGTGGAGAGCGGGCGTGCGCCGAGATTTACCCAACCGCCCGTGTTTTCAAGGCGCGAGATTTCTTCATTTCCCGCCTGCCCTGAGCTTGTCGAAGGGCCGCCCTTGTTCCTGAAGCCAGGCGCTATGTCGAAAGAAGAGGACAATCCTTCGACAACCTCAGGACGGGCGGCCTCGGGGTCTAGAATCGGATGACAATGGATTGAACCATTTCGTCATTGCGAGCGAAGCGAAGCAATCCAGGGCCGCGCGTGCCGCCCTGGATTGCCGCGCGGCTCCGGCCAAAGGCCGCAGTTCATCCTGAGCGGCTGTTGCAAAACAGCCAGCCGAAGGGCCGCTCGCAATGACGAAGTAACATAAAGTCATCATGGTCTAACGCACGCTCACCAGCGAATCGAACACAGCGTCCTCGAGCGCGATCTCGCTCACGCGGCCCACTTGCCGCGAGGTCACCCATTCCGGCGTAGAGCTGCCGTAAGTGTCGCCCGGACGCTCCCAGAAGAACGGGTTGTCCGCGACCGGCGCCGGAAACTTCAGCCGCCGCACCGGTCCATCGGGGTTGACGTAGACCCGGTCCTCGTAAGGACCGTCGACCGGCAGCACGATCTCCGGCTCCGGCTTGGGCTGACCGGCGTCGATCATCATCCACAGCATCCGCGCCAGCGACAGGCGCGAGAGCGAGCCCTTGCCCTCCTTCAGCCGCCGGGTCAGCCCGCGCACCGCCGCCGCCGCGTCAAGGTATCCGGCGCAGTGATCGAGCAGGATCGGCTGGATCAGGTGCAGCGTCTCGTGGCTCGGCTTGTCGAAGCCCGCCTGCCGCAGCGTCTCCTGCCACACGCCCGAGCTGTAGCAGACGATCGAATCGAACCCGCGCCGCCCGGCCCACGGCCCGGTCCAGCCATAGGCGTTGTGCTGCACCTCGACGATGTTCGGATTGGCCCTGGCCCTCACCTCGTCGCCGACCCCCAGCGAATCGAACGCGCCGGGACGCAGTCCGTGGACGAAGACATCCGCTTCGGACAGCAGCCGCAGGAAATGTTCGCGTCCCTCCGCCGTGCGCATGTCGAGCCGGGCGCAGCGCTTGCCGATGGTCAACCCGATCGGTCCCGGCTCCATGATCCATTCGTCGAAGTCGGGCGCGTCGATGCGCAGAACTTCGGCGCCGAAGCCCGCCAGCCAGCGCGTCGCCATCGGCCCGGCGATGACGCGGGTGAAGTCGAGCACGCGGATGCCGGCCAGCGGACGCCCCGGTGTCGGCCGCCAGCGATCCTCGATGCCGCCCCGCTCGCGCACCGCGATCAGCGGTTCGGTCCGCACCGCGCCGCCGTGCGGGTGCTCGGCCCATTCGGCGATGGAGCGGCTGGCGGCGGCGACGCTGCCGCCGTCGACGATCGCCTGTTCGATATCGTCGGCGTCGTGCCTCAGGATTTCGGCGGCGACGGCTTCGGGCGTCTCGGCACAGCCCAGCACCGCCATCGTGCGCGCCTGCAAGTGCTTGTGCGTCGCGGTCAGCCGCAAGTAGCGGCCATCGGCGGTGGGATATTCGCCATTGACGGTGAACGGCCATTTCAGCCGGGCGCGCGGCGCCACCGGCCGCGTCAGGTTGAGTACCCAGCCCGACGCGAGCACGCGGTCGACATGGACGGGCCGGGGCGCGTGCCCGCCCGCCGCGAGCAGTTCGCTGATCGCCGCGCTGGCCCCGGCCAGCGTCGCCGCGACCATGTCGGTATAGCCGAAGCATCCGGGAAGCGCCTGACCGCCCGAGAAGGACACGGCTTGCGCGATCTCCGGGTCGCCGTCGAGCGCCGCCCAGACGTATCGGAAGAGGCCCTCGGACAAAGAGCCGCCGCCATCCGAAATCCCCATGTCCTCTCTCCTCGATCGCCGGCCTTGACGGACCGGATCAGGTTTCGTCGTAATCGATAGGCCGCTGGAACAATCGACCCTGCTGGCCATAGAGGACAAGCGCGAGCGAAAGCACGCCCGCTATCGCCATTCCCAGCGCCAGCGGCACCGCCGAATCGTTGTAGGCATGGCCCACTATCGCACCGATGACCGCCGCGGCGACCGTGCGCAGGCTGGCTTGCGCCGATGCGGCGGCGCCTGCGATCCTGGCGAAGGGCTGCAGCGCCATCGACTGGAAGTTCGCCATCATGAACGCCAGCAGCATCATTTCCGCGGTCATCAACGGCAGGAACAGCAGCAGGCTGTCCGGCCATTCGATGACCACCAGAAGCTGCGCGAAGGCCACGGCGATGAAGACCAGCAGCGCGGCGTGGGAAATCCGGCGCGCGCCCAGACGCTCGACGATGCGGGCGTTAAGGAAATTCCCGATGGAGAGCATCAGCGCCATTCCGCCGAAGATATACACGAAGTCCTGGCCGGTTCCGTAGTGTTCGCCCAGCAGTTGCTGCGTCGTGTTGATGAAGCCCAGGAACGCCCCGTGGATCAGCGCGGAGGCAAGGAAATAGCCCGCCGCCGCGCGGTGGAAGAGCGACCTCTTCATGTTGCCCGCGATGGTCCGGGGCTGGAGCGCCTGCCGGAATTCGGGATGAAGCGTTTCGGGCAGGCGGATCGCGGCCCATACCGTCGCCACCGCCGCAAGCCCCGCCATCACGCCGAAGATCGCCCGCCACCCGGCCACATGCATGATCGCCTGGCCGAACGCCGGCGCCAGCATTGGCACGATCATGAACGTCATCGCCACCATCGACTGGGCACGGGCCATGCGGTCGCCCGAGAAGCGATCGCGGATGATGGTCATCGGCAGGACCATCAGGCTGGACGTGGACAGCCCCTGCACCACCCGCAGCGCCAGCAGCACCGAGAAGTCCGTGACCAGCGCACAGGCGAGCGAGGTGGCGATGTACGCCGCCAGCGAAATCATCAGCACCGGCTTGCGTCCGTACCGGTCGGCGAGCACGCCCGGCGCGATCGACCCGATGCCGCCGCCCAGCAGGAACAGGGCGATGACCAGTTGCCGGTCGTTGGGATCGCCAAGGGCGAGATCGCGGGAGATGACGCCGAGCGCGGGCATCATGATGTCTATCGACAGGGCGATCAGCGACTGGAACAACGCCAGCAGCAGAATGAACTCTCCCTCCCGCATCGGGAACTTGTCGGCCATCGGGTGGGGAGAAAGCATGGGCGGCTCAATGGCCGATGAAGTCCGATCGTGCTAGCCTCAAATTGGACGAACGACGCCGCCTGCCCGCGCCGGCGCCATTCCTGGATTTCGGCCCGGACGACCATGCCCACGACTGATCCGGAACACGATGAACCCGACGACCGGCGCAAGATCATCCATGTCGACATGGACGCGTTTTTCGCCAGCGTGGAGCAGCGCGACGATCCCTCGTTGCGCGGCAAGCCGGTGGCGGTGGGCGGCTCGTCCGGCCGGGGCGTGGTGGCGGCCGCGAGCTACGAGGCGCGGGCGTTCGGCGTGCGCTCGGCCATGCCGTCCGCCCGCGCGATCCGCCTTTGCCCCGACCTGATCTTCCGCAACGCGCGGTTCGAGGTCTACCGCGAGGTGTCGCGGCGGATCCAGGCGATCTTCCGCGACTACACCCCGCTCGTCGAGCCGCTCTCGCTCGACGAGGCCTATCTCGACGTCACCGAGGACATCCGTGGCGTGGGCTCGGCCACCCGCATCGCCCGGGAGATCCGCCGCCGCATCCGGGAAGAGACCGGGCTGACCGCCAGCGCCGGCGTTTCCTACAACAAGTTCCTCGCCAAGCTCGCCAGCGACCAGAACAAGCCGGACGGGCTCTGCGTCATCCGGCCCGGCGAAGGCGCGGCCTTCGTGGCGGGGCTGCCGGTGCGGCGCTTCCACGGCGTCGGCCCGCGCGGCGCCGAGAAGATGGCGCGGCTGGGGATCGCGACCGGCGCGGACCTTGCGGCGAAGGACCTCGATTTCCTGCGCCGCAACTTCGGATCGATGGGCGATTATCTCCACCGCGCCGCGCGAGGCATCGACTGGCGGCAGGTCAAGGCGCACCGACGGCGCAAGTCGGTGGGCGGCGAACGCACCTTCTTCGAGAACGTGACCGCCCCGGACGACTTGCGCGACCGGCTGGACGAGATCGCGACGATCGTGTGGGACCGGGTCGAGCGCGCGGAGGCGCGCGGTCGCACGGTGACGCTCAAGCTGCGCTACGCCGATTTCCGCACGCTGACCCGCGCCCGCTCGATGCCGCAATGGCTCGGCCGCGAAGACTTCGCGCGGATCGGGCACGAGCTGCTGAACGAACTGCTGCCGCCCGCGCGGCCGGTGCGGCTGATGGGCCTGACGCTCTCCGCTCTCGACAGGCCGGGCGAAACAGGCGGGCAGGAGGAGGATGGGCCCGAAGAGGACGCTCAGTTCTCGCTGCTGTGATAGGCGGCGATCCAGCCCCGCAAGTCCTCGACAAGACCGCGCGCCATGTCCGGCGGGAGCGCATCGAGCGCGAAGAACCGCGCAGCGACGATTTCGCGCATGTCGGCGCGCGGGACGGAGCCGGTCCGTCCGACGACGACATGGATGCGGTTGGAGGCGCCGTGCAGGTCCTGCGTCACCGCCACGACCTGGCGCGGCGCATCGATCACGCAGCCGGTCTCTTCCAGCAACTCGCGCCGGGCGGCTTCGACGGCATCCTCGCGCCCGGCATGGATGCCCCCGCCCGGCGGCATCCATGTCCGCGAGCCGTAGGAATGGCGGATCAGCAGCACCCGGCCCTGGCCGTCGAGCGCCAGCACGCGGCAGCCGGCGACCCGGGGCCGACGCACACGCCAGATCGCCTTCCTTGCCGCATGCGCCAGCCGCAGCAGCGCGCGATGCAGCGGAGGCGGGATCAGGTGAAGCACGTAACCGGCACCGTCGCCGCCCCGAGCAGCCGGGCCACCGGCAAGTCGCTCTCCCCCCGCGCGGCCGCCTCGAACGCCTTGCGCTTGTCCTCGCCGCGCAGCACGAAGACCAGCGCGTCGGTATCGAGCAGCGCCGGGATGGTGAGGCTCAGCCGGTCGAACGGCGCTTCGGGCGGCAGCGGATCGGGCGTGATCCGGCGCATCGCCAGCGGATCGTCGGCGCGCGGGTCGATATTGGGGAACAGCGAGGCGATGTGGCCGTCGTTGCCCATGCCGAGCCAGGTCAGCGCGAAATGCGGCGGCGTCGCGTCCTGGGCCAGCGGGATGACTTTCGCACCGGCCGGTTCCAGCAGCGCCCGGATGCGCCCGGCATTGCTTGCCGGATGATCCTCGGCGACGATCCGGTCGTCCCCCGGCCAGATCGAGACGCGGTCCCAGTCCAGCGGCGCATGGGCGAGTTCCGACAGGATGGGAAATGGCGTCGATCCGCCCGGCAGGGTGACGGCGATCCCGGCGCTTCCTTCCAGCGCATCGGCGAGCCGCGCTTCAAGCCAGCGGGCTATCGCCTCGTCGTCCGCGCCGTGGATGTATTCGATGGCCGTCATCTTCCTCCTGCTCACGCAAATACCATGACCCGCAGCGCGATCCACGCCGCAAGCAGCAATAGCGCCACCCCGACCAGCCGCCGCGCCAGTCTGGCGCGCGGATGCGTCACCAGTTCCGGCACCGCGCATCCCGCCGCGATCAGCGCGATTCCGCCAAACGCGCCGCCGATTCCCGCCGGCACCGGAGCGGCGGCGGCGATGGCTATCGCGAAAATCAGGAAACGCGGCGCATCGGTCATTTGATGCGCGATCAGCACGATCAGCAGCGCGCCCAGCGAATGGGTCGGCTCGTCCGGCTTGCGGCGCGGCGCGAGCAAGAGCGATTCCGCCCCGGCGAAAGCCAGCGCGATGGCCGAAAGGAACAACCGCGCGGGCGGCTGCATCAAGGGCGCGATCAGCGTC
The DNA here is from genome assembly GCA_035281095.1 of Novosphingobium sp. Classification (GTDB taxonomy): domain Bacteria; phylum Pseudomonadota; class Alphaproteobacteria; order Sphingomonadales; family Sphingomonadaceae; genus Novosphingobium. The sequence goes on along the minus strand of DATEEP010000146.1, from coordinate 13,072 downwards.
GCCGCCCAGACCGCCAGCACCGCCGTCGCCACGCTGACCAGCGCGCCTGTCGCCATGACCGGCCAGCGGAACCCCTGCTTCAGCGCGAGTCCCGCGACCGTCACCTGATCGCGCGCGCCAAGGCCCGAGAGCAGCACCGCAAGCAGGGTGAAATAGAATCCGGCCATACCTGCCCCCACTTGGCGTTCTTCCGGCCCTTCCCTATACTGCCGGCGAGCACGGGAGACAGCGTTAACATGCCCGAGACACAGGAAAAAACCTTCGAGCTCGCGATCAACGGCAAGAAGCAGCGCGTCACCGCGACGCCCGACATGCCGCTACTGTGGGCCTTGCGGCAGGAAGCCGGGCTGGCCGGGACCAAGTTCGGCTGCGGCGCGGGGCTGTGCGGGGCGTGCACGGTCCATGTCGATGGCGTCCCGACACGGTCCTGCCTCACGCCCATCGGCGACGTGGGCAGCGGGAAAGTGACCACCATCGAAGGCATCCAGGACGATCCTGTCGGCCGGAAGCTGATCGACGCCTGGCTCGCCATCGACGTCATGCAGTGCGGCTATTGCCAGGCGGGCCAGGTGATGAGCGCGCACGCCCTGCTCAAGGAAACGCCCAGGCCCAGCGCCGAGGAGATCGACGCGGCGATGACCGGAAACCTCTGCCGCTGCGCCACTTACCCGCGCATACGCCAGGCGATTCGCATCGCTTCCGGGCAGGAGACGGTCTGATGCTCGACACTCTCGAACCGATGTTCGATCCGGCCATTTCCCGGCGCGGGTTCCTCCGCGTCTCCGCGCTGGCTGGCGGCGGCCTGGCCCTGTCGCTGACGCTGCCCGTGGCGGCGGATGCGGCGGAGGCGGCGGAGCCGGTCCATCTCACTGATTTCGTCACCATCGATTCGGCCGGTCTGGTGACCATCACCAGCAAGAACCCGGAGATCGGCCAAGGCATCAAGACCTCGATGGCGATGATGATCGCGGACGAGCTCGATGCCGACTGGGCCAAAGTCGCGGTGGCGAGTGCCGATTTCAACAAGGCGCGCTATGGCAACCAGATTGCGGGAGGCAGCTTCGCCACCACCAACGAATACCTGCCTATGCGCCTTGCGGGCGCCGCGGCCCGGTCCATGCTGGTTCAGGCAGCCGCGAACGCATCCGGGCTCGCGGCGAGCGAATTGACCACGTCGAAAGGCGCGGTCCGCCACGCCGCCAGCGGCCGCGCGTGGAGCTATGGCGAACTCGCCGGTCCAGCCGCGCTTCTGCCGCTGCCGAAGCTGGAAACGCTCAAGCTCAAGGAGCCGAAGGACTTCGCGATCATCGGCAAGGCGACTCGCGGCGTCGATAGCGCGCGGGTGCTGCGCGGAGAGCCGCTGTTCGGTATCGACGCCCGGTTCCCCGGCATGCTTCACGCCGTCATCGAGACTCCGCCCGCCCACGGCGGCAGGCTGAAGAGCGTCGATACCAAGGCGGCCGAAGCGGCGCACGGCGTCGTGTCGATCGTCCGGCTGGCGGCGATGGGCGGCCCCCTGGGCATGCCCGATGGCGTGGCGGTCGTCGCCACCAACCACTGGTACGCCGAGAAGGCGCGCGAGTTGCTCAAGGCCGAATGGGACCTGAGCGCATCGCAAGGCGACAGTCTGACCCGCTTCGACAGCGAGGCGACCCGGCTTCACGGGCTGGGCCCGGCGGCGGCAAGCGCGACCGAGATCCGCCGCGATGGCGATCCGACGGCGGGCCTTGTCGGGGCGGCCAAGCGAATCAAGGCGCGCTATGCCTACCCATGGATCGCGCATGCCACGCTGGAGCCGCAGAACTGCACCGCGCTCTACAGGGACGGCGCGCTGGAGATCTGGGCGCCGACCCAGTCGCCGATGCCCGGCGTCGACCAGATCGGCAAGCTGCTCGGCATTCCGGCCGACAAGGTAACGCTGCACATCACTCGCATCGGCGGCGGTTTCGGGCGGCGGCTGGCCAATGACTACATGCTGCAGGCGGCGGCGGTGGCCAAGGCGATCCCGGGACGGCCGGTGCAAGTGCTGTGGAACCGCGCCGAGGACCTGAAGCGCGACTTCTTCCGCCCCGGCGGCTGGCACATGTTCGAGGCCGGCGTGGACAAGGCGGGCAAGCTGACCACGTTCACCGACCACTTCGTCACGTATGGCGGCGGAGACGGCAATCCGCATCACTCCTCCCGGCTCGACGGAACGCATTTTCCCGCCGACCTAGTGCCCAACCTGTCCTACCGGATGAATGTGCTCGACACCGTGATCCCGATGGGGCCGCTGCGCGCGCCGGCATCGAATGCGCTGGCCTTCGCGTTCCAGGGCTTCCTCGACGAAGTGGCGGAAGCCGCGGGCAAGGATCTGCCCGCCCTGATGATGGAACTGTGCGCCGGCGAAGGCATGTTCGCGCGCCTCGAGACATCATGGGCGAAGACCGTCGAGACCAGCCGGGCGCGGGTGCGCGGGGTGATCGAACGCGTGGTCGGGATCAGCGGCTGGGACAAGCGGCCGCGTGGGCATGACGGTCGCGGCCTGGGTTTCGGCTTCTACTTCAGCCATCGCGGCTATGTCGCCGAAGTGGCGGACGTCAGCGTCGACGGGACGGACGTCAAGGTCAACAAGGTGTGGGCGGCGGTCGACGTCGGCAACCAGATCATCAACCCGACCGGGGCCGAGGCGCAAGTCACCGGCGCGATCATCGACGGCATCGGGCAGGCGCTGGCGCAAAAGATCGGCTTCACCGACGGCGCGATCGAGCAGCGGAATTTCGATACCTTCCCCCTCGTCCGCATCGGCGCGGCGCCGTCGGAGATCGAGGTGAGCTGGGTCATGACCGACAACCCGCCGACCGGGCTGGGCGAGCCGGCGCTGCCGCCGGTCGTTCCGGCGGTGACCAACGCGATCTACGCGGCCAGCGGCAAGCGGATCAGGAGCTTGCCGTTGAGCGAGTTGGCTTAGAATATCGCCTTCCGGCCTTCCCGTCATTGCGAGGAGGTGCAGCCGACGAAGCAATCCAGGGCGGAGTCACACCGCCGTGGATTGCCGCGCTCCCTGCGGTCACTCGCAATGACGAACAGATGTTGGCAATTCACTATTCCCCATTGTCGGAATCGCAAGGGTTAGGGATAACGCATCGCAGTGTCCGTCCACTTTTGACCACAGGTTCGTGCGAACAACCACCCTTCCCCTGCCGCCCGCGCTGAGCAGCTTTGCGCCATGCGCCCTGTTCCTCGATTTCGACGGAACGCTCGTCCAGATCGCCGCCCGCCCCGATGCGATAGAAGTCGCTACCGGGCTGCCCGCCCTTCTGTTGGAACTGGCGGATCGACTCGACGGGAGGCTGGCGATCGTGACCGGGCGGCAACTCGCCGATCTCGATCGCTACCTGGGACCGATCGAGATCGCCATGGCCGGTTCGCACGGCGGCGAGTTTCGCGAAGCCGGCGCGCGGGAAGCCGCAAGACTGGCGGAACCCCTGCCCGGCGCGGTCGTTTCGGAACTCGATGCATTCGCGAAAGAGGTTCCGGGCGTGCTGATCGAGACCAAGCCCTTCAGCGCGGCGGTGCACTATCGCGCCGCGCCGGAGGCGGCCGGCAAGGTAATGCGCACCGTCGAGGCGGTGGCGCAGGAAACCGGGCTGGTGCTCAAGCACGGCAAGATGGTGGTCGAACTGACGACGCCGGGCTCGGACAAGGGCGTCGCGGTCGACCGCTTCATGGCCATGCCCCGGTTCGCGGGCTCGCGACCGGTCTTCGTGGGTGACGACATGACCGACGAGGACGCGTTCAAGGCCGTGCTGAACCATGGCGGCTGCGGAATTCTGGTTGGTTCGCAAAGGGAGACCGAAGCCTTGTGGCGTCTCCCCGGAGTGGCGGAGGTGCATGCATGGTTGAAGGCAGCGTGAGTTCGCTCGAACTTTGGCCGATCGGCAACTGCCAGGTCAGCGGGCTGATAGACGAACGCGCCAGTCTCGTCTGGGGCTGCGTGCCGCGCGTCGATGGCGACCCGACGTTCTGCGCGCTGCTGCGCGGCGACAGCGGAGACCGAGGCGGCGCCTGGACGTTCGAGCTGGAACGGCAGAAAAGCGTCACCCAGGAATACTTGCGCAATACCCCGATCCTACGCACCGTGCTGACCGACGAGGACGGCGGCGCGGTGGAAATCCTCGATTTCTGCCCGCGCTTCGAACGATCGGGCCGGATGTACCGCCCGGTCGCCTATGCCCGGATCGTGCGCCCGATCGGCGGCTCGCCGCGCCTCAAGGTGAGCCTTGCGCCGATGAGCGGCTATGGCGCGCGGCTGGCGGAGCACACCCATGGCACCAACCACGTGCGCTACCTCGTGGAAGACCATGGCCTGCGCCTCACCACCAACGCCTCGGTCGGCTACATTCTGGAACAGCGTTTCTTCCGGGTCGAAAGCGCGTTGCACTTCTTCCTGGGCCCCGACGAGCCCTTCGTCGGCAATGTCGCCGGCGAACTGGAGGAGATGTTCAAGAAGACCGACGCCTACTGGAAGCTGTGGGTGCGCGGGCTGGCGACGCCGATGGACTGGCAGGACGCGGTTATCCGCGCCGCGATCACCCTGAAGCTGTGCCAGCACGAGGAAACCGGCGCGATCGTCGCCGCGCTCACCACCTCGATCCCCGAAGCGCCCGGCAGCCAGCGCACCTGGGACTATCGCTACTGCTGGATCCGCGACGCCTACTACACCGTGCAGGCTCTCAACCGGCTGGGTGCGCTCGATGTGCTGGAGAAGTATCTCGCCTACTTGCGCAACCTCGTCGACGATTCCGAAGGCGGTGCGATTCAGCCGCTCTACACCGTCAGCGGGGCGAAGGAGCTGGTCGAATGGACCGCCGACCAGCTGCCCGGCTATCGCGGCATGGGCCCGGTGCGCGTCGGCAACGCCGCCTATCACCAGATCCAGAACGATTGCTACGGCCAGATCATCCTGCCCAACATCCAGGCGTTCTACGACCGCCGCCTGCTGCGCATGGCCAACGAGGAGGATTTCGCCAGCCTTGAGGAAGTGGGGGAGATGGCGTGGCGGCTCTACGACCAGCCCGACGCCGGCCTATGGGAGCTGCGCACCCGCACCGCCGTCCATACCTACAGCGTGGTGATGAGCTGGGCCGCCTGCGACCGGCTTGCCAACGCTGCCGAAGTGCTGGGTCTGGAAGATCGCCGCGCCCTCTGGCGCGAGCGGGCCGACACCATCCGCACGACCACCGAAACGCGGGCGTGGGACGGGGTCGGCGGCCACTACGCCGCCCGCTTCGAAGGCACGGAACTGGACGCGAGCCTGCTGCAGCTGGTCGAGCTGCGCTACGTCAAGGCGGACGATCCCCGCTTCCAGGCGACGCTGAAAGCCATAGAAAGCAAGCTCAGGCGCGGCGAGCACATGCTGCGCTACGATACCGAGGACGATTTCGGCCTGCCCGAAACCGCCTTCAACATCTGCACCTTCTGGCTGATCGAGGCGCTGCACCTGGACGGCCGGGACGAGGCCGCGCGACAGCTGTTCGACACCATGCTCGGCCACCGCACCAGGTCCGGCCTCCTGTCCGAGGACATGGACTTCGAGACCGGCGAGCTGTGGGGGAACTTTCCCCAGACTTACTCGCTTGTTGGCATCATCAACTGCGCCGGTGTACTCTCCCGGCTATGGAGAGATTATCGGTGAAAGATCTGAGAGTTGGCATCTGGCGTTGAGCAAGCTGATCGTCATTTCCAACCGAGTCGCCGTCCCCAGCGCGCGCGGGGCGGCGGGCGCGCAGGGAGGGCTCGCCGGAGCGCTTAACTCGGCGCTCAAGGAATATGGCGGCATCTGGTTCGGCTGGTCCGGGCAGGAGGTCGAAAGCTTCACCGGCGGCGTCAACCTCACCCGGCACGACGGCATCACGTTCGCCACCATCGACCTCGAACCGCAGGACGTGGAGGAATACTACAACGGCTACGCCAACCGCACGCTGTGGCCCCTGTTCCACTATCGCATCGACCTGACCGACCACGTCCGCGAGTTCGGCATCCGTTACGAGCAGGTGAACCGTCGCTTCGCCGATAGCGTGATCCCGCTGGTGGAGCCCGAAGACACCATCTGGGTCCACGACTACCACCTGATCCCGCTCGGCCGGGACTTGCGCGAGCGCGGCTGCGGGAACCGCATGGGGTTCTTCCTGCACATCCCCTGGCCACCGACGCGCCTGTTGATGTCGCTTCCTTATCACGAGCGGCTGGTGATGTCGCTGCTCTCCTACGATCTGATCGGCTTCCAGACGGAGGAAGGGCTGGAGAGCTTTCTGCACTATTGCCAGAAGGAGCTTGGCGCCGAAGTCGACGCCGACGCGGACGGAGCGGCGGGCACGGTGACGTTCAACGGACGCACCTCCAAGGCCCAGGCCTTTCCGATCGGCATCGACTACGAGGCGTTCAGGGCCCAGGGCGAGACGCAGGAGGCAAAGATTGCCTACCACCGGATCATCACCAGCACCCGTGATCGCACCGCGATGATCGGCGTCGACCGCCTCGACTATTCCAAGGGTCTGCCGGAGCGGATCGACGGCATCGGCCGGTTCTTCGACCTGCACCCTGAGCGGGTGCGTGACCTCGTCTACATCCAGATCGCGCCGCCAAGCCGTGGCGACATCGTCTCCTATCAGGATATCCGCACGCTGCTTGAGCAGAAATGCGGGCAGATCAACGGCGCGCGGTCGGAAGTGGACATCGTGCCGATCCGCTACGTCAACAAGGGGCATTCAACGGCGGAGCTTTACGGCTTCTACAGCGCCTGCAAGATCGCCCTCGTCACTCCGCTGCGCGACGGCATGAACCTGGTCGCCAAGGAATATGTCGCGGCGCAGGACCCCGACGATCCCGGTGTGCTGATCCTTTCCCAGTTCGCCGGGGCGGCGGTGCAGTTGAAGGACGCGCTGCTGGTCAATCCGCACAGCCCCGACGATCTCGCCCATCACATCGGCCTGGCGCTGGAAATGTCGCGCGAGGAGCGCGTACGGCGCTGGCGGTCGCTGATCGAGACGGTGAAGAACGACAACGTCCTCAAATGGCGCGAGGACTTCCTGACCGCGCTGCTCGCGCGCGAGATCGCTTGAAAAGCACGACGAACCGTCGATCCTGGCATCGGCACACCTCGTCACGCAACGGTCGCCGCCTTGCAACTCTGGGTTCATGCAGCGCTTGTAGACATGGCTGACAACGAATTGAGCGGGTCTGGACAATGACGATTGACGGTGAATGCGTAAGCGCCGCGCGGCGCTCGCCGGTCCGTATCGCGGAACTGGCGCGCGATGGCTGCGACATCGTGGCCGATGGCGTTGATGCTTTGCCCGAAGGCGAGTTCTCGCTGTGGATCGGCGCGATCGGTCCGCTGGAGGTGACCGGAACGCGCAAGACCGGCGCCAGCCTCTCGGCCACATTCAAGGAACCGCTCGACCCGCGTATCCTGGAACACTTCGCGGTCGCTTGAACGCGGCGGCGGACGACGCGTATCGGCGAATCCGATTGCGCTAGCCCGGATGGGTTGTTAGGGGCGCGTCTCCTGACGGAGCACGCCCGGTTGGCCCGATGGCGGAGTGGTTACGTAGCGGACTGCAAATCCGCGCACGCCGGTTCGATTCCGGCTCGGGCCTCCATTTCAATGTAAAATTCTGACTACGCCGGGGTTGCGCCCTGCTGTGCGCGTGCCATCATCGCCGCCAATCGCCATCGAAGGCGAACCTGGTCGTGGAGAGAGTAATGGAAAAGCCAGCCTCGGAACGGGTGCGGCAGCTCGATAGCTGGAGCGGGCCGACGTATCAGGACAGTATCAGCCGGGACGATCAGCGCATCCCGGGCGTCTTGCTCGAGACATATCCGGCCGACCTGGGCTCCGCCCCGATCAAGGCAAGCCGTTACACCGATCCCGAATTCTTCAAGAAGGAGGTCGACGCGGTCTTCCTGCGGACCTGGCAATACGCGGTGCTGGAGGCCGAGATACCGCAGCCGGGCGATACCCACGTCTATGAGCTGTGCGGGCATTCGGTGCTGATAGCGCGGCAGCGGGACGGCTCGATCAAGGCGATGCGCAACGTCTGCCTCCACCGGGGCCGACGCCTGGTCGACATGGGCGGCTGCGCCACGCGCTATCGCTGTCCGTACCACGGCTTCACCTGGAACATCGACGGCAGCTTCGTGCCCAATGCGGTGCTGTGGGACTTTCCGGAGATCGACCCCGACAACTTCGCGCTTAGGGAAATCCGGGCCGAGACCTGGGCAGGCCTGGTCTTCATCAACTTCGATGCGAACGCCAGGCCGCTGCTCGAAATGCTCGGGCCGCTGGTACGGCATTTCGAGCAATGGCCGCTCGACCGCTTCTACAAGTCCGCGCACGTCGGAAAGATCATGCCAGCCAACTGGAAGGCCGTGTGCGAGGCCTTCATCGAAAATCTGCACGTGGGCGCGACCCATCCGCAGCTTTCGCCTTACACGACGGACGGCAATTCGCAGGTCGATCTGCTTTCGGATCACGTCGGCCGCGCGATCGCCTCGATCGGGCATGCCAGCGGGCTGGTCTATGCCGGCAAGTCGCTGGAGCAGCAGCAGATCGCCGACCGGCTCCTCGCCAACGGATCGCGCGCGGGGAAAGTCAGCCCGGCACCCTTAGCCGGAGGGAAGACGGCGCGGCGCGAGATGTGCGACCTCGCCCGCAAGGCTCTGGGCGAGCTGACCGGCTGGGACTACTCCCAGGTCGCCGACGCCGAACTGCTTGACGGCATCTCCTATGACTTCTTTCCCAATTTCCAGCCATGGGGCGGGATGGCGACCCGGTTGTGCTATCGCATCCGGCCTGACGGCGTGAACCATGAGCGCACCCTGATGGAAATCATGCTGTTCTCACCGCGACCCAAAGAGGGCCCGCCGCCGCCCGCCCAATTCCGCATGCTGGGGGAGGACGAGCCGTGGTCGGCGGGCACCGAACTGCTGCACTATGGCCCGATCATCGATCAAGACTATGCCAACATGTCGGCGATACAGAAGGGCCTGCGCGATCTGGGGAATGGCGAGATCCACTTCGGCCGCTATTCCGAGCTGCGCTGCCGCAACCTACATCGCATGGTCGATGTCTATATCGAGCGGTACGAGCGGGAGAAGCAGCCTGGAAAAGGTGATCTAGAGTGATTTCGAGGCAGGTGGAATCGCCTGCCAGCTCGGAAATCACGGCAAACCAAGAATATGCGGCCTCGTTCCGTTTCAGATTGAACCGGAACGAGGCTATGCCAGATATTCCGCGTAGCCGTTGTTGAGCACCAGCGCCTCCCTTTCGCGGACATAGGCTTGAAAGGCTGCCCTTCCGACGCCGCCCTCAACGCCTTCGCGCCAGATGAGGACTTCGACGGTCTCGCCCGGAAAGACCGGTGCGCTGAACCGGCAATCGAGCCGTTTCATCCGGGCGGGATCGTTGCCGCACAGCTCTTTCAGGATCGCCCGGCCAGCCATTCCGTAAGTGCACAGCCCATGGAGGATCGGCCGGGGATAGCCGGCCTCGGCGGCGATCGCGGGATCGGCGTGGAGCGGGTTGTAGTCCCCCGAGAGGCGGTACAGGAGGGCCTGCTCCGGCCGCGTTTCGAACCGGACCGCCCTATCGGGCTCGGCCGCCGGGACGGGATGCGGCACGGGTTGCGGTCCGTCCGATCCGCCGCAGCCGCCATCGCCGCGCAGGAAGATGGCCTGCATGACCGTCGCCAGCAGCTCGTCGCTCGCGTCATCGAATATCCGGCGCTTGATATAGAGCAGCGCCCCTTTCTGGGCACCCTTGTCGATGACCCGATCGACGGTCGCCTCGCTCCGGACGGTGCCCGCAACCGGCAGCGTCCGATGGAATTCCACCGACTGCTCGCCGTGCAGGATGCGCTTCCAGTCGATCGCGAATTGCGGATCCTTCAGCCAGAAGCGCCCGCCGGCGACCACCACCGCCATCGTCGGCAAGGCGATCAGGCCTTCTTCATAGACGAAGCGCAAGTCTTCCGGGTCCGTACCCGTCCCGACGCCGGGACCGACACCGACGCCCAGCGCGTAGAGCATCGTGTCGCGCTTGTCGTATGTCCCGCGTGTGATGGCAGGCGGCATGTTCAGGACCTGATCGAGGTTCATTCATCCACTCCACACCCAGCACATCCCGGCTACCGCGGGTGCCGGCGCCCCCCGCTAGTCGCGGAAGTGCATGCCGCCGTCGACGGTCCAGACCTGGCCGGTGACCCAGTCGGTGTCGTCCGACTGCAGGTACGCGATGGTGGAGGCGATGTCTTCGGGCTCCCCCAGCCGTTTGATGGGCATGCCCTTGAGGAAGGCGGTCCGCATCTCATCGCTGAAGGCGGCCTGCCCCGCTTCGGTCAGGATCGCGCCGGGGCTGACGCAGTTGGCGCGAATCTTATGCACGCCATAGTTGCCCGCGACGTGCCGGGTGATCGAGTTGATACCCGCCTTGGACGCTGCGTAGACGACGCGGATCGGCTCTGCCGCGCGCGACGCGCCAGAGGTGATGTTGACGATCGAGCCGCCGCCCGCCTCGATCATGTGCGGGATCGCGTGCTTCATCATCAGCCCGGTGCCGATCACGTTGGCGTGGAGCACCGTTTCCCACACGTGCGGGTCCATCTCGGTGATGGTGAAATCGCGGCCATGGTATTCGGCCCGGCCCTCGTAGGCGACGTTGACCAGGCCATCGAGCCCGCCGAGGTCCTTCACCGCCTTGTCGATCAACGCCACCATCGTGGCTTCGTCGTGGAGATTGAAGTGGGTCGCCGAGGCGGTTCCGCCGGCAGCGGCGATCTGGGCCGCGATCTCCCCGGCCTTGTCCGCGTCGACATCGCCCATCAGGATATGCGCGCCTTCCGCACCAAGCCTGCGCGCGGTGGCCGCACCGATGCCGGTCGCGCTTCCCGCCACGATGATCCGCTTACCCTTCAATCCTCGCATGCCCTGCCTCTCTGATAGTGTGATGAACCCGCCTTGGCACACGGCAAAACGGCGTACAAGGACGGCCAGTCAGCCCCAGGGCGGAAGGCCGGTCATCCGGTCGAATCGTCATGGTCCGGATCGAGCAGTTCGGGTGTTTCCGCCACGTGCGCCTTGGCCATTTCGACGAACCGCGACGCCGCGCCGGCCAGGTGCCGTGGTTCCCATGCCATCGACAACTCCCAACGCTGGCGCACCGGGGCGTTCTCGATCTTGAGGAACTTGACGTTGCGCGGCGCGGAAGCCCGCGCCGACTGCAGCATGATCGTGCACCCGAGGCCGGCCCCGACCAGACGCAGCGCGGTGCCAAGGCGGCCGACCTCCTGCGTTACGTGGGGCAGCGCCCCGATGGCGCTGAACATCGCCAGGGCATCCGCGAAGTATGAGACATAGCGGTCGGGCGGGAGGATCAGGGGCTGCTTGGCCAGCTCGGCGAAATCGATCACATCCATTTCCGCGAGCGGGGAATCGGCGGGAACGACCGCCATCGGAAACGATCGCTCCACCGTCGTCCATTCGACACCGGCGTCGTTGGCTATCGGCGTCGAAACGAATGCGACATCCAGTTGTCCGGCTCGCACTTGCTCGAGCTGTCCGACCGAACTCGATTCCGAAAGATCCAGCTTCACGTCGGGCTGCGCCCCCCGGAACTTGACGATCAGCTCGGGCAAAATCCGGTTGAGGGCGGAGTTGATGAAACCGATGCGCACTTCGGGCATCGGCACCCCGGCCCGCTGCGCCAGGGTACACGCCAGATCGGCTTGCGCGATGGTACGGCGCGATTCCGCCAGATAGATCCTGCCCGCCTCGGTCAGCGCGACCGACCGGTTGGTGCGATCGAACAGCGCCACCCCCAGTTCCACCTCAAGCCGCCGGATGGCCTGACTGAGCGGGGGTTGCGCCATCTTCAGCCGTTCGGCGGCCCGTCCGAAATGGAGCTCTTCGGCCACCGCGACGAACTGCCTGATCTTGCGAAGGTCCATGCGGAGTCAACTGCGGCGGCGGGTCAGCCCACCACTTCAGCCGGCCACTGCGGGGTGGGGATCATCCGGTATTCGTCGACCACCAGCGCGTCCGAAGTGTCGCCGAGCTGCGACAGGTCGCGGGCCCAGGCAGAGCGGATGACGGCGATGTCCGAGGGCCGACGCTCATATTCCGTGCCGTTGTGCTCAAGCCGGTAACCGACCGTGCTGTCGAGCACGCGCCTGGCCCCCAGCGGCGGGGGCGGGACCGCATCCGCATCGGAATAGAGCCAGATGGCCTTGGCCTCTGGCGTCTTTTCGCCGAGCGGCGAATCCAGCGGCTCGCCGCCGACGCGCTCGACCTCGCTGACGACGACGTAGAGCGGCTTGTCGTCATGCAGGAACGAGCGGTCATCCTCCAGCACTTGCTGGAAGTCTTCCGGCGTGGCGTAGGAAATGGTCGTCGTCACCAGATGCATCGCGGTTTCGACATAGTGCTCGGTCACCGAATCGATCCAGCTGTCGGACGTGACGAGGTTGACGGCGTAGCCCTGCAACGTGCGCGTCAGCTTCTTTCCAAGCGGAGCATGGTTGCCGATGTAATGCCTGGCGAATCCCGCCCGATCCCATCCGTCCTTGCGCTTGAACAGGAACACCGTCTTTTCCATGACTATTCTCCCTTTGCGATCTTGATCTGCCGGCCATCGCCGGATGCAGACAACGATCAGCCCCGGCCACCTAGGTTAGCGTGCGGTAGTGAGGGAGTCCCCCTCATTCCGACCGACCTTCGGCAGTCCGGTCAAAGTACGCCGTCCGCCTCGGTTCGAGGAGTGATCGTTCCGCGCACTTGTACGTTCGTCCTCGCAACGGCTCCCCGGCGACGCGAAAGCGGCTGGAAGGCGTGAGCCATGCAAATCGTGAAACCCACGAGTGCGAGCTTGTCGAGACCGAGGATGCCACCGCTTTGAAGCATCGCCGCCAACATGTAAGCTCGCAGCAGATATGTGCGCGGGGCCCACAAAAGCACCGCGATGAGGACAGCTCCGCCGATACCGTACTGGAAAAGCATGTTGGTGATGCTGTTCGACAGAAAGGATTCCGGCGGT
>DATEEP010000145.1:0-5060 GCA_035281095.1 Novosphingobium sp. | reverse complement strand
GCCTTTCGCGCATTGATAGACGAAGCTGCCCGTCTGGCGGTGCGCCTTCGTCCGTTCGCCGGGGCGCAGCAACTGCATCGACGCGCCGATGGTCTGCATCACTGGGCCGCCCGAATTGGGGTTAACATAATCCATCAATATGCCATCATAGGGCGATCCGCCGGTAACGCGCGCATAACGGGTCAGCGCTTCATAGGTGGGCGCCCATTCATATTTGAGGAGCGGCGAATAGGGTTTGGTCCATTGCACGCCTGCCGGGCGCAGCCCTGCGCCCGCCCAGCTTGCCGTGCTGTCGTCGACGGCAAAGGAGATCGCCTGGTTAAGATCCGGGTGGACCTCATAGAAATTGGCCTCAAGCGCGTTCATAAGCGGGATATCGAGGCCATCTTGCCAGATACAGACAGTGCCCTCCTCCGACACGCCATGTTCGTGCCAGGTGCCGTTGGGCGTCAGCACGAAATCATTGGCGCCCAGCGTCATCTTATGGCCATCGACATTAGTGAACGCGCCCTCCCCCTCCATGATGAAGCGCAGGGCCGATGCGCTGTGCCGGTGGCTGGAGGCGCATTCGCCCGGCGCCATCACCTGCAGGCCCGAATAGAGCCAGCCCACAGCGGCCACGACGTCGGACCTGCCCTTGTTCTCCAGATAGACGACCCGACGCCCCGCCTGTTCCGGTGTGACGAGTTCAAGCGCCTTGAGTACGTCATCCCGCAGATCCTGATAGCGCCAGAGCATCGGAACTGACGTCGATACCGGCTCCCACGGCTCTATCTTGTTGGCGACAGTCCACAAGGCGCCAGTGCCGAGCGTCTGCAGCCGCCGATAATAAGCGACGAGCTCCGGGGTGTCGGCGACATTGGCGCGGCCAACCATTTCTTCGCGATATTGATCGTAGCGCAGCTCCGCCACTGAGGCCTCCTCATCTCAATATTATGAGCTTAAAATAAATAGGGAGTCAACCGGGCGCTCGCATTCCTCTGGGGGCTTGAGCACCGCCGGATAGCTGGATCAATAACTGCCGGTGAGCAGCGCGCCCGCGCCTGGCACGCGACGCTCAAGACCGAGACGATCAAGCATCTGGTGCGTTGTGCAGACAGCGGCGGATACGACCGGGACTCCCAGCTTCTGTTCCAGGCGATCGATGATCGGCAATGACGGCATCTGGACGCAGGCCGAAGCGACGAAGACGTCAATGCCGGTACGATCCACGTCTTTGTAGATGTCGAGCAGCCGTTCAGGATCGTGCACACCTACTTCGAGATTATCAGGTATCTCCAGAGCGGCAAAGTCGAGGACCTTGATCCCTTCATTTTCGATATAATCCACCACAAGCTGGGTGAGCGGCCTCATATAGGGACAGATGATCGAGATCGTCCTGGCGCCGAGAACCTTAAGGCCATCCACCAGCGCCCCGGCGCTTGTCACCACCGGCGCGGCCGCGCCGTTTTCGACGGTACGCTCGTGCAACCGCCTTTCCGAAACGCGATGATAGCCATGCCCCATGCTCATGATCGCGACAAGACAGGCATAGCCCAGTACGTCGACCCGGGCATCCGACAATTCCGTGGCGCATCGGTCGCTGTCGCGATCCATCGCCTCCAGTTCCTCCTTCACCACCTTCTTCATCCGCATCCTGCTGGAATGGGAGGTGAAGCGCTCGGGCAAAATGGTTTCGCGGGCGCGCAACATGGCGGGTATTTCGGTTTCCATTGTCGTGTTCGACGATGGTACGATTTGCCCGATGCGATAGGGCCTTTGCTTTGTCATGATGATCTCCGGCAAAGATGTGATATTTGCGATAGCGTGATGCCCTCAGCCTTTGGTCGGAGACGCCTCACCCGTGTCCGCTTCAGGCGGCTGGCCATCGGGCGCATCGGCGCTCTCAGAGGCGTCAGAGCCGCTCAGCGTAACGGGCGCCTGCGGTGAGCGGTTAACCCGCAAGTCGAAGACATCGAATCTGTTATAATGGCCGATAATGTCATGCATCTGCTTGGGCTGGATGCATCTGCCAAGGTCGATGTCGGCATAAACGATGCCTTCATCGTCGATCAGGGGATCTCCAACGGTCCGGCCGTCGGGGCCGATGATGCCGGAAAAGGCGCTGTTCGTCCGTGCGAGCCGCGCCCGGGCGTCCGGCACCAGGGCTTCCATCGCCGTGATAATCTCGTCCGAAATCGTCGAGCAGGACACGATCGTGAAGATCTTGCCCTCGAACGAATGGGCCATGGCCCGTACTTTGATGGCCTCGGCCATATCATAATCGGCGGGGGCTACCGGCAAGGAAATATAGCTTGCGGCATGCACCAGCTCGCCTTGGGCCAGAAGCGCGAAGCGGGCGAGCGTATTGGTGTTCTCCCCGCACGCAAGGCCGCCCAGAGGTCCGATCGCGGTATCATAAACCTTCAGGCTGGAACCATCGCCATTCGCCCAGGTGAGCTTCTCCGCCCAGGTGGGCACGAGCTTGCGATGCTTGCCCAGAATCGCCCCATCGGGTCCGATGAACACCAGCGTGTTGTAGAGGGTGCCGACGGACACCGGGCTGCGCTCATTGACTCCAATGACGACATGCACCCCCGTCGCGCGTGCGGCGGCGCATATGGCATCGATCTCAACCCCCGGAACCAGAATCGACGCGCGGACCAGTTTCTCGAACCATGGACTGCAAGTGACAGGATCGGCGATCCAGCTCCAATAGGGATAGCCGGGGACAAACACTTCGGGAAACACCACCAGTTGCGCGCCATTGGCGGCCGCTTCGCGGATCAACGAGCCGGCTTTGGCCACCGTGGCCGCAGCATCCAGAAATATCGGACAAGTCTGGACGGCAGCGGCCTTGAAGCGGGGAAGATCCAGCATATCAACGATTTCCTTCCGGCAGCCGCCAGCACGGCAACGGCAATTGCAAAAAAGAACGCAACTCCCTTGTGCACCACAGGCCCGGTACTAGGCAAGGTATTTTAAGCTTAAAGATATTAATGCCTCGCGAGGCTTCGAGGTTCCGGCAACGGACCGGTTTATAGCGTCGCCGCAACCATATGCCCGGACATGCCCGATAGGCCATGGCCTGGATGGGTTGAGGCGCCGATCTGGAAAAGCCGCCTGACTGGCGTGGCATGATTGTGACCGTTGCCAAATGGCCGGAACAAATGGAACTGCTCGATCGAGCAAGAACCCGAATAGGGATCGCCGCCGACCAGATTGACGTTCCATGCTTCCAGATCGGTGGGAGACAGGGACGTCACCGCCAAGGTGGCCGTGTCCAGATTGTCGATATATGCGCCAAGTCGCGCGAGGACGCGCCGCGCAAAAGCATCGCGAACACTCTCGTTCCAGCGGCCGTCCGCTGGAGCGGCGATCTCCCCGGCAGCATCGCCGCGAATCTTGCGCGGCAGTTCCAGCAGCTGAATCCAAAGCATGGACTTGCCAGCCGGACAGCGCGACGGATCGATTTGCGCTGGCTGCCCTACCACAATCGTGGGTTCGGCTGGGATCAGTCCGCGCTCCGCCTCATTTACCGCGCGTGAGACGCCATTCAGCCCTGGGGTCAGGTGGATCAGGGCAACATCGCTCAAGCTATCGTTCTTCCAACGCGGCGGCTCCGAAAGGGCGATGTGCATCTGCATGCCGCTGCGGCCATAGGAATAGCGCCTCGCCATTTCGCCGGTCTCGACCGGCACGTCTTTGGAGGACAGCAACCGGCCGTATAATTGTGTTGGGGTGACGTTGCAGACCACCCCCTTTCGAGCGGAATAGATGGCGCCATCCGCGGTCTCGACCCCGCGCGCGACACCATGTTCCACAATGACGCGAGCGGCATCCGCATTGGTGAAGATCGCGCCTCCATTTGCTTCGATCAAGCTCTGAAAGGCCGACACGAGATTGGCGATGCCGCCCTTGACGATCGGATTGCCGACGGCTTCCAGCGTGAAGAGAATGAGCTTGCCCATCAGCGAGGACAGCGCAGATTCGGGGGACAAGCCGGTGTGAAGAATCCAGGGCGCGATCAGCGCATGGGCCAGATCCGACCGGAATTCCTGTTCGAGCCATGTTCGCATCGGCTGCAGCGCGCTGCTACCGAACTGCGCCATGCCGGCGACGCGGCGGCGGAACATCTCGCGACCAACGAGTTTCAGCATGGCAGCGCTTGCCGGCTCTTGACCCAGCAGACCGAAAATCAAGCCGGCATTGCTGGCGATGTCAGCCATCGCGCGTTCGAAAGCGGCGCCGTCGCCGGGCGCGAGCGTGTCAAACGCCTGCACATTTGCCGACCGCGATTGGGTCAGCAGCAGGGCACGCCCATCGGGCGTCGCAACCGCCGTGGGCACTTTGGCATAGACGATCTCCAGACCATGCTTCTCCAGTGCCGGACCAAGGAGAGGATAATGTGCTGCCGTTACGAACAGAGGCAGGGACATCGACAAGACGTCGTGCTGAAAACCGGGAAGCGTCACCTCTTCGGTCCGCATACACCCCCCGGCGGCGTGCTCGCGCTCCAATACGGCCACCCGGCGGCCCTTCAATGCCAGTTCGGCCGCGCATACCAATGACGCAATCCCGCTGCCGACGATCACTACGTCATAGTGCCTGTTGGCGGCCATAAGATCTCCTCCCCGTTCAGCCCTCTTGAAAACTGTTTAAGTTCAGATCTAGCGGTCGCAATTGCCCCTATCTAATTGCGGCCAAGCACACTCACAGTCTGCCAGTACCCGGAAAGATTAGAACCATCGTCTCAGCTATGCAGACGGGCCGTTGTTCCCCCGCCAAGCCGATCGTAACGGCGCTAGTGACAAGCGTGCCGCCGCGTTTGGCTTCGGTGCGGGTGATTTCCAGGGTCGCCGATAATTGGGATGATGCAGGGACGGGAGCGGTGAAGCGTACCCGCCCCAGCCCATAGTTCAGGCCATGACCAGCCCCGGTTATGACGAGGAGTTCGCTGACGAACTGCGGTATGAGCGACAGCACCAGATAGCCATGAGCGATGGTCCCGCCAATCTCCCGCTCAGCGCGTCCAACATCGACATGAACCCATTGGTGATCATTGGTGATTTCCGCAAAGC
>DATEEP010000144.1:0-3162 GCA_035281095.1 Novosphingobium sp. | reverse complement strand
TGGGTGAGGGGGCGCGAAAGCACTCGCCACGGTCCTCCACCTTTCTCGACGGGGTCAAAGGGTTCTGGGACCGCATGACGTCCTGACGGGCGCCGTCTCGAACGCATAGAAAGAGGGGCTTCGGCCCCTTTTTCGTGGGCGACGTGAAGTGGTTCGTAGCACGGCGATCGTTTGCGCGTATTCGTGCCGTAGCCGCTGTTGTTTCGGCATCCGCTTGGCGGTGCACTGCGTCCGGTGGTTCGCGGTCGCGGCTTGCGCCGCTCCTACCCCCAAAGCGGCGAATGCAAAGGGTAGGAGCGGCGTCCCACGGGGATTTCCTTCGGTCACAAGCCGCGACCGCGGGGTTTCCGTCGCAGCGTCGTTTGCATCTGTCCGCACATAGCCAACGCGGCACATTGCTAGCGGAGAAAGATCAGGCCGGGTCGACCGGGTGTTCCTTCGCAATCGGCCGCGCCGCGTCGCGCAACAAAACGCCGACCGATGTGGTAGAACGTTGCCGCGCTGATCGGCGCGGCGGGATGCCGCGGGCAACCGCCTCTCATAAGGAATCAGGGGTAGAAAGGATGCGAATGATTACGCTGCGGCTGTCGGCCGCGATCTGTTTCGTGCTGGGCGTCGGCGTCGCCGCGGCGCAGACCGCTCCGTCCGTCGAGCAGGCCAAGGCGCCGGCCGGGACCGCGAAGGCCGCCAGCGCCAAATCGGCCAAGGACGAGCCGCTGCGCAACGAGCGCCTGCACCTGACCTATACGGTCCAGCCGGACGGCGCCTATATCGAACAGCGCGAATCGGCGATCAAAGTGCTGCAGGAGGCCGCGCTCGAATACGTCAAGCACGAATCGGTCAGCTACAGCGCCAGCATCCAGACGCTGGACATCCTCGAGGCCTACACGCGCAAGGCCGATGGCCGCCGGATCGACGTGCCCAAGTCGAATTTCCAGGTCGAGACCAACGACGGCCGCGAGGGCGGCGGCCCGGCGTTCTCCGACATCGCCACCACCAGCCTGGTATATCCAGACCTGGCGGTCGGCGATACGGTCGTGCTCAGCTACAAGCTGACCGGCAAGAAGCCGATGTTCGAAGGCCATTTCTCCGACATCACCGGCTTCAACAGCGACAACTATCAGGGCGATATGCGCATCAAGATCGACGCGCCCGCCGGCATGTGGACCCAGAAGCGCAGCTTCGGCGCGCTCAAGCAGGTGCGCGACGAGACCGTCGGCGATCGCCAGATCGTCGAATGGTCTTTCCAGAACCTCAACCCCGTCGAAAGCAAGGACAAGAACCGCACGATCTACGATATCGAGCAGTCCACCGGCTACGCCTATTCGACCTTCCGCACTTACGGCGACATCGCCAAGGCCTACGGCGAACGCGCGCTGCCCAAGGCGGTGCCGACGCCGCGGGTGCGCAAGCTCGCTGATGAGATCGCCGCCGGCAAGAGTTCGCAGCGCGACGTCGCCCAGGCCTTGTACGAGTGGGTGTCGACCAACATCAACTACGCCGGCAACTGCATCGGTCTGGGCGCGGTGGTGCCGCGCGATCAGGAGTTCGTGATCGACAACCGCATCGGCGACTGCAAGGACCATGCGACCCTGCTGCAGGCGCTGTTGGCGGCCAAGGGCATCGAGGCGACCCAGGCGCTGATCAACGCCGGCAACGTCTACAAGCTGCCGAGCGTGCCGGTCGCGTCCAGCGTCAACCACGTCCTGAACTATCTGCCGGGCCTGGACCTGTACCTCGACGCCACGGCCAAGGGCATCCCGTTCGGCGAATTGCCGATCTCGATCGCCGGCAAGCCGGTGTTGCGCATCGACCGGCCCGAACTGGCGGCCAAGACGCCAGGCTTCAAGGCCCTGAGCAATCGCCAGCGCGTCAGCACCCAGATCAGCGTGCTCGAAGACGGTTCGATGAAGGGCAAGGTAGAGGTCGAGCTGGCCGGCGTGCCCGCGATCGCGACCCGGGCCGGATTGAAGGACCTCAGCGACGCGGACGCCAAGGAACTGGTCAAGAAGGTGTTCGAGCGCAGCGGCCTCAGCGCCGAAGGGGTGTTCACCCAGGACGATCCCAAGCCGCTGCGCAACGCACATCGCTACAGCGCGACCTTCGATGTCAAACAGGCATTGCCGGTGCCGGGCGCGTTCCCGCTCGGCCCGGTCTTCTTCAATCCGATGCCGGTCGCGTCGCTGGTCGGCAGCGGCACCGAGGAAGCCCGCGATGAGGCCGAGAGCACTTGCACCGGTGGGCGCTCGGAGGAGATCTACCGCATCGAGTTTCCGGCGACGATGAAGGTCATTGCGGTCCCTCCGAATCTCAGCCTGGAGTCGGGCGGTTCGCGTTATGTCGCGACTTATACGCTCAAGGGCAATGTGCTCGAGGCCAGCCGAGTGATCGAGGACGCAACGGTGGGGCCGGTGTGCAGCAGCGAATACAGCCGGGCCTACGATGCGTTCACGAAGAAGGTGTTGCCGAACCTGAAGGCCCAGGTGGTTTATCAATAACCCCGGCCGCCCGCCCGGAGCGGCCGAACCGGCGAAGGAACCGTCGCGGCGGGAATGCCGCGACGAGTTCCGCCAGGCGATTCGATCGAACGGTTTAGCTTGTCGCCGGGGGCGCGCAGCCGCTAGCCTGCGCGCATGAGCGAACACACCAAATCCCCGGTCCGTCTCCTGATCCATGGCGCCTCCGGGCGCAT
Organism: Novosphingobium sp.; assembly: GCA_035281095.1. Classification (GTDB taxonomy): domain Bacteria; phylum Pseudomonadota; class Alphaproteobacteria; order Sphingomonadales; family Sphingomonadaceae; genus Novosphingobium. Next base: position 470 of record DATEEP010000144.1, on the reverse strand, counting down.
GGGCCAGGCCCTGTTGCGTCTGGCCGCCGAGCGCGCGGACTTGAGCGTGGTCGCGGCGTACTCGCGTTCGCAGCCGCCGCAGCGGGTCATCGACGGGGTGCCGCATTTCGCCGTCGGCGAGTTGTCGGGGGCGCCGGAGTTCGACGTCGCCATCGATTTCAGCCTGCCGCAGGGCTTCGATCCGGTGTTGGCCTTGTGCGCCGCGCGCGGCAAGGCGCTGGTGTCGGGCACTACCGGGCTCACTTCGGTGCAGAACGCAGCGATCAACGACGCCGCCAACGGCATCGCCGTGGTCTGGGCGGCGAACTACAGCCTCGGCGTGGCGGTGTTGACCGAGCTGGTGCGCCGCGCCGCCGCAGCCTTGCCGGGCTGGGACTGCGACGTGGTCGAGGCCCATCACACCCGCAAGCTCGATGCGCCTTCCGGCACCGCCTTGCACCTCGGTGCGGCCGCGGCGATCGGCCGCGGCG
>DATEEP010000143.1:0-11451 GCA_035281095.1 Novosphingobium sp. | reverse complement strand
CCGAGGCCGATCGAATCATGAGTCATCACATAGATGACGCGGGCCTGCTGCAGGGCGGAGAGCCGGATGGCGGGCCGGGCATAATCGGCGAAGACCAGGAAGGTACCGCCATAAGGGATGACGCCGCCGTGCAGCGCCATGCCGTTCATCGCCGCCGCCATGCCGAACTCGCGGATGCCGTAGAACACGTAGCGGCCCGAATAGTCGTCGCGGCTGAACGCTTCCTGGCCCTTGGCGCGGGTGTTGTTCGAGCCGGTGAGGTCGGCCGAACCGCCGACCATCTCGGGGATCAAAGGCACCAGCACGTTGAGCGCCAGTTCGGACGCCTTGCGGCTCGCGACGTTCTGCGTCTGCTCCAGCCAACCGGCGAAGACCTTGGCGGCCTGATCGCCAGGGGGCAGTTCGCCTGCCATTCGGCGCTCGAACTCTGCCTTGCGCGGATCGGCGTTGAGGCGCTGCCTCCACGCTGAGTGCTCGCCTTCGCCGCGATGGGCCAGACCACGCCATTGGGCCAGGACATCGTCGGGCACCACGAACGGCGCGGCGTTCCAGCCCAAGGCCTCGCGCGTAGCCGCGATTTCGTCGGCACCGAGCGGCGCGCCGTGGACGTTGTGACTGCCCTGCTTGTTGGGCGCGCCCTTGCCGATGACGGTGCGGCAGGCGACCAGTGTCGGCTTGTCCGACGCGGCGGCTTCGGCCAGAGCGCGCTCGATATCGGCGAAATCGTGGCCGTCGCAGGCCAGCGTATGCCACCCCGCGGCGCGGAAACGGGCCGGGATGTCCTCGCTGGTCGAAAGGTCGGTGTCGCCGTCGATGGTGATGCGGTTGTCGTCCCAAAGCACGTTCAGCCGCGACAGCCCCAAGTGCCCGGCAAGCCCGATCGCCTCATGGTTGACGCCCTCCATCAGGCAGCCGTCGCCCGCGATCGCCCAGGTGCGGTGATCGACCAGCGCATCGCCGAACTGGGCATTGAGATGCCGCTCGGCGATAGCCATGCCGACCGCCATCGCCAGCCCTTGTCCCAAGGGCCCCGTGGTGCATTCCACGCCTTCGAGCAGGAAATTCTCCGGATGGCCCGCGCACGGACTGCCGAGTTGACGGAAATTACGGATGTCCTCGATGGTCGGCCGCTCGTACCCGGTCAGGTGGAGCAGCGAATAGATCAGCATCGAGCCATGGCCGGCTGAAAGCACGAAGCGGTCGCGGTCCGGCCAGTGGGGCGAGGCTGGATCGAACTTCAGGAAGCGGGAATAGAGCACGGTGGCGACATCGGCCATGCCCATCGGCATGCCGGGATGGCCGCTGTTCGCCGCCTGGACCGCGTCCATCGAAAGTGCGCGAATGGCATTGGCCATCGGGGCTAGGCGGGCGGGATCCAGGCTCATGAAAGGCTCCCAGGTTGGCGAGCGGATGGCGGGGCGGAGACGATCGCCGCAACGAGCCGTCAGAACGATTCGCCAAGGTGATTCTGCTGGGGCTCCTTTAGGGAGAGGGCCTGTCACGTCAAGTTTGGGTGTCATTCGGACACCCGGATGACGTCTGCGATTTGCGTCCCGCGCGCTCTCGGCGCAAGTTCTCCACCGAAATATGACGGTAAGAACCGGGAGCAAGACTTTGCTTCCAACGGGTTTTGCGCTAGAGGCGCGGAATGGACGGGGGATCGACCGACACGGCGGTTGCGCGGATAGAGGCGGCGATAACGCGAATAGAGCGTGTGCTTGACTCGCATGGCCAAGCTGCCTTCCGGACCGCCTCACCCGATTTCGAGGCACTGCGCACCCGGCACGAACGTCTCAAGGCGGCGGTGGCGAATTCGCTCGGCCGGATCGACGATCTGATCGCGGAACAGCGCGGATGAGCGGCAGGACCAACGTCGAACTTTCGATCGGCGGACGGACTTTCGTCGTCGCCTGTGCCGATGGCGAGGAAGCGCACATTTCCGGGCTCGGAGAGATCATCTCCGGGAAGCTCGATGGCTTCGGGGACACCGTGAAACTGGGTGAAACCCGGATGCTGCTCTATGCGGCGTTGTTCCTCGCCGACGAATTGCAGGACGCCCGAACGGCCGGATGGAGCGGGGGAGCGCCTGCTCGCGACGACGATCGGCGCCTCGATGCGGTAGCCAGCCGTCTCGAGGCGATGGCCGCCAAATTGGAAGGTGCCGCCGGAACAGGGGCTTGAGCATCCGCCGCGGAATACCTAAGTAGGCGACGGCGGGATCTGCCCGGCACGAGCCGTTCGAAAATCCCTGAGGCTATAAGCAAATCCAATGGGAGCTGTCCCTGCCCGGATCGCAATTTCGCATTGAGATTCGACGCATATGGCGCCCACCTGACGTGAAGGCGTCAGAGGATTTCTAGGCAAACGACCCATGGTGGGCCCGCCACCCGCATCGCGTCATCGGGCCGGCATCCTGGCGCAGACACCCCGGCTCGAAAGGACTCGCGTGGACGACAAGACGGAGCTTCGCCAGAGAATGCGAAAGCTTCGGCGCGAGCATGTGCAGGCACTGCCCGACTCGATCCGCGCACTGATCTTCTCCCGGCCGCCTTCGCCCGTCGTGGAGATGATCCCCGATACCACGTCGATCGGGCTCTATCACCCTCACCCTCACGAGGCGCCGACGCTGTCCTACGCCAAGTTCTTTCACGAACGCGGCCATTCGCTCGCCCTGCCCTATTTTCCCGGACGCGACGCGGCGATGGAATTTCGCCGCTGGTCCGATCCGTACGACGAGGACGTGCTGGAGCCCGGACCGTTCGGGGTGGCCCAGCCCGGCCCCGCGGCGGCCGTGCGAGAGCCGGACGTGGTATTCGTACCCCTCGTCGCGTTCACGGAGCGGTGCGAGCGACTGGGCCAGGGCGGCGGGCATTATGACCGCTGGCTCGGTTCTCACCGCGACGCGATCCGCATCGGCCTTGCATGGGACAGCCAACTCGTCGACACGCTGCCGGTCGAACGGCACGACATCCATCTTCATGCGGTGATCACATCGACGCGACTTTATTGGGGACCTCACGATGCGTGACCAGCCTACCTGGCGCATCCCGGCCGGCGTGATCGCCCTATGCGTCGTGCTGTTGCTTTATGGAGCCACGGTGGCGACTATCGTCGCGCCCATGATCGCGGACTGGCCCGCGCTCGGCCAGCTGCCGGTCTACGTGGTCCTGGGAATAATCTGGTTGCTGCCGCTCCGGCGCTTCCTGATCTGGATGGAAACCGGACGCTGGAGTGCGCCGCCGAACACCGACTGAGCACTGACCGATCTGGTAGGAAAACCCAAGAGATGCGCCAAATGGCGCGAGTGACGGGACTCGAACCCGCGACCTCCGGCGTGACAGGCCGGCGCTCTAACCAACTGAGCTACACCCGCGCATCGCTTGGGAGCCGCGCCACTAAGGCAGCGGCATGAGGCTGTCAACAGCCAAGGGCGCAAAGATTTTGTCGCTATCCACCCTACGTCCCAACCTCGCAGATCACGTTCACCATTAACCATATATTCGGCATATTCGGTCATGCCTCCCTTCGTCGGTTCCGGGCGTCGCCCCGGATTGTAGGGGGCTATCGAAGTGAATATTCGTCGCGGCGTCGGCCGCCTGTCGCTATGGCTTGCCGCCGCGACGCCCGCCTTCGCGTGGTCCTTCACGCTCGGCGCCACGCCGCCCGTCGCCACCCGTAGCGCGGTCTTCGTCGAAAAGCAGATGCCGGGACGGACGCGCTGGCTCGAGCCTGCCAGCGCATTGAGCCGGGGCGACCGGGTGGTCACGATCCTGAGTTGGCAGCGCCTGGGCAACGGCGAGGGGGATGGCTTCACCATTACCAACCCCCTCCCCCGCGTCATCGCCTATCAGAAGAGCGCGCGGTCGGACGAGCAGGTCTCGGTCGACGGCGGCAGGACGTGGGGCCGGCTCTCCGATCTCCGGATCGGCTCGCGCGTCGCCAGCCCGGAGGACGTCACGCATGTGCGCTGGCGGATACCCGCGGACCGCGCCGCTCAAGGCCGGGGCCAGATCGCCTATAGCGGGATCGTACGCTAGACTCGTTCGGGTCCAGATTGAACCGGAACGAGCCCAGATATCCTTGTGTTGCCGTGATTTCCGAGCCAGCAGGTCCACCTGCCTCGAAATCACTCGGGGTCAGATGGCGACGGGCGCCGCGATATGCGCCTGCGGTACATACCCGGTCACCTCGAAATCCTCGATCCTGTAATCGAAGATGGACGCGGGCTTTCGCGCGATCGCCATCGTCGCGGTTCCCGACGGGCTGCGGCTCAGCTGTTCTTCCACCAATGCCGCATGGTTGAGGTAGAGGTGGACGTCGCCGCCCATCCAGACGACTTCTCCTGGTTCCAGATCGCATTGCTGCGCGAACATGCGCGTCAAGAGCGCCAGCGACCATATGTTGAAGGCGAACCCCAGGCCAAGGTCGCAGCTGCGCTGATAGAGCAGGCATGACAACCGTCCGTCGGCGACGTGGAACTGGTATGTCTTATGGCACGGCGGCAGCGCCATCGCGTCGAGTTCGGCCACGTTCCAGCCCTCGATGATGTGGCGGCGGCTGCCGGGATTGGACTTCAGGCTCTCGACCACTTGCGCGACTTGATTGATGCCCGAATCGCGCCGACGGTAGAGTCCGCCCTCGATTTGCTCGTAGACTGGCCAATCAACCCATTGCTTGCCGTAGACCGGACCGAGATCGCCCCATTCCTGCGCGAACGCATCGTCCTCTACGATGCCGCGAGAGAAATCCTCGCGCGATACATCTTCACCCGTTTCGCGCCGGTAGCGGTCGAGTGGCCAGTCCGTCCAGATCTCGACGCCTTGCGCGCAGAGCGAGCGGATATTGGTATCCCCGGTCAGGAACCACAGCAGTTCCCGCGTCGCCGTCTTCCAGTAAACGCGCTTGGTGGTGAGCAAGGGCATCGCTCCCCGCGCCAGATCGAAGCGAATCTGGGCCCCGAACACGGATCGCGTGCCCACTCCGGTGCGATCCCGCCGTTCGTCGCCGTGCACCCATATGCGGTGCATGAGATCGAGGTATTGCCATTCCCAATGCGCGGGTTCGGCGCGGTGAGAGGCAGAATCGGAGGGCGTTGCGAGCGAGGCCATGACGGAACCTTAAAGGCGACAAACGGAGCTTGCCACCCCGGTTATCGCCCCCTATAGGCCCGCTCCTGCCTCTGGCCGTCGCTGACGGCTATGATCGGTCGGGGAGTAGCTCAGCCTGGTAGAGCACTGTCTTCGGGAGGCAGGGGCCGGAGGTTCGAATCCTCTCTCCCCGACCACTTCTCTTCCTGTATGCGCGTCTGATCGACCGGATGCGACAGGGAAGAGACAATGAACATACCCATTGAAATGGCTGGCAAGGCGGTGATCGTCACCGGTGCGGCGTCTGGCCTGGGCCGCACGACCGCGGTGAAATTCGCGGAGACCGGCGCGAACCTCTGCATCGCGGACATCCATAGGGACGGTCTCGCCGAGACCGAAGCCATGCTTGGCAGTGTCGAGGTCCTGGCCCGCATTATCGACTTGTCCGATCCGGCCGCGTGCGCTCCGCTTGTCCACGCTGCGGTCGAGCGCTTCGGACGGCTTGACGCGCTGTGCAACGTCGCGGGCATCGTCATCGCCGCCAACGCGCATGAATTGCCGTACGAGCAGTGGAGCAAGATGATCGCCATCAACCTGACGGCGCCTTTCCTGCTCTGCCAGGCAGCCATCCCGCACCTGATCGAGAGCCGGGGCGCGATCGTCAACTGCGCCTCCGCCGCCGGGCTCATGGGACAAGCCTATCTCACGGCCTACGGCGCCAGCAAGCACGGCCTGATCGGCATGACCAAGTCGCTGGCGATGGAGTACATCCATCAGCCGATCCGCATCAACGCGGTAGCGCCCGGCGGTATGAACACCGGCATGGGCGCCGCTTTCAGACCGCCTGAAGGCTGCGATTTCGAGTTGATCAAGCGCTATTCGGGTATTCGCGGGCAGGTCGACATCGATCATGTCGCCAACATGATCTGTCTGCTCGCCAGTCCAGCTGGCGCGAGTATGCACGGGACCGTCGTGTCGGTGGACGGGGGAGCGACCACCGGCTGACCCGCACGCTCACCCCCCGCGCAGCAGCTGGACGCCCCAGTCCCGTTCGAACAGGTAGAGGAGCAGCCGGGCCGCCTCGCCGCGCTCGCCCGTCAACCCTCCGTCGCGTTCGATCAGCAAGCGGGCGTCGTCATGGGCGACGGGCAACAGGCGCTGGATCTGCTCCAGGCTGGCGAGGTTGAACGGCGTGTCGCCCGACTGACGCGTGCCGAGCAGTTCGCCGCCACCGCGCAGTTCTAGATCCTCCTCGGCCAGGCGGAAGCCGTCCTGCGTCTCGCGCATCAGTGCAAGGCGTTTGCGCGCGGTCTCCGACAAGGCGTCGCCCCGCAGCAGGAGGCAGCTCGATTTGTCCGCCCCACGCCCGACCCGGCCGCGCAACTGGTGGAGCTGGGCCAGGCCGAAGCGCTCCGCCTGTTCGATCACCATCAGCGTGGCGTTGGGGACGTCGACGCCGACCTCGATAACGGTGGTGGCGACCAGCAGCTTCGCCTCGCCGCCCGCGAAGCGCTCCATCGCGGCGTCTTTGAGTTCCGGCTTGAGCTGGCCGTGGACGAGCACCACGTCTTCGCCGAATCGATGCCTGAGTTGGGCATGGCGGGCCTCGGCGGCGGCGACGTCTTCGGTCTCGCTGTCGCGCACCATGGGGCACACCCAATAGGCCTGCCGACCCTCGGCGAGATGACGCCCCATAGCCTCGACCACGTCATCCATCCGATCCGTCGCCACTACCCGTGTGTCGATCGCCTGTCGACCCGGCGGCAGTTCGTCGAGGCGGGACACGTCCATCTCGCCGTACTGCGCCAGTGTCAGCGTGCGCGGGATCGGGGTGGCGGTCATCGCCAGCGTGTGCGGCGTGCGCCGGCCCTTGCGCGCCAGCATCAACCGCTGGCCAACGCCGAAGCGATGCTGCTCGTCGATCACCACCAGGGCAAGATTCTTGTAGCTGACGCTGTCCTGGAAGATCGCGTGGGTGCCGACGACGATGTCGATGCTGCCGTCGACGAGGCCCATCAGGATCGATTCGCGCGGCCTCCCCTTGTCCCGCCCGGTCAGCAGGGCGATCTCCACTCCGATCCCCTGCGCCATCGTCATCAAAGTGCGGTGATGCTGGCGGGCGAGCAATTCGGTCGGCGCGAGCATCGCCGCCTGCGCGCCGGCTTCCACCGCCAGCAACATGGCCGAGAGCGCCACCACCGTCTTGCCTGACCCCACATCGCCCTGAAGCAGCCGCAGCATCGGCACGCCTTGCGCGAGATCGCCCTCGATCTCGCCGGTCGAGCGGCGTTGGGCCCCGGTCAGCTCGAACGGCAAGCGCAGCTTCGAACGCAGCGCGCCATCGCCCGCCAGCGGCGTGCCCCGCGCCGCGCGGTTGCTTTCGCGCACCAGCATCAGCGCAAGGCTGTTCGCCAGGAGTTCGTCGAACGCCAGCCGGTCGCGCGCCTTGGCGTCGCCGCCCTTGTGCGCCAGCACCAGCGCATCGCGCCATGAAGGCCAGCCCATCCGCTCCATCAGCCCGGCATCGATCCACTCGGGCAACTCGGGCGTCATTTCGAGAGCCCTGGCCGCCAGCGACGCCACACGTGGCTGCGTCAGCCCTTCGGAGAGCGCGTAGACTGGCTCGCACGTCTGCCCCAGCGGCGCGTGGGCATCGGCGGAAACATGCTCGGGATGGACGATCTGCAGCATCTGGCCGTACTGGTCGAGCCGCCCCGCCACCCAGCGCTTCTCACCCGGCGGCAACTGCTTCTTTGCCGTGAACGATGCGCGGCCGAAATAGGTCAGCGCGCAAACATTGCCTTTCGCATCCTCGGTCAGAACCCGGAACGGCCCCCGCCCCGCCGCCGGGCGATGCTCGCGCACCGTCAGCGCGACGATGATGTTCTCTCCCGCGTGCGCCTCGTCCAGATCGGTGACGGCGCGCCGCTCCACGAAGCGGTCGGGCAGGTGATAGGCAAGATCCCTGACACGGGTGAGCCCCAGCTTCTCCAGCGGCCGCATCAGCTTCGGGCCGACACCGTCGAACGCATCGACTTCGGCGAACAAGGAATTGAGGCGTTCGGGACGCATGGAGAGGGATATATCCCACGGCACGGAACAATCCAGCCTCACAACGGCCACCCCGGGACCGGTGCGCGCTCGAACCGTCACACAAGACTGTTACGAACAATGGGAGCGTGCATTGACCAGCAACGATCCCCACACACCAGCAGAGGCCTGAACACCGATGCCGACTCCTACTCCCGGCGACGACATTCTCCAGGGCACCGCGCAGCCCGACACAATCTCCGGTCTCGACGGCAACGACACGATTTCGGGTCTGGGCGCCGACGACACGCTGAACGGCGACGGCGGCAACGACGTCATCGACGGCGGCACGGGCATGGACACCATGACCGGCGGCCTGGGCAACGACACGTTCCATGTCGACAATCTCGGCGACACCGTGGTCGAAGGCGCGGGCCAAGGCACCGACACGATCTTCGCGTCGGTCAGCTACAACCTTTCCGGCCGTGAGATTGAAATTTTCACGCTGGTCGGCACCGCCAATCTTCATGGTTACGGCAACAGCCTCGGCCAGACGATCAACGGAAATACGGGCTTCAACCAGCTCTACGGCAACGGCGGCAACGATGTGCTCAACGGCGGGGCGGGCGACGACATTCTCGACGGCGGCACCGGCGCGGATACCATGGCGGGCGGCGCGGATCAGGACATCTACTATGTGGACGACGCAGGCGACGTGGTCATCGAATCCGCCGCGAACGGTTGGGATGCGATCTTCTCGTCGGTGACCTTCAACCTGACCGGCGTCGGCGTCGAACGTCTGGCCCTGACCGGTATCGGCAACATCGATGCGATCGGCAACAGCCTCAACAACTATCTCGATGGCAACGCCGGCGCCAACCTGCTGAGCGGCGGAGGCGGAGAAGACAGGCTGCGCGGCGATGCGGGCGACGACATTCTGTTCGGAGGCGATTCCCGCGATTCACTGGACGGCGGGACGGGGGCGGACAGGATGGAGGGCGGTCCGGGCGATGACTACTACGTCGTCGACAATGTGCTGGACCGCGTCGTCGAACAGGAAAACCAAGGCTACGACCAACTGGTGTCCTACGTGACGTACGACCTGACCGGCCGCAACATCGAATATTTCGAACTCGCGGGCAGCGCCAACATCTCTGCGTATGGCAATAGCAAGAACAACGTGCTCAGGGGCAATCCCGGCAACAATACCCTGCTCGGACTGGGCGGCGACGACAGCCTGGACGGCGGGATGGGCGCGGACACGCTCAATGGCGGCGAAGGCCAGGATCTGCTCTTCGGCGGCTCCGGGCCCGACACTTTCGCCTTCAACACCCCGCTCGGGCCCGGCAACATCGACACCATCCAGAGTTTCGCGGCGGACGATGCCATCCAGCTCTGGCGTTCGACCTTCACCGCGCTGAACGCGGGCGCGGCTCTCGATCCCAGCGCCTTCCGCACGGGTACGGCCGCGCAGGACGCCGATGACCGCATCATCTATAACAACGCCACGGGTGCGCTCTATTACGACAGCGACGGCATCGGTGCCGCTGCCCAGGCGCAGTTCGCGACGCTGAACACCCAATTCGCGCTTTCCGCCGCGGATTTCGTGATCCTGTAGCGCGCCTCGGCCCGGCTCCGCCTATCGCACCCGCTTCAGGTGTATGCCCCCCTCGCGCTTGTCTGTGACGAAGTTCGGCAGCGATTCGACCAGTTCGGACAGACGCGAGAACCCGTAGCTGCGCGCGTCGAATGACGACCGGTTTGCGACCCGCTGGCCGACTTCTGAAAGGCTGGCAAAGCCGTTGTCGTCACGCTTGGAGGCTTTCCATGCCTCGCCCAGCAGACGGATCAGTTCCGCATCGACCACCGGTCGTTCCTCGCCGTTCTCGTCTCCGTCCATGGGTATTTCGGTCAGGTCGATGAAACGGGTGCATGCCTGGCGGAAGCCCTCCGGTGTCTTGCTCGATCCGAAGCCGTAGACCGGCAGCCCGTTCTGCCGCAGGCGCATGGCGATCGGCATGAAATCGCTGTCGCTCGTCATGAAGCCGAAGCCGTCGACATGCCCACCGTAGAGCAGGTCCATGGCGTCTATCGTCATCTTCATGTCGGTGGCGTTCTTGCCCTTGGTGATGTCGAATTGCTGCTGCGGCTCGATCGCGTGGCGGTGGACGATGCTGGCCCAGCCCTTCAGCGCCGGCTTGTTCCAGTTGCCGTAAATCCTGCGGACGTTGACCGTCCCAAGGTCGCCCAGGATCGTCAGCGCGGCGTCGAGGTTGGCGGGCGAAGCATTGTCGGCATCTATCAGCAGGGCGATGTTCGCCTTTCGCTCCAGCGCGGTGTGGGACATCCCGGTCATCCTCTCGCGATTGCCGTGCTCGATCATGCGAAAGCGCTACCATCCTTGCCGGGGAAGGCAAGGTTCATGACCGAGCGCCTTGCCTCGCCGCCCCGCACTTCCTAGGCTTCGTTCAAGTATCCATCAGGGAAGCACACATGCAGCGTTTCGAAGGCACCCAATCCTATGTCGCCACCGACGATCTCAAGGTCGCGGTCAATGCGGCGGTGCTGCTGCGCCGCCCGCTGCTGGTCAAAGGCGAGCCCGGCACCGGCAAGACCGTGCTGGCGCACGAGATCGCCAAGGCCATCGACGCGCCGCTGATCGAATGGAACGTCAAGTCCACCACCAAGGCGCATCAGGGCCTCTACGAATACGACGCGGTGGCGCGCCTGCGCGACGGCCAGCTGGGCGACGAGCGGGTGCACGACATCCGCAACTACATCAAGAAGGGCAAGCTGTGGGAAGCGTTCACCTCTACGCGCCTGCCGGTGCTGCTGATCGACGAGATCGACAAGGCCGACATCGAGTTTCCCAACGACCTCCTCCAGGAACTCGACCGCATGAGCTTCGACGTCTACGAGACGCAGGAGCGGATCGAGGCGGTAGAGCGGCCGATCGTGGTCATCACCTCCAACAACGAGAAGGAACTGCCCGACGCCTTCCTGCGCCGCTGCTTCTTCCACTACATCAAGTTCCCCGACCGCGAGACGATGCAGGAGATCATCGACGTCCACTACCCGGACATCCAGAAGACGCTTGTGACCAAGGCGATGGAGATCTTCTACGAGCTGCGCGAAGTGCCCGGCCTCAAGAAGAAGCCCTCCACGAGCGAGCTGCTCGACTGGCTCAAGCTGCTGATGAACGAGGATATGCCGCTGGACGTCCTCCAGAACCGCGACCCCAGCAAGGCGATCCCCCCGCTCCACGGCGCGCTGCTCAAGAACGAGCAGGACGTGATGATGTTCGAACGGCTCGCCTTCATGGCGCGGCGGGGGA
>DATEEP010000142.1:0-16165 GCA_035281095.1 Novosphingobium sp. | reverse complement strand
ATCTGCTGGCGGATCGCGCCGACGCGGCCCTCGATATTCTCGCGGGTGCCGGCGCCGTCGACGATCGTCGTCGTGTCCTTGTCGATCGTGACGCGCTTGGCCTGGCCGAGCATGCCGACGGTGACGTTCTCGAGCTTGATGCCGAGATCCTCGGAGATCATCTCGCCGCCGGTGAGGATGGCGATGTCCTCGAGCATCGCCTTGCGGCGATCGCCGAAGCCCGGCGCCTTCACCGCCGCGACCTTGAGGCCGCCGCGCAGCTTGTTGACGACCAGCGTGGCCAGCGCCTCGCCCTCGATGTCCTCGGCGATGATCAGCAGCGGACGGCCGCTCTGGACCACGGCCTCGAGGATCGGGAGCATGGCCTGGAGGTTGGAGAGCTTCTTCTCGTGGATCAGGATGTAGGGATCGGTGAGCTCAACCTGCATCTTCTCTGGATTAGTGATGAAGTAGGGCGAGAGGTAGCCGCGGTCGAACTGCATGCCTTCGACGACGTCCAGCTCGAACTCGAGACCCTTGGCCTCCTCGACGGTGATGACGCCTTCCTTGCCGACCTTGTCCATGGCTTCGGCGATCTTCTCGCCGACTTCACGGTCGCCGTTGGCCGAGATGATACCCACCTGGGCGATTTCCGAGGAACCGGCGACGGCGCTCGAACGCGCCTTGAGGTCTTCGACGACCTTGGTGACGGCAAGGTCGATGCCGCGCTTCAGGTCCATCGGGTTCATGCCGGCGGCGACCGAGGTCATGCCTTCGCGAACGATCGCCTGGGCGAGGACGGTGGCGGTGGTGGTGCCGTCACCGGCAAGATCGTTGGTCTTGCTGGCGACTTCGCGCAGCATCTGCGCGCCCATGTTCTCGAACTTATCCTTGAGCTCGATTTCCTTGGCAACGGTGACGCCGTCCTTGGTGATGCGCGGAGCGCCAAAGCTCTTCTCGATCACCACGTTGCGGCCCTTGGGGCCGAGCGTGACCTTCACCGCATTGGCGAGGATATCGACACCCCGGAGGATGCCTTCGCGCGCATCGCGCGAAAATTTTACTTCCTTGGCAGCCATTTCAAAAATCCTTCTGAATTCGTTTTATGGAAAGCCGGGCAGGCGTCAGCCGACGATGCCCAGGATGTCGCTTTCCTTCATGATCAGCAGGTCTTCACCATCGACCTTGACCTCGGTGCCCGACCACTTGCCGAACAGCACGCGATCGCCGGCCTTGACGTCGAGCGGGGTGACCTTGCCGTCATCGGCGCGGGCGCCCGAACCGACCGAGACGATTTCGCCTTCAGCCGGCTTTTCCTTGGCGCTGTCGGGAATGATGATGCCGCCGGCCGTCTTTTCCTCGGCCTCCACGCGGCGCACGAGAACTCGGTCGTGCAGCGGACGAAAACTCATGGGATTCTCCCTCGATCCATTGAACAGAAAGTTTTGGCACTCTCATACGCCGAGTGCCAGCGGCGCGCATATGGGCGCGGGGAAGGTGGGCGTCAACCGGGCGGGTTCAAGATTTTTTCGTCGACGTGGTGCGAATGCGGGACGAGACCGAGCGCCTTGCGCCAGCGCCACCGCCAGACCAGCAGCGCCGCGGCCGCCACCAGGCCGACCGCGAGCCCGATCCAGACTCCCAGACCCGATAGCCCCGTGCCGAAGCCCAGCGCCATCGCCAGCCCGAAGCCCGGTCCCCAATAGGCGAAGATCGCGATCCACATCGGGATGCGGGTGTCCTGAAGCCCGCGCAAGGCGCCCGCCGCGACCGCCTGCACCCCGTCGAACAACTGGAACGCCGCCGCGACCGACAGGTAGGTCAGCGCGAAGGACACCATCGCGGCATTGGCCGGCAGGTCCACGTCGATGTAGATCGACAGCAGCAGCTTGGGGAAGGCCAGCATGATCAGCGCGGTGCAGGCCATGAAGCCGGTGCCCAGCGCCAGCGCGGTCCAGCCGGCGCGGGCGATGCCCGCTGCGTTGGCCGCGCCGTGGAACAGGCCGACGCGGATGGCCGCCGCCTGGCCGATGCCGAACGGCACCTGGAAGGCCAGCGCGGCGAGCTGCAGCGCCACGGTGTGGGCGGCAAGCTCGGCGGGGCCGATCCGCCCCATCATGAAGGCCGCGGCGCCGAACACCCCGCCCTCGGCCAGGATCGTCATCGCGATCGGCGCGCCCACGCGCAGGATGCGCGCGAACCGCTCCCCGTCGGCGCGCCACCAGTTGGACAGGATATGGTAGCGCCGCAGCGAAGGGGTCGCGGCGATCATGACGAGGTACGCGAGCACGGACGCGACCGCCGTGACGATCGTGGCGAGCGCCGCTCCGGTCAGGCCGAGGGCGGGCCCCCCCAGATTGCCGAACACGAAGGCATAGTTGCCCAGCGCGTTGACGCCGATGCCGCTGGCCGCGATCAGGGTCGCGAAGCCGGGCCGGCCAAGCGCCGCCACGAAGTTGCGCAGGACGCTGGCCACGATCATCGGAACCAGCGACCACACCAGCATCGTCATGTATCGGTCCGCCAGCGCGCTGACGGCGGGGTCCTGCCCGGTCAGCCGCATCACGTCCTCGGCAAGATAGCACAACCCCATGCCGGCCGCGCCCAGCACCACGGCCAGCCACAGTGCCATGCGCACCGTGCGGCGGACCGGACGCAACGCCGGGGCACGTGCTCCCAGCTCGGCGGCGGCGAGGGGCGCGATCGCTCCGGTGAGGCCGGAGAGCACCCACAGCACCAGTCCGAAATAGGCGGTGGCCAGCGCGGCGGCGGCCAGCGGCGCTTCGCCCAATCGGGCGATGAACATCACGTCGACCGCATAGATCAGCATCTGCAGCAGATTGGCGAGCGCCAGCGGCCATGACAGCCGCAGCGTCGCGGCCAGTTCGGCGCGCCAGGGGTGCGATGGATTTGCGGTCAAGGCTGTCGGGGGCGTCATGAAGCCGGTCCGGATAGGCGATGCGGGAAACGCGGGCAACCGCGCTGGCGGTTGTGCCACGCGATCGACCGCATTAGCCTCGTTCCGGCTCGGAAAGAACCGGAACGAGGCCGGATATTCTTTGTCTGCCGTGATTTCCGAGCCGGCAGGTGTTTCCACCTGCCTCGAAATCACTCTAGGTGGCCGGCATGAACCACCTGAAGATCTCGCTGTCGCTCGCCGCGCTGTCGCTCGCCTCGTGCGGCGATCGGTCCGGCGAGCAGGGCGAGGAAGCGGCACCGGCGCCGGCTGTGTCGCCAGTTGCGTCGAGTGCCGTGGCGCCGACACCGACCGCGTTCGCGCGGTGTCGGTCATGCCACGCGGTCGAGCCGGGCGTGAACGGGATCGGTCCCTCGCTTCACGCCATCGTCGGGCAGCACGCCGCGCGCGTGCCGGGCTATTCTTACAGCGCGGCGCTCAAGCGGTCGGGGATCGTCTGGAACGCCGAGAGCCTCGACAAGTGGCTCGCCGCGCCGATGACGATGGTTCCGGGCACCAAGATGGCGCTGGGCGCTCCCGATCCGGAGCAGCGCGGCGAGATCGTCGCCTATCTCGAGACGCTGAAATAGCGGCGGCAACGAAAAAGGGCGGCCCGAAGGACCGCCCTTTCCCGAGCTTCGAAAAGAAGAGCTTACTTGATTTCGACGGTGCCGCCGGCTTCCTCGATCTTCTTCTTGATCTCTTCGGCTTCGGCCTTGTTGACGCCTTCCTTGACCGCCTTGGGAGCGCCTTCGACCAGCGCCTTGGCTTCGGCGAGGCCGAGCTGCGTGATCGCGCGCACTTCCTTGATGACCTGGATCTTCTTGCCGCCGTCGCCGGTGAGGATCACGTCGAATTCGGTCTTCTCTTCGGCTGCTTCGGCGGCAGCGCCACCACCGGCCGGAGCGGCAACCGCGACCGCGGCGGCAGCCGAAACGCCCCAAGCCTCTTCAAGGGCCTTGGCGAGGTCGGCGGCTTCGAGCACGGTCAGCTTCGAAAGTTCGTCTACGAGATTCTGAATGTCAGCCATTTCAATTCACTCCTGATATCGGATCGGGACAGCCCGAACGGCCGTTCCCGAAAAAATCGTCGAACGGTCTTATGCGGCGTCCTTCGCGGCGTAGGCGCCGAAGACACGCGCCAGCTTCGCCGCCGGAGCGGTGGAAAGCTGGGCGATCTTGGTCGCCGGAGCCTGAATGAGGCCGACAAGCTTGCCGCGCAGTTCGTCGAGCGAGGGCATCGAGGCGAGCGCCTTGATCCCTTCGGCATTCAGAACCTGCGTGCCCATCGAGCCGCCGACGATTTCGAGCTTGTCGTTAGACTTGGCGAAATCGACCGCGACCTTGGCCGCCGCGACCGGATCGACCGAAGTCGCCAGGGCGGTGGGGCCGGTGAGCATGTCGTCGACGCCGCGATAATCGGTGTCGACGATGGCGAGCCTGGCAAGACGGTTCTTCGCAACCTTGTAGGTTGCGCCCGCATCCCGCATCTTCTGGCGCAAGTCGGTGGACTGAGCCACCGTCAGGCCGAGGTTGCGGGTGATGACCACCACGCCGACCTCTTTGAAGGTTGCGTTGAGCGAGGCAACCGATTCGGCTTTCTGCGAACGATCCATGCCATACTCCTTCACTGTGGCCGCCCGGGCAATCCTTGGTAGGACAACCCATGCGGCCGGCTACGTTTGACCGCACCGCCGAAACGGTGCGGACGAGTCCGTTGCGATGGGGAAGGAGTCCCGCAATACGGGAAAGCATCGCGCCTTCGGGAGCGAATGCGTCTTTTGATCTCTTTTCCCCGTCTAGGCCGGAAATTAAGAGGAGCGGAAACTCCTCACCGACTGTCTCGGACGGATGATCGGCGCGTTTCCATGCCGGTCAGCGGGCGCCATTGGCGGAAAACCCGCGGCTGGTCAAGGAAAACACGCGCGACAAAGGAAGGGCGGCTCTCGGGGAAGAGCCGCCTTAGTTTATACCTGTCCGGAGCGGACAGGCTATCGGGCATCCGACTTCAGACTTCGGCCAGCGAGGGTTTTGGGAGGGATGGAGACTGGGCCGAAGTGTCGCCCGAAGACTTGCCCGAAGACTTGTAGGTGCGCCAATCGAAAGGTTCTTCGCCGCCCCGCTCCTGCAACTGATCGCGATTTCGCAGGATCATCCGGGCACGGCGACGACGAGCGCGCGGAGAGGTGAACGGATTGGCCTCATCAGGCTCCGCCGCCACCATCCGTTCCAGCAGAGCATGGCGCGCTTCTCCCGTTGGCACAGGACCGTCGGGAAGGACCGAGGTGCGGTCCGGCGCGGGTTCGCGGACCGGCATGCCGAGGAAATCGTAGCGCGGCGGCATTGCGGTGGCGGGAGCCGCCGCGACGGGGGCAGTAGGCTTACGCAGCGCATTGGGCGGATCGATCACCGGCGGGTCGAAAGCGGTGTCCTCCTCCTCCGGGCGACGGCGCGAACGCAGCGCCAGGAAACCGACGATCCCGAGGCTCAGCGCGCCGGCAAGGCCGGCCAGCAGGCCGATGTCCGCTTCCGAGGATCGGGAATCGGCGGCTTGCGGCGTCATCTCCCGCACGGGTTCATCCGCGACAGCGGCGGGCGTTGGCAAGGTATCGCCGGCGATAGAAATCCGCACGGGCGCGCTAGGCGCGATGGGCTGGATGGTCTGTGTCGGCGCGTCGGGTGCCGGAGCCGCGACGCGCGGTGCTGCCGGAGCGGGGCGGGATCCGCGCGGACGTTCGGCAGGCGTCGCGCGTTGAGTCCGCGCGGATTCCGCCGAATCCCCAGGCAAATCCGGCGTCAAATCCGGCAGAACGATCTGCGGCTTGGTCTGCTGTACGGGGCCCCGCTGTACCGGCGCGGGGATGGCGCCGGGCTCGACGACGGGCGCCTCGCGGTTGACGCCTTCGGGCAGGTCCAGCGACGGCGCCGCGTCCTGCGCCAAAGCGGGGTTTGCCGCCAGCGCCAGTGCGGCGCAGGTGGCTCCGGCAACATGGCGGGGAAGGGTGAGAGATCGACGGATCGATCGTGGGGTTGCTTTGCTCATGGAGCGAGAAATGCCCAAATTCGCATTGGGTTCTACGTGAATCGAAAAAGTCGCGGTAAGTTGAACCGCTTCATGCGATAGATTGAGGAGAGAGGTGGTTTGTCGTATCTGGAAGCACCAAGAATTAATCCGAACGAGTCCCTGCCTCTATTGCGTTAATCTGAAGTTCATCTGGCGAATGTGCTATTCTGTGTTACGTGTTTCTTTCGAATGAGTCTGTTTGGCGTGACGGGGCGCACGCGGATCGGTTATGCGGCCACGATGTCCGGTAATTGACACGACGGGGTGAGGTGTCTATATGCCGCTCCGTTCACTGCTTCGAGCAAGACGGTCCATGCGCAGGGACCGGTCCAGGAGGAAGCGGACGGACTCCATCTGACGCAAAGGCTGCGGACTTCGATGTCGTGACGATATCGGCTGTCCTGCGGCCTTTTTGCGTTTCGGATGGCCTGGCTGCGCGAGCAAGAATTCCAACGGGCGTTTCCTGCCCGCACAGTGAAGAGGCACCGATCCCATCATGGCGACCAAGCCCACGAACGACGCCAATTCGTCGTCTGTCCAGCGTCCTTCGGCCAAGAAACGCATCCGCAAGATCTTCGGGGACATCCACGAAGTCGTCCAGATGCCCAACCTCATCGAGGTGCAGCGCGAAAGCTACGAGCAGTTCCTGCGCTCCGATCCTGCGGTCGGCTATGTCTCGGGCCTCGAGAAGACGCTGCGCTCGGTCTTCCCGATCCGCGACTTCGCCGGCACCAGCGAACTGGACTTCGTGCACTACGAGCTTGAGGATCCCAAGTACGACACCACCGAATGCCGCCAGCGCGGGATCACGTATGCCGCGCCGATGAAGGTGACGCTGCGCCTGATCGTGTTCGAGGTCGATTCGGAGACCGAGACCCGCTCCGTCCTCGATATCAAGGAGCAGGACGTCTACATGGGCGACATGCCGCTCATGACCGAGAACGGCACTTTCATCATCAACGGCACCGAGCGCGTGATCGTTTCGCAGATGCACCGTTCGCCGGGCGTGCTGTTCGATCACGATCGCGGCAAGACGCACTCTTCGGGCAAGTTCCTGTTCGCCGCCCGCGTCATCCCCTATCGCGGTTCGTGGCTGGACTTCGAGTTCGACGCCAAGGACATCGTCAACGTCCGCATCGACCGCAAGCGCAAGCTGCCGGTTACCGCGCTGCTTTATGCGCTCGGCCTCGATTCCGAGCAGATCCTCAATCACTTCTACGATGTCGTCGCCTGGAAGCGCGGCACCGGCGACAACGGCGGCGGCTGGCGCCGTCCCTTCGTGGCCGACCAGTGGCGCGGCGCCAAGCCGTCGTTCGACATCGTCGACGCCAAGTCGGGCGAAGTGGTGTTCCCCGCCGGCCAGAAGATCAGCCCCCGCGCCGCCAACAAGGCCGGCAAGGACGGGCTCGAGGAACTGCTGATCCCGACAGAGGAGATCTTCGGCCGCTATTCCGCGCGCGACCTGATCGACGAGAGCACCGGCCGCATTTACATCGAGGCGGGCGAGGAAGTCTCGCCGGAGAACCTCGACGTGCTCGACCAGGCCGGGATCGACCAGCTCGAGCTGCTCGACATCGACGAAGTCAACACCGGCCCCTGGATCCGCAACACGATGCAGGCCGACAAGGCCGAGAACCGCGAGATGGGCCTGGAAGCCATCTACAAGGTCATGCGCCCCGGCGAACCGCCGACGAAGGAAACCGCCGAAGCGCTGTTCGAAGGCCTGTTCTTCGATGGCGAGCGCTATGACCTGTCGGCCGTCGGACGCGTCAAGCTCAACATGCGCCTCGGCCTCGATGCCGAGGACACGGTGACGACGCTGCGCACCGAGGACATCCTCGCCGTGGTCAAGGAACTGGTCGACCTCAAGGACGGCAAGGGCGAGATCGACGATATCGACAACCTCGGCAACCGCCGCGTGCGTTCGGTGGGCGAACTGCTGGAGAACCAATACCGCGTCGGCCTGCTGCGCATGGAGCGCGCGGTGAAGGAGCGCATGTCTTCGGTCGACGTATCGACGGTCATGCCCAACGACCTCATCAACGCCAAGCCGGCGGTGGCCGCGGTGCGCGAGTTCTTCGGTTCCAGCCAGCTCTCGCAGTTCATGGACCAGACCAACCCGCTGTCCGAAGTCACCCACAAGCGCCGCGTCTCGGCGCTCGGGCCGGGCGGCCTTACCCGCGAGCGCGCGGGCTTCGAGGTTCGCGACGTCCATCCCACGCACTATGGCCGCATTTGCCCGATCGAAACGCCGGAAGGCCCGAACATCGGCCTGATCAACTCGCTCTCCACCTTTGCGCGGGTCAACAAGTACGGCTTCATCGAGACGCCGTACCGAAAGGTGATCGACGGCAAAGTGACCAAGGACGTGGTCTATCTCTCGGCCATGGAAGAGCAGAAGAACACCGTCGCGCAGGCTTCGGCAGACACCAACGAGGAAGGCAGCTTCGTCGAGGAGCTGGTCTCGGCGCGCGAGGCGGGCGAGTTCGTGCTCTCCCCGCGAGAGAACGTCACGCTGATGGACGTTTCGCCCAAGCAGCTGGTCTCGGTAGCAGCGTCGCTGATCCCGTTCCTGGAGAACGACGATGCCAACCGCGCGCTGATGGGCTCGAACATGCAGCGCCAGGCGGTGCCGCTGGTCAAGGCCGAGGCGCCGTTCGTCGGCACCGGCATGGAAGAGACCGTGGCGCGCGATTCGGGCGCCGCGATCTCCGCGGCACGCTCGGGCGTGATCGACCAGGTCGACGCTACCCGCATCGTCATCCGCGCCTCGGGCGATATCGAGCCGGGCAAGTCGGGCGTCGACATCTACACGCTGCAGAAGTTCCAGCGTTCCAACCAGAACACCTGCATCAACCAGCGCCCGCTGGTGAAGGTGGGTGATCGGGTGGAAGCGGGCGACATCATCGCCGACGGTCCCTCGACCGACCTTGGCGAGCTGGCGCTGGGCCGCAACAGCCTCGTCGCGTTCATGCCGTGGAACGGCTACAACTACGAGGACTCGATCCTGATCTCGGAGCGCATCGTCAAGGACGACGTGTTCACCTCGATCCACATCGAGGAGTTCGAGGTCATGGCCCGCGACACCAAGCTGGGGCCGGAGGACATCACTCGCGACATCCCCAACGTCGGCGAGGAAGCGCTGCGCAACCTCGACGAGGCGGGCATCGTCTACATCGGCGCCGAAGTCCATCCCGGCGACATCCTGGTCGGCAAGATCACCCCGAAGGGTGAATCGCCGATGACGCCGGAAGAGAAGCTGCTGCGCGCGATCTTCGGCGAAAAGGCCAGCGACGTGCGCGACACCTCGCTCCGTCTGCCGCCGGGTGTGTCCGGCACGATCGTCGAAGTGCGCGTGTTCAACCGCCACGGCATCGAGATCGACGACCGTACCCGCGCGATCCAGAACGAGGAGATCGAACGCCTCGCCAAGGACCGCGAGGACGAACGCGGCATCCTCAACCGCGCCACTTACAATCGCCTCAAGGAAATGCTGATCGGCCAGGTCGCCGCCGCTGCTCCCAAGGGGATCAAGAAGGGCGAGGAGATCACCGAGGAGCTGCTGGGCGAGGCCGAGCGGCACGAGTGGTGGAAGTTCGCGGTGGCGGACGACCACATGCAGTCGCAGCTCGAAGCGGTGAAGGCGCAGTACGACGAGACCGTGAAGGCGATCCAGGAGAAGTTCGAGGACCGCAAGGAGAAGCTGGAGCGCGGCGACGAGCTGGCTCCGGGCGTGCTCAAGATGGTCAAGGTCTTCGTCGCGGTGAAGCGCAAGCTGCAGCCCGGCGACAAGATGGCCGGCCGCCACGGCAACAAGGGCGTCATCAGCCGCATTCTGCCGCAGGAGGACATGCCGTTCCTCGAGGACGGGACCCCGGTCGACATCGTGCTCAACCCGCTGGGCGTGCCCTCGCGCATGAACGTCGGGCAGATATTCGAGACGCACCTCGGCTGGGCGGCGCGCGGGCTGGGCCAGCAGATCAAGCATGCCCTGGAAGACTGGCGCAACGCCAACCCCGACCCCGAAGCCGCGGCTCCGCCCGAAGCGGTCAAGGAACGGCTCAAGACCGTCTACGGCGAACAGTACCACGCCGACATCGACGCGCGCGATACCGCGTCGATCCTCGAACTGGCGGGCAACCTCGTCACCGGCGTGCCGATGGGCACCCCCGTGTTCGACGGCGCGCGCGAGAGCGACGTGACCGACATGCTGGAGCTGGCGGGCCTGCACTCGTCGGGCCAGTCGACGCTGTATGACGGCCGCACCGGCGACGCGTTCGACCGCAAGGTGACGGTGGGCATCATCTACATGCTCAAGCTGCATCACCTCGTGGACGACAAGATCCACGCCCGTTCGATCGGTCCGTACTCGCTCGTCACCCAGCAGCCGCTGGGCGGCAAGGCGCAGTTCGGCGGCCAGCGCTTCGGCGAGATGGAGGTCTGGGCGCTCCAGGCTTACGGCGCCGCCTATACCTTGCAGGAAATGCTGACGGTGAAGTCCGACGACGTGGTCGGCCGCACCAAGGTCTACGAGGCGATCGTCAAGGGCGACGACACGTTCGAGGCCGGCATTCCCGAGAGCTTCAACGTGCTCGTCAAGGAAATGCGCTCGCTGGGTCTCAACGTCGAGCTGTCGTCGATCGTCACCGACGATGACGACGACGGGCTCGCGGTGGCGGCGGAGTAAGGGGGCGGCCCGGCGCGCAAGCCGGGCTTCCTCAGTCCCCCCTCCCGCTTGCGGGAGGGGCCGGGGGAGGGCCTGTTAGGGCAAGCTCTCCACGGAAGAAAACAAGCCCTCCCCTAGCCCCTCCCGCAAGCGGGAGGGGGATGGAGCGAAAACATGAACGACCTGACCAAATTCACCAACCAGGTGGCCAAGCCCGAGACTTTCGACCAGATCCAGATCGGCCTGGCATCTCCCGAACGCATCCGCTCATGGTCCTTCGGCGAGATCAAGAAGCCGGAGACGATCAACTATCGCACGTTCAAGCCCGAGCGTGACGGCCTGTTCTGCGCGCGCATCTTCGGCCCGGTGAAGGACTACGAGTGCCTGTGCGGCAAGTACAAGCGCATGAAGTACAAGGGCGTCGTCTGCGAGAAGTGCGGCGTCGAGGTCACCGTCACCAAGGTGCGCCGCGAGCGCATGGGCCACATCGAGCTGGCCGCCCCGGTCGCGCACATCTGGTTCCTGAAGTCGCTGCCCTCGCGCATCGGCCTCCTGCTCGACATGCAGCTCAAGCAGCTTGAGCGCATCCTCTACTTCGAGAGCTACGTCGTCATCGAGCCGGGCCTGACCCCGCTCGAAAAGTACCAGCTCCTCACCGAGGACGAGCTGCTCGACGCGCAGGACGAGTACGGCGAGGACAGCTTCTCCGCCGGCATCGGCGCCGAGGCGGTCAAGCACATGCTGATGGACCTCGACCTCGAGCAGGAGAAGGTCGATCTGCTGGAAGAGCTGGCGACGACCAAGTCCGAGCTGAAGCCCAAGAAGATCATCAAGCGCCTCAAGGTCGTGGAAAGCTTCATCGAATCGGGCAACCGTCCCGAATGGATGATCCTGGAAGTCGTGCCCGTGATCCCGCCCGAACTGCGCCCGCTGGTACCGCTCGACGGCGGCCGCTTCGCGACGTCGGACCTCAACGATCTCTACCGCCGCGTCATCAACCGCAACAATCGTCTCAAGCGCCTGATCGAGCTGCGCGCGCCCGACATCATCGTGCGCAACGAGAAGCGCATGCTGCAGGAAGCGGTCGACGCGCTGTTCGACAACGGCCGCCGCGGCCGCGTCATCACCGGCGCCAACAAGCGCCCGCTCAAGTCGCTGTCCGACATGCTCAAGGGCAAGCAGGGCCGCTTCCGCCAGAACCTGCTCGGCAAGCGCGTCGACTATTCGGGCCGTTCGGTCATCGTCACCGGGCCGGAACTCAAGCTGCACCAGTGCGGCTTGCCCAAGAAGATGGCGCTCGAGCTGTTCAAGCCGTTCATCTACGCCCGGCTCGACGCCAAGGGCCTGTCGATGACGCTCAAGCAGGCGAAGAAGTGGGTCGAGAAGGAGCGCAAGGAAGTCTGGGACATCCTCGACGAGGTGATCCGCGAGCATCCGGTGCTGCTGAACCGCGCGCCGACGCTCCACCGCCTCGGCATCCAGGCGTTCGAGCCGGTCCTGATCGAAGGCAAGGCGATCCAGCTCCACCCGCTGGTCTGCTCTGCCTTCAACGCCGACTTCGACGGCGACCAGATGGCCGTCCACGTGCCGCTTTCGCTGGAAGCCCAGCTCGAAGCGCGCGTGCTGATGATGTCGACCAACAACATCCTCTCGCCCGCCAACGGCAAGCCGATCATCGTGCCCTCGCAGGACATGGTCCTGGGCATCTATTACCTCTCGATGGACCGCGAGGGCGAGCCCGGCGAAGGCATGATGCTGACCGACATGGCCGAAGTGCACCAGGCGATCGAGGCCAAGGCGGTGACGCTGCACACCAAGATCATCACCCGCGTCCCGCAGACCGACGAGCAGGGCAAGGAGTACTTCAAGCGCTTCGAGACCACGCCGGGCCGGATGCTGATCAGCGAGTGCCTGCCCAAGAGCCACAAGGTGCCGTTCGAGATCGTCAACCGCCTCCTCACCAAGAAGGAGATCGGCGACGTCATCGACCAGGTCTATCGCCACACCGGCCAGAAGGACACGGTGCTGTTCGCCGACGCGATCATGAGCCTTGGCTTCCGCCACGCGTTCAAGGCGGGCATCTCGTTCGGCAAGGATGACATGATCATCCCCGATTCGAAGGTGGCGCTGGTCAACGAGACCAAGGAACTGGTGGCCGACTACGAGCAGCAGTACCAGGACGGCCTCATCACCCAGCAGGAGAAGTACAACAAGGTGATCGACGCCTGGAGCCGCTGCGGCGACCAGGTGGCGAACGCCATGATGGACGAGATC
This sequence comes from Novosphingobium sp., assembly GCA_035281095.1. Classification (GTDB taxonomy): domain Bacteria; phylum Pseudomonadota; class Alphaproteobacteria; order Sphingomonadales; family Sphingomonadaceae; genus Novosphingobium. Next base: position 3,227 of record DATEEP010000142.1, on the reverse strand, counting down.
CGGGCGACGCCGAAGGACGAGAACGGCCGCGAGGCGCCGATCAACTCGATCTACATGATGAGCCACTCCGGCGCGCGCGGTTCGCCGGCGCAGATGAAGCAGCTTGCCGGCATGCGCGGGCTGATGGCCAAGCCTTCGGGCGAGATCATCGAGACGCCGATCATCTCGAACTTCAAGGAGGGCCTGACCGTCCTTGAATACTTCAACTCGACCCACGGCGCCCGCAAGGGCCTGGCCGACACCGCGCTCAAGACGGCGAACTCGGGCTACCTGACCCGCCGTCTGGTCGACGTGTCGCAGGACTGCGTCGTCGTCGTCGAGGATTGCGGCACCGAACGCGCGCTGGAAATGCGTTCGATCGTGCAGGGCGGCTCGACCATCGCCTCGCTCGGCGAACGTATCCTGGGCCGCACCCTGGCCGAGGACATCGCCGACAAGGAAGGCAACGTCATCGTCGCCAGCGGCACGCTGCTCGACGAGCCGACCACCGCGAAGATCGAGGCGACCGGCATTCAGGCCGCGCGCATCCGCTCTCCGTTGGTCTGCGAGGCGACGCAGGGCGTCTGCGGCAAGTGCTATGGCCGTGACCTCGCGCGTGGTACGCCGGTCAACATCGGCGAGGCGGTGGGCGTCATCGCCGCGCAATCGATCGGCGAGCCGGGCACCCAGCTCACCATGCGCACGTTCCACATCGGCGGCGCGGCGCAGGTGAACGAGACCAGCCATCTCGAAACCACGGTGGACGGCACCGTCCACTATCGCGATATCCCGACGATCACCGACAAGCGCGGACGCCGCCTGTCGCTTGCCCGCAACGGCGAGATCGTGATCATCGATACCGACGGGCACGAGCGGGAGATCCACAAGGTCCCCTACGGCACCAATCTGCTGCACGAGGACGGCGCCAAGCTGAACGCCGGCGACCGCCTGGCCGAGTGGGATCCGTTCACCTTGCCGATCATCACCGAAACCTCGGGCGTGGTGAAGTACCAGGACCTGATCGACGGTCGCACGATGACCGAGCAGACCGACGAGGCGACCGGCATGACCAGCCGCGTCGTCACCGAGAACCGCTCGACCGGCCGCACCAAGAAGGACGACTTGCGTCCGCGCATCACCCTACTCGACGAAAGTTCGGGCGAGGCGGCGCGCTATATGATGGCGCCGGGCACCACCCTCTCGGTCGAGGACGGCCAGCGGGTCGAGGCGGGCGACGTTGTGGCCCGCGCCAGCCGCGAAGCCGCCAAGACGCGTGACATCACCGGCGGTCTGCCGCGGGTTGCCGAGCTGTTCGAGGCGCGCAAGCCCAAGGACAACGCGATCATCGCCAAGATCTCGGGCCGGATCGAATTCGTCCGCGACTACAAGGCCAAGCGCAAGATCGCGATCATCCCGGAAGAGGGCGATGGGGTGGAATACCTGATCCCCAAGTCCAAGGTGATCGACGTCCAGGAAGGCGACTGGGTCAAGAAGGGCGACAACCTGATCTCGGGCTCGCCCGATCCGCACGACATCCTCGAAGTGCTCGGCGTGGAAGCGCTGGCCGAGTATCTCGTCGCGGAAATCCAGGAAGTCTACCGCTTGCAGGGCGTGAAGATCAACGACAAGCACATCGAGGTGATCGTTCGCCAGATGCTGCAGAAGGTCGAGATCACCGACGGCGGCGACACCACGCTGCTGCCGGGCGAGCAGGTCGATTACGAGGAGATGCTGGAGTACAACGTCAAGCTCCAGAAGAACGAGCGGCCCGCCGAGGGCAAGCCGGTGCTGCTCGGCATCACCAAGGCGTCGCTCCAGACCCGCAGCTTCATCTCGGCGGCATCCTTCCAGGAAACCACCCGCGTGCTCACGCAGGCGGCGGTCGAAGGCAAGAAGGACTCGCTGATCGGCCTCAAGGAGAACGTGATCGTCGGCCGGCTGATCCCGGCGGGCACCGGCGCGGGCATGAACCGCGTCCGGGTCGCCGCCTCCAGCCGCGACGCGGCGCTGCGCGCGCAGTATCGCAAGCTCCAGGAATCGCTGATCGCGCCCGAAAGCGCGGCGGCGGAGCATGAAGCCGAGTTGAAGCGCGATCCCGCCGACGACCTCGGCGACGATCCGCTGGCGGCCGCCATGGGCGAAACCCACGGCACCGACGCCGACGCGGGCGACTACCTGCGGCAGAGCGACGAGGAAGCCGGCGCGGGCGCGGAGCAGGCCAAGGATGAGGCAGGCGAGGAAGCCGGCGAGGAATAAGCCCTCGACTCCCCTCCCGCTTGCTGGAGGGGCCGGGTGTGGGCCTGTCGCTCAACCGCAACGTACTCGAAAACAACAGACCCCGCCGGAGCGATCCGGCGGGGTTTTTCGTATCCACCTCCCATCGTCATTCCCGCGAAGGCGGGAATAACGATGGGAGGTGGGGTCCAGACGAACCGGTTTCACCGCTGCAGTTCTTTGTTGGATGTTGATTTTGGCACTCGAATGGGCAGATTGCTAGCGCGGTCAGCCGTGGGGAGACATTTATGCTCGTTCGTGAAGCAACGTTGGAGGACGCCTTAGCTATCCAAACGATTTATGCTCCGTACGTCGACAAGACGTCGATCTCGTTTGAAGAGGTCGCGCCTAATGCATTGGAGATTGAGGGGCGGATAGCTACGATTCTGTCAAAGCATCCATATTTCGTTGCTGAAGAAGGTGGAAGAGTGGTCGGTTACGCTTATGCAAGTGAGCACCGTTCCCGCGCTGCTTACCGATGCTCTGTGGACGTGGCGGTTTATGTGGCGGAAGGCGGACAACGTCGCGGAGTTGGGCGGGCACTCTACAGCGCATTACTATCGGCCGCCGCAGCGGGCGGCTACCACGCTGCATTTGCGGGCATAGCGCTTCCAAATGATCGAAGTGTCGGCCTGCACGAGGCGATGGGCTTCGTCCCGGTCGGCGTCTTTCGCGAGGTCGGATACAAATTCGGACGTTGGCATGATGTGGGTTGGTGGCAACGTCTGCTTTGATGTTTCGCATGGGATCAGCGAATGACCGGAATGCGGTCGCAACCTGTCATGCTGTTGAGACAAGACTTTGCAGAAAAACGGAAATCCGGGCGGACAGATTAGGCGACAGGGTGTAACTTTGTGCCACCCTATTGGACGGAGGTAAGCTCATCCCATGCGCATCCTCGCTTCGATTGCCGCCCTTGGCCTCGCGGCCTGCGCCGCCGCGCGGGCCGATGCGCCGTCATCTCCACCCCAGCC
>DATEEP010000141.1:0-10133 GCA_035281095.1 Novosphingobium sp. | reverse complement strand
CCGCTGGCGTTGCCGCCATGGCAATACTGGCAGTATTTCTGGAATGAGGCTGCGCCGCGCGCGGCATCGCCGGTTGTCGAAACCGCCGACAGGTCGGCATGCGATCGCTCCGGCACGACATAGGCAGGCGCTTTCGCCTTGCCGCCCAGCTTGAACACCAGCAGCCGTCCCGGCAGGCGTGGTCGAACGGGCAGCAGGTCGGGCGAGGAGATCTGCGCCGCGCCCCCGCCGCCGACGTTGACCGCGATATATTGCTCTCCATCCAGCTCGTAGCTGATCGGCCCGCCGATGATCCCGTTGCCCGCGTCGTAGGACCACAGCTGCTTGCCGTTACGCGCGTCATAGGCCAGGAAGCGGCCGTCGATCATGCCCTGGAACACCAGATCGCCGGCGGTGGCGACAACGCCGCCGTTCCAGAAATGCGGCTGCTCTACGCTCCACGCCGCCTTCTGGCGCACCGGGTCCCAAGCGAGCAGCGTGCCTTTCAGCATCTTGCGCAGCTTCGCCTCGTCCCCGACCGTCTTCGGAGCGGGCATGGGGGTCTCGCTGATCCCCATGTTCCAGGCGCCGGGCTGGAATTCGAAGCCGCTCTTGCGGTCGAAACTCATCGTCGTCCAGTGGACCGGAATGTAGACGAGGCCCGTCTTCGGACTGTACGCCATCGGCTGCCAGCCGTGCATGCCGTAAGGCGCGGGGGCGACCATCTGCGGCCCGCTGCGATAGCGGGCGTTCGGCGTCTCGACCGGCCGGCCGGTCTTGAGATCGACCCCGCTGGCCCAGCTCACCGCCGCGTAGGGCTTGGCCGAGATAAGCTTGCCGCTGGCGGCGTCCAGCACATAGAAGAACCCGTTCTTGGGCGCTTGCATCACCACCTTGCGCGGCTTGCCGTCCAGGGTGAGCCTGGCGACGGTGATCTGCTGAGTCGCCGTGTAGTCCCAGCTTTCCCCCGGTGTCGTCTGGTAGTGCCAGACGTACTCCCCCGTATCCGGACGCAGCGCCAGGATCGACGACAGGAACAGGTTGTCGCCCTTGCCGCCCGACCGCAAACCGTGATCGTAGGGCGAACCGTTGCCGACGCCGATATAGAGCAGGTCCAGCTCGGGATCGTAGGCCATCGAATCCCAGGCGGTGCCGCCGCCGCCCGTTTGCTTCCAAAAGCCGTCGAACCACGTCGCCCCGGCCTTGTCGCGCAGGACCTTGTCGGAGGCTTCGCCGTCGGGCTTTCCGTCGGCCCGGGGCACGGTGTAGAAGCGCCAGACCTTGCGGCCGCTGTCGGCGTCATAGGCGGTGACATATCCGCGCACGCCGTATTCCGCGCCGCCGTTGCCGATCAGGACCTTGCCTTTCACCACGCGCGGCGCGCCGGTGATCGTGTAAGGCTTGGCGGCGTCGGTGGTCTGGACCGACCACGCCTGCTTGCCGGTCTTGGCGTCCAACGCGATCAGCCGCCCGTCGAGCGCGCCGACGAAGACCTTGCCATTCCACAAGGCCACGCCCCGGTTGACGACGTCGCAGCAGGCGTCGAAGGCCTTGGCGCCGGGAACCTTGGGATCGAAAAACCACAGCTGCTTGCCGGTCGCCGCGTCGAAGGCATGGACCTTCGACCACGCGGTGCTGGTGTAAAGCACGCCGTCCGCCATCACCGGCGTCGCTTCCTGCCCGCGGTCCGTATCGTATTCGGCGAACCACGCGAGGCCGAGATCGCCCACCGTCCTGGCGGTGATCTGGCTCTGGGGCGCGTAGCGCTGCTCCCAATAGCCTTTGCCGTGGGACGGCCAGTCGCCACTCTGCTCGGCGGCGGCGATGTGTTGCCCGTCCACTTTCGACGATCCGCCCTGGCACGATGCCGTGATCGCCAGCAGCGCGATCAGGCCCAGTCTTGTCGCAATCCTCATACCCTATCCCGATCTTCTTTCGGCGGGCATTTCGGTCATCGACGCCGGGTCTGACAACGCGCCGGGCGATTTTCGAAAGGACGAAATATCGATATCGGGCCGTTATCGGCACCGATGGCCGCTTGCCTCACGACGCCGGGAGGCTGGCCGCAGCCTGTGCCCGGAACTGACGCGGAGTCGTTCCCACTCTGCGGCGGAAGGCATGGCTGAAGATCGACGCCGACTGGAACCCCAGCGTGAAGGCGATGGCCTTGATGCTGTCATTCCCCGTGAGCAGGCGTTTCGCGCGCTCGATCCGGAAGTCGTTGATGTGGTCGCCCAGCGAACAGCCGCGGCTGGTGCGGAAGGCACGGGTCAGCTGCCGCACCGACAAGGCCGCCAGAAGCGCCAGGTCCTCCAGCGAAGGGGGCGGTCCGGGCTCGCCGAGCCGCTGGTCGATCAGTTTGAGCCGCCAGGCAGCCAGGCCGCCGATGATCACGGGTTCTTCGATGTGGCGCAGATGCCGCGCCAGTTCGATCGCGATCTGGCGCATCATCAGCTCCGCCATCGCTTCGCGGGCGAGGTCGTTCCTGCGGACTTCCTCGGCCAGATAGCGCATCATCGTCGACAGGCGCGGGCTTGCGAGGTCGAGGCAGGATTCCAGCCGGCGCTCGGTCCAGTCGAACGAGAGTTCGGGCAGATCGTCGAGCTGATCCAGCTGGATCTGGCAGACGATGGATGTCTGCCGGCCCGATCCGCTGCGGAATTGCAGCAGTTCGCCGGCGGGCATCGCCAGCACCTGGCCGGCGCGTTCGAAGCGGTAGACCGGCCAGCGGTTCGCATAGCGGACCCGCGTCTCCGCCGGGCGCGGCGTCAAACACATATCGATCCACAGGGCGCTTTCCGGGACGAACAACTGCTGGACCGGCTCGCGGAAATCGCGATCGGTTATGAGGGCCTTGCCGGTCGGCAGCTCCAGGCTTTCGCGAATGCTGCTGACCCACGGGGACTCTTGTGTTTCCATGGCCAGCCTTCCTCCAGCAAGCGCGGCCGGACGCCAAGGAATGCCGGGCTCCCGGCCCCCTTTGAGGCCAGATAAGCATACTATGGCCGGAATGCCACCCTCTGGCCCATTGCCCGGTGCTGGCGCCGGCGCGACATCGATGCGCATCAGCCTGGCAGCCGCGCCGCCGGTCCCGGAAGATCGGTCGCGGTGGACGGACAACAGCGCGACAGCGGATGAGGAAGGCAATGAGCATGGATTTCGATCTGGTCATTCGTGGCGGCACCATCGCCGACGGCACCGGAGCCGCATTGCGCGAGGGCGACGTCGCCATCAAGGACGGCAGGATCGCGGCGCTGGGCAGCGTGCCGGGCTCCGGCGCCGAGGAGATCGACGCACGCGGCAAGCTGGTCACCCCCGGTTTCGTCGACGTGCACACCCACTACGACGGGCAGCTTACCTGGGCCGACCGCATGACGCCCTCGTCTTCGCATGGGGTGACCACGATCGTCACCGGCAACTGCGGCGTCGGCTTCGCACCGTGCCGTCCCCAGGACCGCGGCGACATGATCCGTCTGATGGAAGGCGTGGAGGACATTCCCGAAGTGGTGATGGCTGCCGGCCTGCCGTGGAACTGGGAAACGTTTCCCGAATTCCTCGACGCGCTGGACGCACGCCCGCACGATGTCGACTACGCCGTGCTCCTGCCGCACTCGCCGATGCGGGTCTATACGATGGGCCAGCGCGCGATCGACCTCGAGCCCGCGACCGCCGAGGATCGGCGGCGGATGCGGGAGATCACCCGCGAGGCGATCACCGCCGGCGCGATCGGCGTCGCCACGTCGCGCAACGTCTATCACAAGACCAGCGACGGCAAGCCCGTGCCGTGCTTCAAGTCCGAGGAAGAGGAACTGCGCGAGATCGCGCTGGGCATGACCGACGCCGGGCGCGGAACGCTCCAGGCGGTGCTGATCACGGAAGACCAGTGCCTTGAAGATTTCGAACGCTTCCACCGCATCGCCAAGGCAGCCGGACGTCCGCTGACTTATACGCTGCTGTCCACCAACGAGGCGCCCGACTTGTGGCAGGACGTACTGCGCTCCGTCGAGCGGGACCGTCTGGCCGGGCAGATGATCACCCCGCAAGTCTTCAACCGCCCGGTGGGCGTGATCTTCGGGCTCGATTCCAATTTCAGCCCTTTCGTGATGCATCCCTACTACAACGAGCATCTGGCCGGCCTGTCGTTCGAGCAACGCGTCGCCGAGATGCGCAAGCCCGAGGTCAAGGCCGCGCTGCTGGCCGACACGCCGGAGATGGAAGGAATGCTGGCCAACGCGGTGCGCGATTTCGGCCAGCTCTACGCAATGGAGCACCCGATGGACTACGAGCCCGAGCGCGCGAAGAGCGTGGAGGGACTGGCCGCGGCGCGCGGCGTCTCGCCTTACGAAGTGCTCTACGACATGGTCATGGCGGAAGAAGGCCGGGGCAAGGTCATGCTCGCGTCCATGAACTACAGCCAGCACAACCTCGATCACGCGCGCGCCATGCTCGATCGCGACGACACGGTCCTCGCCCTGGGTGACGGCGGCGCGCACTGCGGGATCATCTGCGACGCCAGCTACACCACCACGGCGTTGATGCTGTGGGCGCGGGACCGGACGCGCGGAGCGCGCATCCCGCTGGAGAAGGTGGTCAAGAAGCTGACCTCCGAAACCGCCGACCTCTATGGCTTCAAGGATCGCGGTCGCCTGGCGATCGGTCTGAAGGCCGATCTCAATGTCATCGATTTCGACAATCTGACCCTCGGCCCCCCGGAAGTGATTCATGATCTGCCCGGCGGCGGCTCGCGGCTCGTCCAGCCGCCCAAGGGTTTTGAGGCGACGATCCTGTCGGGCACGGTGACCCAACGCGGTGGAGTGTCGACCGACGCCCTTCCGGGCAGGCTGATCCGGAGCGGAACGCTTCATTGATCCCGGCCGCGGCGGGAACGGTTTTTGATGCAATTGGGCCTCTGGGCCGATCGGGGAGAGTGCAGTCGTGCGCGAATATCTGAATTTCTACATCGATGGTAAGTGGGTGGCTCCGGTCGAGGCGAGGCAGCTGGACGTCGAGAATCCCGCCACCGAAGAAGTCTGCGGCCGCATCTCGCTCGGTTCGGCGGCGGACGTGGACAAGGCGGTGGTGGCCGCACGGCGCGCGTTTTCCAGCTGGTCGACCAGTCCGGTGGCGGAGCGGATCGAACTGCTGGAGGCGATCCAGGCCGAATACCAGAAGCGCTACGGCGATCTGGCTGCGGCCGTGACCGAGGAAATGGGCGCTCCCGCCGCCCTGTCCAGCGGCGCGCAAGTCGGGCTCGGCATCGGCCACCTCGCATCCGCCATCGAGATCCTCAAGACGTTCCAGTTCGAGGAACGGCGCGGCACCATGCTGATCCGCCGCGAGCCGATCGGCGTGTGCGGCCTGATCACGCCGTGGAACTGGCCGCTGAACCAGGTCGCCGTGAAGGTCTATCCGGCGCTCGCCACCGGCTGCACGATGGTGCTGAAGCCGAGCGAAGTGTCGCCGTTCTCGGCCCAGATCTTCGCCGAGATCCTGGATGCGGCGGGCGTGCCGGCGGGGGTGTTCAACCTCGTCCATGGCGATGGGCCGGGCGTGGGCGCGGCGATGTCCTCTCACCCCGACATCGACATGATCTCGTTCACCGGCTCGACCCGCGCCGGCGTCGACATCGCGCGCAACGCGGCGGCGACGGTCAAGCGCGTCAGCCAGGAACTCGGCGGCAAGAGCCCCAACATCATCCTGGACGATGAAGGTCTGGCCGCGAACGTCGCGGGCGGCGTGACGTTCATGATGATGAATTCGGGCCAGAGCTGCAGCGCGCCCTCGCGCATGCTGGTGCCCGGCGCGCGGCTCGGCGAGGCCGTGGAAGCCGCGCGCAAGGCGGCCGAGGAAGTGACCGTCGGCGATCCCACCGGCAATGCCGCCAACGGGCCGGTCGTGTCGAAGATCCAGTTCGACAAGATCCAGGGTTATATCCGGAAGGGCATCGACGAAGGCGCGACGGTCGTCGCCGGCGGTCTGGGACGGCCTGACGGCCTCGACAAGGGCTATTACGTCAAGCCGACCGTGTTCGCCGACGTCACCAGCGACATGGTGATCGCGCGCGAAGAGATCTTCGGTCCGGTCATGACGCTCCAGGGATACGACAGCATCGAGCAGGCGGTCGAGATCGCCAACGACACTCCCTACGGCCTTGCCGGCTATGTGTCCGGCGCGGATATCGAGGCATGCCGCAAGGTCGCGCGCAGTATCCGCGCGGGAATGATCGGCCTCAATGGCGCCTTCGATATGAACGCGCCGTTCGGCGGTTACAAGACCAGCGGCAACGGCCGCGAATGGGGCGAATTCGGCTTCCACGAATATCTGGAAATCAAATCGGTGGTGGGCTACGAACCCGCCGCATGAACCAAACGATGCGCGGCGGGGCGCTCTTTCTCCTGATCCTGTGTCTCGCCAACGCCTTCAACCTGGCGGACAGAGTGCTGCTGGGCGTGCTGCAGGAGCCACTGAAGGCGGAGTTCGGGCTGAGCGATTTCCAGCTCGGCCTGTTGGGCGGACCGGCCTTCGCGGTGCTCTATTCGCTGGTCGGGCTGCCGATCGCCTGGCTGGCGGAACGGGCCAACCGTCGCACGATCGTCGCGACGGCGCTCGCGCTGTTCAGCGTGATGACCGCGTGCTGCGGCTTCGCGCAGAACTATCTGCAGCTTCTGCTTTCGCGGATGGGCGTCAGCATCGGCGAAGCGGGGGTCGGCCCGCCCGCGCTGTCGTTGATCTCGGAGCGCTATCCGCCGTCCCGGCGGGCGATGGCGATGTCGATCTATGCCGCCGGCGGCCCGCTGGGCGCGATCCTGGCGACGATCGCGGGAGGTCTGCTGGCGCAGCACTATGGCTGGCGCGCCGGCTTCCTGGTTTTTGGCGTCTGCGGTGCGATACTGGCGGTGCTGATCGCGGTCTTCGTAAAGGACACCGGCAACCGCAAGACGGAGGGCCCGCCCATGCTCTATGGCGCAGCGGTTCGGCTGCTGAGCCGGAAAGGCACCGTGCTCCACATCTGCATCGCCGCGGCCCTCACCAACGCATGCGGCATGACGATCATGCAATACATGACCTCGTTCCTGATGCGCGTGCACGGCCTGCCGCTGGCCACCGCGTCGAGCGTGCTGGGCGCGGGCGCGGTCACGGGCGTGCTGGGCATCTTCGTCTCGGGCTATCTGGCCGATCGTGTTTCGCGCCACCGGCCGGGCGCAAGCCTGCTGGTCTGCACCGGGATGTTCCTGCTGGCGACCCCGGCCTATCTGCTCGCGTTCTCCTCGAGTTCGCTGGTGCTTGCCGGAGTGGCCTACCTGATCGCAGCGGCGTTGCTGAACGGATATACCGGCATCTGCTACGCGGCGTTAAGCAGCGTCGTGCCCTCCACCCTGCGCGCCACGACGATCGCGTTCTACACTTTGGCCAGCAACCTCGTCGGCTATACGCTGGGCCCGCCGATCTTCGGCAAGATCAGCGATATGGCGGCTGCTTCGCATATGTCGGCAAGCGGTCTCGATCCGGCCTACTGCCTGGCGAACGCCGCCGTGCCGGGCTGCGTCGCGGCAAGCGGCGAGGGCCTTCGCTGGGCGCTGCTGCTGTGCTGTGCGCTGTTGGCCGTCGCCGCCTTCCACTTCTGGCTCGCCAGTCGGCGCATGAGGACCGAGATCGTCGACGAACCGGTGGCGGCCGCCACCGCCTGAGACGGCGCTCGCCGCCCGCATCGCCCGAATTGGGGGCCCGAATTGGGGGCCCGCATTCGGACGGTTGCCGCCCCCTCAGACTGTTGCGACTTGCGGTGACCTCACGCCTGTCGACCGCAGGATCTTGCCGGCGGGGGCATATTCGGTCCGCTCGTCGCGCCGGGTGATCGTACCGTTGACAAGGATATGGTGCATGCCGGCAGGCCGGTCGGCGAGCAGGCGGGTCTGGCCGCCGGGCATGTCATCGCACAGTCGAATTTCCCCCGGACCGACCGTGACGGGGTCGAACACGACGATATCGGCATAATTGCCCACGGCGATCCGCCCCCGCTGCTGCAGTCCGATCAGTTCCGCGGGCTCCTGCGTGAGCTTGTGCACCGCGGTCGCCAGCGGCATCACACCGCCCTGGCGAACCCAGTTGCCCAGCAGATCGGTGGGAAGCACGGCATCGCAGGTCTGCGCCGGATGCGCTCCGGCGTCGGAAAGGCCCAGGACAGCCCCCGTGACATTGAGCAGCCTGGCGACTTCGCCCCGATCCTCGTTGCCATAGCTGGTCTGGATCCTGGTTTCGAGGCCGTCCGCGCAAGCCATATCGAGAAGCAGGGCGAGCGGCTCCATCCCCCGTTCGTCCGCAACGCCGCCCAGGTCGCGCCCGATCGCGTCCGGCATGGACCCGCTGGCGAGCACGAGAACCTTGCTCCAGTCGATCGGCTGGCGGTCTGTCCCGACAACGCTCGCGCTCGCCGCCCGCCGCCATTCGGGATCGGAATAGGCCGAAATCCGCTCGGCGTCCGTCGTGCCGTTGAGACGGCTGAAATCCTCCGAGCGAAAGATCGACGGAATGCGCATGTTGCACTGCGCGGTCAACGGACGGCAAGACACCTGCGGCCGCACATCCGCCCCCTTGCCATACCATTTCTCGTGCAACGACAGGTTCTTGCGGTGTGCGCCGGAATTCAGGGCGAGCAAAGCGATCCAGGTGAACGGGACGCCGATCTCGGCCTGGTGGGCATAGACCTGCTCCAGATCGAAATTGCCCCCGGCGTTGAACATCGCAACGCCGCGACCATGCTCCTTCAGCACGCGGAGCAAGGCCAGGGTCTCTTCACGCGAGGCATATTGCGAAGGCGACGGGCGCGCGCTTTGCAGGGTCTTGGTCGCGAAGCCGAGCGCGCCGGCCTCGAGCGCCTCTTTCACCAGCGCGGCCATCCGCTCGATCTCTTCGGCAGTCGCCTCGCGCCGATGATCCGCGCCCATCGCGGCGATGCGGACCGTCGAGTGGCCGATGAACGAGCCGAAATTGAGCATCGGCCCCTGCTGCTCGAACGCGGTGAGGTACTCGGCGAAGCTCTCCGCCGCGGCGGGGACCGCGACGTCCAGCGTTTCGACCGGCATGTCCTCGAGATCGCGCAGCATGTGCAGGACAAGGGTCCTGTGCTCGGCTGAATACGGTGCGAGCGAAAAACCGCAATTGCCGCCGACGGTCGAGGTCACGCCGTGAAAGCAGGACGACGTGAGCATGGGATCGAAGAATACCTGGGCGTCGAAATGGGTGTGAAGGTCCACGAAACCCGGCGCCACCGCCAGCCCCCCCGCATCAAGCACAAGGTCCGCTTCTGCCCGAGGGATAGCAGGTCCGATGTCCACGATCCGCTCACCCTCGACCAAAATGTCGGCCGCGAACGGCTCGGCGCCGGTGCCGTCGTACACGAGACCCTTGGAAATCAGTGTTCTCGCCAATCGATTCCTCCAAAATCCGCGCTTATGTTCTCGAACATTGATCAACTCCCGAACAGTAATCAAGCGAATGTCCGGGCCGATTGGCCGAACCCGGCCGTTCCGTAATTACGGTCGCTCGTGTTTTTCTTGCCGGCGTGGCGCGGCGCGGCATCCCCACTTTAACGGCGATGGACCGGAGCACTTGCCCAAGTTTGTTTCGATATCGGGCGAACGCAGAGCCTCGACACAATTGCGGAACCATCCACAAGCCCAAGGTAACCTCACGGTTAGGGAGATTTATACGAAAAATGACGAAATTCTGATCGCGGAAGGTTGGAATTTATACTGAATACAATATTTTAATATCATCAAAACATTTTTTGATAAATTTCATCATATTCAGATAAGTATTTCCAGATATTCCCAAGATCGTTTGATATATCGGATCATACTGTTTTTACATATATACATATTTTGCTTTCTGCGGTGCGTTTGGCGGCCATCTGGAGTATGTCAGGGAACGGTCGTTCTCCGGGCTTTCCGCAGTGTCGGTGCGCCGGAGCAGGACGCCGGTGCGGCAGGTGGATGTCATCTCCGCCAAGCCACTTGAGGTGAGCGCCTCGGGAGAGAAGAATGTCTGAATTCGATATGGTGATCCGTGGCGGGACGGTTGCGGACGGGACGGGCGGGGCTCTGTTCGAGGGCGACGTGGGCGTTGCGGGCGGGCGGATCGCGGCGGTCGGCAAG
>DATEEP010000140.1:0-37207 GCA_035281095.1 Novosphingobium sp. | reverse complement strand
CGGGCGGGACAAGACCGGTTTCAACGGCAGCGGGCGCCGCGGCGGGGACGGTGCCCGTTCCCAGCGTCATGCCCAAAGCGGACACCTTGGCGTTGACCGTGCCGTTGGCGAAAGTCAGCTGAGTGCCGTTGGCATCGTCCTGAACCGTGATCGTCGTGATCAGCGTTGCGCCGACATAGACACGGAGCTGGTTGCCCTGCTGCTGAAAACGATAATCGTCGTCAATGCCACCGAAGACGACGCCTTCGACGTTCTGATCGACGGTCGTGTCGGCGGCGGCCGACCCGGTGCCGAAGGTTACAGTTTCCGTGCCGAGACCACCAACACCGAAGAAATCGGCGCTGGTGAAGCCGGGGGCGGAGTTTCCGCCCCCAAGAAAGACATTAGTACGTGCCATTTTTGTGCTCCAAAAAAGGAATCGATTACCCAAATTTGACGAAACTCGAAGTCAGGAAACTTTTGTCACCTTTACCTCGCCTCGTCCCCCTGAAAAACCGAAGATGTTTCGCCCGACTATCAGGCAATCGTGCCGGCGCCGAAGACGGTGTTAAAGCTGGTGACGCCGAAAATCTGTCCGTCCTGAGCGTTAGTGATGCCCTCAATCGTGATCAGGGCGATCTGATTGTTGGCGGCGAATTGGATGGTCACTTCCCCATCGGTGAAGCTCGGGTTGATAATCGTGGGCGTGACGCCAGCCGGTCCGACGATCTTGTCACTACCAGCGTCGAAGCCGGTGATGGTATACTCGTAGTTACCAAGAACGACGGTATACGTAGTGTTCGCGAGATCCCCATCGGAGTTGGTACCCGCACCGCTAACCGTGATCGCAGCAGGCTGAGGACCTTCGACCGCGACGTCGGTAACCGAAATGGCAACCGCCTTGGTCGTGGTACCCAACGAGTCCGTCGCCGTGACGTTGATCGAATAGCTGCTCTTGGTTTCGAAGTCCGGCGACGCCTTGAACGTGACGACACCCGTCGACGTGTTGATGTTGAACGCGCCGGCGTCCTGGCCGGTAATCCCGAAGCTGACCGTTCCGGTGCCGGTGGCGTCCGCATCGTACACGGTCTGGGTGGTCGGGATGTTCTCGGCCACCGAGGCAGTTGCCGCAGAGCTGAAAGTCGGACCTTCGTTGGCGACGTTCGTGACGGTGACGGCCACAGCCTGCGTCGCCGATTCACTGCCCTCAGTGGCGACGACGTTGATGGCGTAAGCCGACTTGGTCTCAAAGTCAGGCGATGCCTTGAAGGTGACTTCGCCGGTCGTGGCGTTGATGTTGAACGCCGCGGCATCGGCACCCGTGAGGGTGAACACCGGAGCGGTCGCACCGCTGACGTTGGCATCGTACACGACCTGGCTGGTCGGGATGTTCTCAGCCACCGAAGCAGTGCCCGTCGAGGTGAAGGTCGGGCCGACGTTGGTGACCGTGAGAACGACCGCGCGGGTCGCCGTCAGTTCACCGTCCGAAGCGACGACATTGAAGGAATAGCTGCTCTTCGTTTCGAAGTCGGCCGGAGCCTTCAGCGTGACAACGCCCGCATTGCTGACGTTGAACGCGGCGGCATCGGTGCCCGACAGCGTGTAAGTGAGCGTATCGCCGTCCGGATCGGTGGCCGCGCTGGTGTAGACCGCAGTGGTCGCAGCAGCATTCTCAGCGATCGTGGCGGTGCCGCCCGAAGTGAAGACAGGAGCATCGTTCTTGTCGCCATCGCCCTTGAAGAGGACGTAGCCACCCAGACCGACGAGCACGAGCGCACCGACGAGGAGGAAGCCGCCAGAGGAGTCGCCGTCATCGCCGCCGAACAGTGCGAAACCTTCCTGGTCCGCAGTTTCGACTTCCGACAGGAAGGATGCAATGCTGAAATCGGCATCCGCCAAGGCAGCGTCGAACGAGAAATCGCCAGCGAGCGAAAGATCCGCCGTCGACGCATCGTCCATCGACTGGACCTGCTCGTTATCGACAACCACGCCTTCTTCAAGCTTCTGATCTGCGGCCGCCTCCTGGGCAGCGGGCTTGTGATCATCGGCCTGACGCGCCTGACCCTCGGCCTGCTGCGCCAGTTGCTTATTGCGCTCAAGCTCCACGGCCTTAGCCTTCGCAGCTGCCGGTACGACTGATTTGCTCATCTATTCCCCCAACATGGAAGTTCGCAGCGAAAAATGTGCTCCCTGCATTCCGTGCGTTAACAAGCCCATCGCGACTTTGCCAAAGCTATTATAACCATAACGCCGCCATTTCGGTTTTGATTTGACGACGCCCGGCGGGTTGCCAACGCGGTTCGGAACACTGGCATCCTCTAGGGAGGAACGATTAACGAATTGCTTCGCGCCCAGGTTGGGGTCCGGAACGGAGGCAATCGGCGTGCCGCTGCCCGACGGAAGGCGGCGCTTTCGAACCCGGCGGGGCGCCGCGTGGCGCGGCTTCCCGCCGGCGGTCGAGCGTCCCGCCGCGCCGATTCTCAGCGCTCCGTCATCGCCTCTCCCACGGTCTTGTTGATGGGCTTCGTCAGATAGCGCCAAACGGTGTTCTTCCCCGTCTGAATCTCGGCCGTGGCCGTCATACCTGGCTGAATCTCGATCCTTTCGCCCTTGAGATGGGGTTTCATCGGGCTCGTATCGACCTTGATGTGCACGCGGTAGTAAAGCGTCTCGCCCTGCGGGGTCTGCTCCGCCAAGGTATCCGCGCTGATATAGGTCACTTCGCCCAGCGCCGAGCCGTAGATCGCAGAATCATATGCGTCGAACTTGACCGAGGCAGGCTGGCCGACACGCACGTAAGCAATCTCGCGCGGGGGCATCTTCGCCTCGACGATCAGCTCGTCGCCGGTGGGGACGATGCTCAACACCTCGTCGCCGGGCCGCAGGACGCCGCCGACAGTGGTCAGCCGGACATTCTTCACGATCCCGTTGGCCGGCGCGCGAATCTTGGTGTCCTTCAGAGCATCCGTCCGCTGCGCGAGAATCTCGCGCGCGGTGACGAGGTCCTCTTCGGTCTTGGTATACTCCGCCTGCAGGTCCTGCAGGTACTTGTTGCGCACGTTCACGATCTGCGATTCGATGTCGGACACACTGCGCTGAAGCCGCAGGACGTCGGCGTGGCTGACGTCGCCCTGCTTCAGCAGCGGCATGTTCATGTTGAGCTCCTGCCGCATAAGCCCCAGCATCTCGCGCAGCGAGCGTAGCTGATCCTGCAAGGCCTGACGGCGCTTGTTGTAGAGCATCGTCTGGTTGGTGACGAACTCGGGGAACGAACTGACCTGAGCCGGGAACACGAGCGGCCGGTCGAACAGCTCCGCGTTGATGCGCGCCATGCTCGACATCAGCGAAGCGACCTTGCCCTGCGCTTCCTGGACCGCCGCCGCCAGCTTCACCTCTTCGAGCTGCACCAGGACCTCGCCCTTCTTCACCGTGTCGCCTTCGCGAACATAGAGTTTCTGGATCTGCCCGCCGTCGGTGCTCTGGATCGTCTGGATGCGGCCGGTGGGAATGACCTGGCCCGGCGCTCTCGCGACCTGGTCGAGCTCGGCCCAGAACGACCATGCGACGGCGAGGACAATGAAGGCGATGATCCCGAAAATCGTCACCGATGCCTGGCTGAGCCAGCGATTTCTGAAACGGGCGGAAATCATTGTGCCCTGGCTCCTATCGTCGTGGTGATGCCGCTTCCAGGTGGCGGTGCAGCCGGCTTTGGATTCTGCAGGCGCTTCAGGACTTCAGCGGCAGGGCCGTCCACCGCGATCTTGCCATCGGCGACGACCATGAGCCGCTGGACCATGTTCACCAGCTGCAGCTTGTGCGTGACGAAGATGAGCGTGGTTTCGGGGGTCAGACGGTCCTGCAGCACGCGCAGCACCCGCGCTTCGGTATCGACGTCGAGGTTGGCGGTGGGCTCGTCCAGCAGCAGCAGCTTGGGCTGGACGAGCATCAGCCGGGTCAGGCCGGTGAGCACCCTCTGCCCACCCGACAGGCCGCGCCCGCCTTCGCTGATCTCGCGGTCGAGCCCGCGGGGGTGGCCGTTGATCATCTGCGAAAGCCCGGTGCTCTGGGCCATCTCCATCAGCAGGTCGTCGCCGGGATCCGGCATGCCGAGCAGCAGGTTGTCGCGCAGGGTGCCGTTCACCAGGCGATAGTCCTGCGGCAGATAGCCGATGTTTTCGCGCAGGATGTCATCGGCGACTTGCGACATTTCCAGCTTGTCGATCATGATCCGGCCCTCGTTGGGCGCGTAGAGTCCGGACATGAGCTTAAGCAGGGTCGACTTGCCCGATCCGATGCCCCCGATGATTCCCACCCTTTCCCCGGCCTTGATGTCCATCTTGGGGACGTCGATGCCGCTGCGGCCGCCCGGATACTGGAACGTCACCTCGCGGAAGCTGAGCTCGGCCGCCAGCCGGTTGGGGCGCAGCACGTCGACGTCGGCGGGACGATCCGTCGGAAAGGAGAGGATGCTGTCGAGCAGCTTGAGCGAGGAGCGCGAATAGCTCCACTGCACCAGCAGGGCCGGCAGCTGTGAGATAAGCGGGCCGTTGACGCGGCTCGCCAGGATCGAGCAGGCGATGAGCGCGCCGATCGAGATGTGATTCTCGAATACCTCGAACGACCCCCAGGCGATCAGCGAGATGTAGGACAGTTGCTGGATGGAACCGAAAATGGTCGAGGCCTTGGCCTGAAGGCGCTTGGTCGGAAGCTCCGAATCGTGCAGCTCGTCGAGCAGCTTGTTCCAGCGGGTAAGCATGTACCACTGTCCGCGATTCGCCTTGATCGTCTCGGCGGCATCGAGGGCTTCGACAAGCAGGCCGCTCTTCTTGTTGGAACTGATCTGGACGCGTTCGGCATCCGCCCGGATCATTCGCGAAAACAGCAGCGCCAGTCCGATCGAAAGCGGGAAGGCGATCGCCATGACCAAGGCGATGATTCCTCCAAGCTGCGCGATCACGAAGATGAACAGCAAGGCGAACGGCAGGTCGGCGAACGCGAACAGGACGCTAGAGGAGAGCATCTGCCGTACTGTCTCGAGGCTGCGCAAATTGGCCGCCATCGTGCCGATCGAAGGCGGCCGGGCATCGAGCCGGATTTCGGCCGCGCGCGAGAAAAAGAATTCGGAAACCTCGGTATCGATCTCCATCGCCTCGCGCTCCAGCATGTTGGAACGGATGACGCGAAGCGCGAAATCGAACATGATCGCCGCGACCACGCCGACGGTGAGCACGAACAAGGTCGCGAATGCTCCGCGCGGCACCACGCGGTCATAGACCTGCATGGTGTAGAGGCTGGTGACGAGGGCGATGAAGTTGACGACGACCGTCGCCATCACCGCGATGACCAGCGTGTTCTTGCGGCGGCCGATCGCCACCCGGAACACGTCGATGGCCTTGGTGAAGGTCTTTTGCGCCGCCGGAAGCGGAATCACCAGGTCATAGAGCCGGGCGTCGCCCGCGCGTGTCCACTGCGTGGCGATGCCGTTCCTGACCACCTGCATGCGGTCATCGCCTTCGACCCGCTCGACCACGCCCCAGCCATGCTCGGGGTGATAGGCCAGCAGCGGAAATTCGTGTGCCCGCGGGTTGTCGGCATAGCTGCTCGACGGAACCCAGCCGATCGCCTCGCAATAGAGATCGAGAGCGCCCTCGTCCTCGCGTTCAAGGCTTGCGGCGGCGTCGGCCCAGTCGGGCCGGAGCTCGATGCGCCGCAGCCGTGCCAGATCGGCGATCGCCGACAGGATTTCATTCGCCACGATAATTTGCCCCATTCATGTTTTCGCTGGTGCCGTCGGCAAAGACCGGCCGCCAGCGACCGCTTCGCAGCAGCAGCACGGTGCCGGCCGCCATGGCCGTGAATTCCGCGTCGGATTGGCCGATCTGCGCCGAAACCGCTTCGCGCAGCGCGTTCATCACGTCCAGCCATGAGCGGCGGCCGGCGATGAACTGACGGGTGTAGCTGGCGCTGACCCTGGATGCGGTTATCGCGGCGCTGCGCGAGATCGAGGCACGCTCGCGCGCGGCCTCGTACGTGATGATCGTCGAGGCAATGTCCCGGCGCAAGGTCTGCTCCGCCACCCGGGCCCGTTCGAGCTCGGCCTGGATCCGGGTCCGCGCGCTCGAGACTTCGGCGAACTGGCTGAGACCGCCGGTCGTCTGCGACCGGACGACGACGCCGACGCGGCTGCCGAAGATGTCGTCATAGCTGTACTGGGCGTTCACCTGCGGCAGGATGGACGCCTTCTTCGCGGCCAGCTCGGCCCGCGCCACGTCGGTCTGGCCGTAGAGACGGTGCAGCGTCGGGTCGAAGGCGACCGCCTGGTCCTCCAGCGACGTCAGGTCGGTCATCTTGCTGTCCGGATCGTAGAACGGGATGGGACCGAGCTGGAAGTCGGGATCGGCGATGAGCTCCGCCAGAACCCGAAGCTGCGTGCGACGTTGGGAGCGCGTTTCGGTATATTCCTGCTCGATCTGGGCGGCGCGCGAACGCGCCAGCTCGAGGTCGGCCTGCGGGCTGACCTCCTGGTCGACGCGCCGCTCCATCGTTTCCACCAGGCGCAAATGCTCGCGCAGGCTTTCGGCGAACATCTTCTCGCGCTCGGTCAGTCGCGCGATCTCGAAGTACGTCTGCACGGTGGTGAGTGCGAGGTCCTGCACCGTCTCGACATAGGCGGCCGAGGTGACATCCTCCTCCGCCTTCGCCCGCTGAATGCTGGCGCCGATCCGGCCACCTGACCAGATCGGCGCCTCTACGACAAGCTGGGGCTGGGGGGAGCCCTGGTTGTCGAGATACGACATGTTCGCCCCGATCGACGGGAAGCGCAGCCACTTCGCCGCCTTGACGTCGGACGCGGCGGCGCGCAGCGCGGCGCGCGCCGCCTGCACCGAAGGATAGTTCTTGGTAACGGTCTGCACCGCTTCCTCGAGCGCGGGCGGAACCTCGAAGGTCGGTTCCGTCCACCCCATCGCCGGGACCACGCCCTTGCGTGCCTTGGGGGAAGGCGGACCGTAGAACGTCGTGCCGCCACTCTCGCGCGCATAGCCGGCCGAGGCCGCGGGGAGCGCATCCATGTTGGCGCCGGCGGTCGCCTCGGGCGGGCGCAACCCCGGATCGGTGACGGAACCGGATGCCGGAACATCCCTGGCGCTGGCGCCGGAAACCGACGGAGGCGCCGCCAAAGTGGCGCCGATACTCCCCGGCGCGGGAGCCGGCGCGGCCGGGGCCTCGCTCGCGCTTCGACCCTCGGGCTTCCTGCCGGCGCCCTCTGGCGGGACGACGTCACCGGCCGAAAGGCTGTCGCTCGCCGCCGGCGTCGTGCCATCGTGGATCTGCGCCTTGGCCGGCGCCCCAGGCACAAGAAGCGCGGCGGCGAGTGCCGCAAGCGATGCCTCCACCACTGGGTGACGGGCGCCGGCGCGTTGTCGATTGAGATGTTTCAAGATCATCGATCCAGGATTGAGATTACCGGCAGTACAATGGCTTAAGGGAAGATCTGGTCAGATCTGGTCGGGAGGCAGCGGCCCCGAAGGGTCCAGCCGCAGATTGCGCACGCGCTGATCGTTCTGGTCCTTTGCCTGTGCGATCAGACCCGCCTGCTTCAGTCTTTCGAGAACCGCGTAGAACCCACGGTAGGACGTGCCGGCCAGCTTCATCGCGGTGCTGACCGGAAGCGATCCGCCCAGCTTGAGGTTGATCAGCACACGCGCCTCCGGCGTCAGCAGGCGGACGCCTTTCTGGTCGAACAAGTCGGCATCCAGCGCCAGGAGGTCGCGCCAGCTCTGCGAGGCTGCCTGCCGCTTCGCCGCCTGAGCCGGGGTGTCGCGGCGCTCCGCTCCCGGCTCCGACGCCGCCGGGCCGGACGGACCGGCGGCGTCGATCATCGTCCCATCGCTTTTGAGCGCTGGCACGGGGCCGCCTTGGGCCGTCCTGATGTCGGAATCTGTCACACGAACCTTTTCGAGAATTTCCCTGCAAATTACGCATGCAATTAGCACAGAGAATTTTCCGCGCGTGGCAAACTGACGCCATTTCGGTTGCATCGTGCGTGGCCCGCATCCGCGCCCCTTCCGGCTTGGCACGATATCCGCTGCATTCGCGACATGCGCGAACCACGTTCGCGCTGTGGAGGCTCCGCCCAAGGGTGACTATCGCGCACGATACCGAATTGAATCTCAACGGATTAGTGGATCGGTGCATAAATGCCACGCTGCTGTGGGAAACCGCGGGAAAATTCAGCCACGGTGGTGGTAATTGCGGACAATGACGGTATAGAGGTCGCGTTTCACGCCTCCCACCGGGAGCGACGAGGGGTCGATAATGCCAATTTGAAGGCAATTTGCCTGTCGGGACGATGGGCGATGGCAGGCGGCATCGGCTGACCCGCCATCGCGCCGGCCGATGACTGGCTTGGCTTCTGGGGTCGGAGTTGGAGGGAATAGATCGATGGCAAGCCCGGCGCTGGCGCTACCGCAAGATGCCCCTTTCCCGCTGGACATGCCGGCGCCGTCGGTCCTCGTGGTCGACGGGGACCGCGACTGCATCGACGACTGCGCGCGCATGCTCGACGATCTCAACTATCGCCACACTTGCGTGACCTCCGCGCGCGAAGCGCTGGAACGGATCGTCAACGATCCCGGCATCCAGATCGTGTTGGCGAACATGGAGATGCCGTCGATGGACGGCTTCGTTCTGCTCGACGAGGCGCGGGCGCGTATCGGGGCCTCCCGGCCGATCGCCGCGATCATGCTGGCCGAGCGCGTCACCGCCGATCTCGCGATCAGGGGGATGCACATCGAGGCGGTCGACCTGCTGCGCAAGCCTCTGCAATTCGACGCCTATTCGGCAGCGTTGCGCCGGGCCATGCGATATCTCTCAGCGCGCCGGGGCGTCGCCGACGGTGCCAGCATGTCCGATTTCAGCCAGCAGCTTTCACGCCTGATGTCGGTGCTGGAAGGCAAGACGATGGACACCAAGGCGGAGACCAAAGTCGCCGATCAGGAAATCTCCGCGACGCTGCGCGGCATCATCAACTCCCGGGGTCTGCGCAACCGCTATTTCCCCAGCCAGATATTTGCCGATCCCGCCTGGGACATCCTGCTGGACCTTACCCGAGCCAAGCTCGACGGGCAGCAGGTTTCGGTATCGAGCGTCTGCATCGCCGCGTCCGTACCGATGAGCACCGCACTGCGCTGGGTCCGCCAGATGACCGATCAGAACCTTCTGCGGCGCTGGACCGATCCCAAGGACCGCCGCCGCGACCTCATCGCGCTCACCGACACCACCGCCGCACACATGCGGGACTATCTTGCCGCGGTGCACACCCTGATGTCGAAAATCTGACCGGCAACGCCGCGCCCACCTCTCAGGGTGCGGGTTCGGCTGCCGGTTGGGCATTGCCCCCACCAAGCCGGGCGCGCTCTTCCGCCTCGACGCGGGCCTGCGTTTCCGCCGCGGTCTCGTCGATGGCGGCCAGCCGCTTGGCGCGCTCTTCGGCGATCAGTTCGCTGAAGCGGAGGGAGACGTCGGTCCGCTTTTCGGCATAGGCCTGTTGGATCATCTGGCCGGTGCAGCCGGTCCATCCGCCCGCGCCACTCGGCGAGCAGCTTAGCGTGCCGCTGTCGAGCACGGCTTCATAAGCCAGGACCTTGTTGTTCCACGCCTCGCTTTGCGGGCTGTCGAGACCGCGCAGGATCTCCGGAATGCGATACCGCTCCGATTCCAGCTTGCGCGCGCAGACCGTGATCTCTCCGCCGGTCGACGCCGGACAGGGATCGTCGCCGAAGACGATCAGTTGGTTGATGCGATCCTCGGCCTGTGCATCGGTCTCCTGCGCCGAAACCGGAGCGGCCACGAGGCCAAGCGATGCCAGCGCGGCCATGCCAGCCAGGCCTGTAGTCAAATTGCGCAACACGGGATCGGCCTCCTTGATCATGCCCTGGCAAATGTAGGCACTTCAGGTCTTGAATGATAGCTGAAGCAACGGGGCGCGGACAAATCCGTTCCGGCCAGACTCATTCCGCTTCTCATCGAACCGGAATGAGTCTGGAATTTCCTGTGTTGCCGGGATTTCCGAGCCGGCAGGTGATTCCACCTGCCTCGAAATCACTCTAAATCCGCTCGGACAGCCGGATCGCCAGGCGACACCCGAGCCGGATTGCGCCGGACAGCAGCGGAAAGCCCGGCGCCCGCTCTGCCCCCGCCGCCAGCGCCTGGCCCCGGTGTTGGCGCTCGTCCTCGCGGAATTCGCGGATCATGCCCGAAAGCTCGGGGTCGGCGTCGTCCAGATCATCGAGCTGGCGGGAATAGTGCCGATCGATCTCGGTCTCGATCGCAGCGGTGCAGGCCATCGCCGCCTCCGGCCCGACCAGCGCGGTGGCGGCCCCGAGCGCATAGCCCGCCGCCGACCACAGCGGCTGCAACGCGGTCGGCCTCACCGACCGCCGGGCCATCAGCGCGTCAAACCTTTCCCGGTGCGATGCCTCTTGCGCGGCCATCGCCGCGATTTCCGCCGAATGCGGCGCGCGTATCCCCATGACCGCGAGCTGCCCGGCATATATGCGGGTCGCCCCATATTCCCCTGCCTGGTCGACGCGAAGCATGCGGTCCGATGGCGTGGCGGTCATGTCAGAGCCTTTCCCGAGAGCCGCGCGATGTCCAGAGCGCCAGCACGATCGCCAATGCCGCCGCTCCGGAAAACAGGAAATTCCATCCGGCCAGAGAGATTCCCGCGAGCGACCACGGCGCCACGTCGCAGCGCACGACTTTCGCGTCGAGAA
Organism: Novosphingobium sp.; assembly: GCA_035281095.1. GTDB lineage: Bacteria > Pseudomonadota > Alphaproteobacteria > Sphingomonadales > Sphingomonadaceae > Novosphingobium. Next base: position 26,453 of record DATEEP010000140.1, on the reverse strand, counting down.
TTGCCGCGAGCGGATCGCCGCCTGCGGTGCCCGGCGCGATCGTGCAGGCGGTCAGGCCCTCCCACCAGCCATACTCCACCCCCGCGTGGAACCCGCCGATCGCCGACGATGCCGCCAGAGCCAGAGCGGCGAGCCACAGCAGGCCGCACACCGGCTTCAGCCAGGTCGACACGCCCAAAACCACTGCCGCGAACAGGGCGTAGCGCTGCCACCAGCACATCTCGCAGGGCACGAGGCCAAATCCATACTGCGAGAGATAGGCCCCGCCGAGCAGGAACACCGGAGCGCCCGTCGCGACGACGCGCCCAAGTCTCTCTCCCGTGGCAAATGCCATTTTCCGAGACTATCGCTTCGCCGCCAGCACCGCGGGCGAGGTCGCCGCGCGGGTCAGCGTGTCGACCGCATAGTGCAACTGGAAGTCCTCGATCCCCTTGGCCTTGAGCTGATCGGCGGTCATGGCGAAACGCGGATCGTCCTTCTTGTCGGTCTCCAGCTTCTTGTCGTCGAGCGAGAGTTCGTTGATCAGGTGACCGCGCAAATCGGACTCGCGGATCGCCCGCTCGGCATGGAGCCGCGCGTCAGGGTCGCTGAGCTGCGGCACGCGGATGTCGGGATCGATCCCGCCTTCCTGCACGGAATGGCCACCGGGGGTGTAGTACCGCGCCGTGGTCAGCTTGACCGCGCTGGTGCGGTCGACGCCGATCAGCGATTGGACGCTGCCCTTGCCGAAGCTTCGCTCGCCCATGATGACCGCGCGCTTGTGATCCTGCAGCGCGCCGGCGACGATCTCGGACGCCGAAGCGCTGCCCGCGTCGATCAGCACAACGATCGGGATGCCCTTGGCGATGTCGCCCCGGAACACCGATTCCGCCTTGTAGAACTCGTTCTCGCTGGCGATCCGGCCGCGCTGCGAGACGATATCACCCTTGTCGAGGAACAGGTCCGACAGCGCCACGGCCTCGTCCAGCGAGCCGCCCGGATTGGTGCGCAGATCGAGCACGAGACCGTCGAGCCGGCCACCTGCCTTTTGCCGAAGCTGGCGTACCGCCTGGTTGACGTCGTTGCCGACATCGCGGGAGAACTCATTGACGCTGATGACGCCGACCTTGTTCTTCAGCTCCCAGGTCACCGGCTCGAGTTCGATCACGCCGCGCGTGACGGTGACGTCGAAAGAGTCGGTGCGGCCGGGCCGGAAGATCGTCAGCCGGATCGGCGTGCCCGCCTGCCCGCGCATCTTCGCCACCGCCTCGTCGAGGTCGCGCTCGTAATAAAGCACGCCGTCCAGGTGGGTGATGTAGTCACCCGCCTTGATCCCCGCCTTTTCCGCCGGACTGCCCTTGAACGGCGAGATCACCTTGACCGCGCCGTCCTCCATGATGACCGACAGGCCCAGCCCCGAGTAATTGCCCTCGATCATCGTTTCCAGCCGCTGCAGCGAGGCGCCGTCGAGGTAGCTCGAATGCGGGTCGAGGCTGGACAGCATGCCGCCGATCGCGCCCTTCAGCAGGTCCTCGTCCTTCACGTCATCGACGTAGTTCTCCTTCACCAGCCGGTAGATGGCGATGAGCTTGCCGAATTGCGGGCCGGTGTTGCTGTCCACCGCGGCGAGGCCGGCGGTCGTGGCGGGCAGGAGCGCCACCGCGCTGACGAGCAGCGAGGCCTGGACGAGGGAAGCGATGGTTCGTTTTCTGGGCATGAGCCTTCCTTTTGTCCCGCTCTATAGCCCTCAACGCATGAATTCCAGATTGATCGCCAAGGAATCCGGAATCGCTCAAGAGGGCGCGAGATACTGCAGGGGATTCACCGGCTCGCCATCGCGGCGCAACTCGACCATGACCGTGGCGTCGCGCGGAGCGGCAAGGCCCAGGGGCGAGCCGGCGACAAGTTCCGCGCCGACATGGGTGTCGAGCTGGACGAGCCCGGTGACGAGCGAGGTCCAGCCGCCCTCGTGCTCGATGATGACGATGCGACCATAACCCCGGTAAGGCCCCGCGAATGCCACCCGGCCCGGTGCCGGCGCCACGGCTTGCGCGCCCGGACTGGTGGCGATGGCGATGCCGCGAGACCGCGCAAGGCCCTGCGGCTGCTCGCCGAAACCGGTGACGACGGTGCCGGTCACGGGGAGCACGTAGCCCGGCAGGGCGGGGGAAGAGGCGCCGACACCGGCGGCATCGAGCGCTTGCGCCTCCGCCACCCTGGCCTCTCCGGGACGCGCCGGGCGCGGGATCGGGCCGGGTAGCCGCGCCAGTTCCTCGCGCAGGGCGCCCTGCCGGCCCACCTGTTCCACCAGTGTTTCGAGGTCGATCGCCTTTTCCGCCAAGGCCAGCGCGCGTTCGGACTCCCGGCTGGCGAGGCCCGACACCTCACGCGAGGCGAGGCGCTGCCGGCTCTCCAGCGCCGTGATCTGCCGGCGGCGCTCGGCCAGCTGGCGCTGTCCGGCGCGCAACTCGCCCGCCGCGAGGGCGGCCTGCCGCTCCAGCGCGCGGGCCCTGGCGATCTCGGCCCGAAGCGCCGCGGTCTCCCGCTCGACGCGGGGCAGGATGGTGGCGAGGAGCGCGCGCAGATGCACGGTTTCGCGCACCGAGCCGGGCCGCAGCAAGGCGAGCGCGGGCGGGCGGCGGGACAGCCGTTGCAGCGCGGCGGTGAGGCGCACCAGCGGCTGCTGGCGCCGTGCCAGCCGGATGCGCAGGGCTTCACGCTCCCGCGCGATGAGCCGGCCGCGCGCTTCCTGGGCGGCGATGAGGGCTTGCGATTCCTGGATCCGCGCGGCGATGGCGGCGGCTTCCCGCGCGGTGCGCTCGGCCGCTTCGGTCACGCGCCGCGCTTCGCCCTCGAGCTTTTCGGCACGGACCCTTGCCGTCGCGCCGTCCTGACGGGCGCGCGCCAGGGCCTGTCGCGCATCCTGCGTCGTTGCCACTTGCGCCCAGGTCGCAACGGCATTGCAACCGCATAACAACGCGATCGAAAGGGCAATACGGCGCAAACGCGGCATCATTGCCCGCGCATGCCATGTTCCGAGGCGATGCTCTAGAGTGATTTCGAGGCAGGTGGCATCACCTGCTGGCTCGGAAATCCCGGCAAACCAAGGATATCCAGACTCGTTCCGGTTCAATCGGAACCGGAACGAGTCTAGCCCGAACGGTGATAGGGATGACCGGCGACGATGCTGGTCGCGCGCCACAACTGCTCCGCCAGCATCGCCCGCGCCATCAGGTGGGGCCAGGTCATCGCGCCGAACGAGAGCAGCAGGTCCGCCTTGTCGCGCGCCGCCTGGCCGTGGCCGTCGGCCGCGCCGATCAGGAACCGCGCCTCGCGCACGCCCTGGTCGCGCCAGCGGGACAGGAGGCCGGCGAAGTCTTCCGACGAGAGCGCCCGCCCGGTTTCGTCGAGCAGCACGTCCCTGAACGGGGTCGCCGGCGAGGGGACCGTTCCGCCGCTATCGGGCAGTTCGGTGAGCCGGACCGGCCAGCCGATCCGCTTGACGTAGCGATCGACCAGGTCCGCCTCGGGCGAGCGCCCGATCTTGCCCCGGGCGATCACGTGCAGCAGCATTGAGGCGTGCCTTCAGGCGGTGCCGGTCGGCGCGTCCCCGAATGCCCACATTCTCTCGAGGTTGTAGAAGCTGCGCACTTCCGGGCGGAACAAGTGGACGACGACATCGCCGGCATCGACCAGGACCCAGTCGGCGGCGGGCAGGCCCTCGATCCGGCAGGGACCGTGGCCGGCCTGCTTCAGCCGCTCGGCCAGCTTCTGCGCCATCGCCGCGACCTGGCGGGTCGAGCGGCCGGAAGCGATCACCATGTAGTCGGCGATGCTGGATTTGCCTTCCAGCGGGATGGAGACCACGTCCTGCGCCTGATCGTCGTCGAGCGACTGAAGGATCATCGCATGCAGCGGATGCTCTGCCGAAATCGGCGCGGTGGCCGTAAGGGCGGCGGCGGTGTCGGCCTTGGCCGACTGGGAAAGCGCCTGGCTCATTTAGTTCGCATTCTCTCCTGTGAAGGACACACGGGATAGATGGGAACCATCCATCCGCGATCAATCGACAATATGACAAGGTGGCAGTGAAGATGTTCGGGCGCGGATCGTCCGAACCGCGGCATCATGCGGCGCTCTCGGGAAATGGACGATGCGTCACCTGATCACGCAAGGATGCGTGCGGGAAACGGCGCGCCCAGTCCGGATCGGCTTTCCGGATCGCGGAGGCGGAGCGCCTGTCGGGATCGAAACGCAGGATCACAAGCGCCGGAGCGCTCCATCGTTGCCGGACCCGAAGACTGACGGCGGGTGTCCGGTGGCGCCCGAGCCAGGCCATCGCGGGGCTCGCGATGGCAGCGGCATCATAGCCCGGTCGCGCGATGACCGCAATCGGCATCGCCCGCGCGATTCGCCGCCACTCCTTCCAGCGGTGGAATTGCGCCAGATTGTCCGCCCCCATGATCCAGACGAACCGCCGCTTCGGCCAGCGGCGAGAGACCTTGCGCAAGGTATCGACGGTGAAGCGGGTGCCCAGTTCCCGCTCGATCGCGGTGACCCGGATCGGCGCGCGGCGCGCCTGCCCCAACCCGGACGCGAAGCGTGAGCCAAGCGGCGCCATGCCTTCGTCCGGCTTCAGCGGGTTGCCGGGCGAGACCAGCCACCACACCTCGTCGAGCGCCAGCCCCTTTGCCGCGAACAGGGAAATGCGACGATGGCCTCCGTGCGCCGGGTTGAAGCTGCCACCCAGGATCCCGGTGCGGAGCGCTTTCGTCAGGGCCGCACCTGACCGGTGCCGCGCACCAGCCATTTGTACGTCGTCAACCCTTCGAGCGCGACGGGCCCCCGCGCGTGCAGCCGCCCGGTGGCGATGCCGATCTCCGCGCCCAGCCCGAACTCGCCGCCGTCGGCGAACTGGCTGGAGGCGTTGACCATGACGATGGCGCTGTCGACTTCGTCGAGGAACCGCGCGGCCGCCTCCGCGTCTTCGGTGACGATGGCGTCGGTGTGGCGCGAGCTGTGCGTGTCGATATGGGCCAGCGCCGCGTCCAGCCCGTCGACCACCGCCACCGAAAGCACCGCATCGAGATATTCGGTATCCCAGTCGTTCGCCGCCGCCAGCGCGATCCGCCCGTCGAGCGCGCAGGCGCGCCCATCGCCGCGCAGCTCGCAGCCGCTGTCGAGCAGCGCGGCGGCGATCTCCCCGGCATGCGCGAACCGCGCGTCGATCAGCAGGGTCTCCATCGCGCCGCAGATGCCGGTGCGCCGCATCTTGGCGTTGAGCACGATGGACATGGCCATCGCCGGATCGGCGGCGGAGTGGACGTAGGTGTGGCAGATGCCGTCGAGGTGGGCGAGCACGGGGACGCGCGCGTCTTCCTGCACCCGCGCCACCAGCCCCTTGCCGCCGCGCGGCACGATCATGTCGATCAGCCCGGCCGCCGCCAGCATCGCGCCCACGGCGGCGCGGTCCTGGGTGGGGAGCAGCTGCACCGCATCGGCGGGAACGCCGCTTTCCTCCAGCCCCCGCACCAGCGCCGCATGGATCGCGCGGTTGGAATGGACCGCCTCGCTGCCGCCGCGCAGCAGCACCGCGTTGCCCGAGCGCAGGCACAAGGCGGCGGCATCGGCGGTGACGTTGGGGCGGCTTTCGTAGATGATGCCGATCAGCCCGATCGGCACCCGCACCCGCGACAGCACCAGGCCATTGGGCCGCTCGCGCCGGTCGATCACTTCGCCCACGGGGTCCGGCAGGCCCGCCACCTGATCGAGCGCGTCGGCGATGCCCGCCAGCCGCGCCGGGTCGAGCTTGAGCCGGTCGAGCATCGCCGGGCCGAGGCCGTTGGCCTCTCCGTTTCGAAGGTCGACGGCATTGGCCCGCAGGATTTCGGCTTCGGCCGAACGCAGCGCCCGCGCGGCCGCGCGCAAGCCTTGCGCCTTTTGCGCGTCCGACAGCCGCGCGAGCCGGCGCTGGGCGGCCCGGCCGGCGCGCGCGAGCCGTTCGACCAGTTCAGCGGGCAGCTCGGCCGGCAACTCGACGGGCGTTTCGGAAGAAGACTGCTCTGTTACGGGCTGCGTGGACATGGCGCTCGCCTAGCACCGGGAGGCGGCCCTGTCACCTCGGAGCACAGGAGCACGGCTGGGACTTGGCCGATCCCCGCGTCCGATCCGTGGGGCCGATCCGCGAGTCGGGCAGGCGCTACGAGCAAATTGGTAAAAAGTTGCAACATGAACGAACGGTTCATCTTGTTCAGACTTCGCTTCGACTTGAATCGGGGCAGGGGGGCGGTGAGTCGATTCGCCTCCCCGCATGTCCGCTGCTAGCTGCTTGCGCGGATTGGACGAGACAACCAGACGCGGGGTCGATTTGAAGGGCATAGCCGCCAGCGCCTTATCCGAGCGCTTGCGGACCGTTTTTCCCGAGCGCGAATTCATCATGCGCTCGCAGGGACAGGTCCGCTTCGTCAAGATAACCTCGCGCCTGCAGGCGCGGGGCGCGCTCGTCGTCGTGGCGCTGCTGGTCGCCTGGCTCGCGACGATGGCGTCCATGACCCTTTCGCAAATCTCCGCCGCGCGGGATCGCAGCGATCTGCTTGCCCGCGAAGCCAAGGTGGCCAGCGCCGAAAGCCGCGTGGCGCAGTACCGCGCCGGCGTCGATTCAGTCGCCTCCGACCTCGCCCGCCGCCAGCAGTTCATCGAGAAGATGGTCACCGCCCACCTCGGCGAACTGCCCGACGACGTGCGGAAGGGCGAAACCGTTTCGCGCAGCACCGAGGAAGCGGCGCGCACCGTCGACAAGGTCAGCGCCGCGGTGCCCGAGGCGACCGGCCTGGCCCGGCTCGAAGCGCGCCAGCTCGCCTTCGTCGAAGGGCTGACCCGCTACGCCGACCGCCGCGCGCGGACCGCCGCCGCCGCTATCCGCAAGTTCGGCCTCAATCCGATGACGATGCTGGCCTCTTCCTCGCGGGAGGCCATGGGCGGCCCGTTCCTGGGGCTCTCCACCTCGCGCGACGGATCGCTCGACCCGCGCTTTCGCCGGCTGGGCGCCAGCCTGGCGCGGATGGACGCGCTGGAGAATTCGCTCGCCGGGATCCCGCAAGTCCGGCCCGCCAATGTCGGCCATATGTCCTCGGGCTTCGGCTATCGCTCCGACCCGTTCAACGGGCGCGGCGCGTTCCACGCCGGGCTGGATTTCGCCGCCCCCTATGGCGCGCCGATCTACGCCGCCGCCAGCGGCCGGGTGAGCTTCGCCGGGATCAAGCAGGGCTACGGCAACTGCATCGAGGTCGACCACGGCAACGGCCTCGTCACCCGATACGCCCACATGTCGCGCTTCGTCGCCGCGATCGGCAGGCAGGTCGATGCCGGCGACATGATCGGCGCGATCGGCAGCACCGGCCGCTCGACCGGGCCGCACCTGCATTTCGAAGTCCATATCAACGGACGGCCGGTCAACCCCCGCCCGTTCCTGGAGGCAGCCAGCCATGTTCGCCAAAAGCCCGAAGTCGGAGGTTAATACAGCCGCCAGCCGGGCGGGCGCGGGTGCGACTTTCTCGCTGCTCGGCGCCGATACCGCTGTCACCGGCGATATCGTCGCCTCGTCCGACCTCCACCTCGACGGCAAGGTCGATGGCGACATCGCCTGCGCCGGGCTGGTGCAGGGAGAGGCGAGCACGATCACCGGCACGGTGACCGCCGACACCGCGCGGCTGGCCGGCACGATCGAAGGATCGATCACGGCGCGCGAACTGATCATCCTCAAGACCGCGCGCATCCACGGCGACGTCCACTACGATTCGCTGACGATCGAGCAGGGCGCGCTGGTGGACGGAACGCTCGCGCCGCGCGGCGCGGGATCGGCCGGAGACGCGGCGCCGGTGCGAATGGCGGGCAGCGACGAGTTCCTGATCGTCACCGAAGCGGAATAGCGTCCCGCTCGTCATTACGTGGCCCTTCGGCCGGCTGTTTTGGGACAGCCGCTCGGAATGAACCGCGCGAAGCCACCCCGGGTCCCGCAAGCCTCCCTGGATTGCCGCACGGCCTGCGGCCGCTCGCAATGACGACTTATGGGACGACTTAGGCCATGATGACTTTGGTTTGAGTCACTTCGTCATTGCGAGTGAAGCGAAGCAATCCAGGGCAGTGAGACACCGCCCTTCGCAATGACGAAGAAATGTAAAGTCATCATGGTCTATGGGACGATTTGTGGCGTCGCGATCTGTGCCCTCAGCGCCTTGCGGTCGAGCTTGCCGACCATCGTCTTGGGCAAGGCATCGCGAATCACCACCCGGTCCACTCGCTCGTGCTTGCCCAGCCGGGGGTTGAGCCAGTCGCGCAGTTCTTCCCCGGATACTTGCATATCTGCCTCAAGTGAGACGTCCTGAAGCGAGACGAACGCGCGCGGGATCTCGCCGTGGTAACGGTCGGGCACGCCGATCACCAGCGCCTCCTTGACCGCCGGATGACCGACCAGCACGTGCTCGATCTGGCTGGGGAATACCTTGAACCCGCCCACCGCGATCATGTCCTTGCTGCGATCGACGATCCGCACCCAGCCGTCCGCGTCGATCGTCGCGATGTCGCCGGTGCGCAGCCAGCGCGTGCCTTCCCGCTCCACGAAGCAGCTTGTCGCCGCATCGGGCCGGTTCCAGTAGCCGAGCATGATCTGCGGGCCGGCGACCGCCAGCTCTCCCGCTTCGTCCGGCGCGGCGTCGCGCGTCGGATCGTCCCTGTCGAGGAGGCGCATGTCGGTGGCCGGGAACGGGTGGCCGATCGTGCCCGCCCGCCCCTCGGCATAGAACGGATTGGCCGACGCCACGCCCGAGGTCTCGGTCAGGCCGTACCCTTCCATGAGGTGCGCCCCGCTGCGGGCCTCGAACTCCTGCTTGAGCGGCAGCGACAGCGGCGCCCCGCCCGAGATGCAGGTGCGCAGCGACGAGAAATCGGTGCCGGCGAAAGCCGGATCGTCGAGCAGCGCCTGATACATCGTCGGCACGCCCGGCAGCGTCGTCACCCGGGTGCGCGCGATGGTCTTGAGCGCCTGGCCGGCGCGGAAACGCGGTAGCATCGCGATGCACCCGCCATCGAGCACGGTGCGGTTGAGCACGCAGGCATTGGCGAAGACGTGGAAGAACGGCAGCGCCCCCAGCATCACGTCGCGCTCCCCGCGATGCGGGTCCGCCGCCAGGATCTGGCGTGCGTTGACGGTCAGGTTCTGGTGCGAGAGCATCGCCCCCTTGGGCGCGCCGGTGGTGCCGCCGGTATATTGCAGCAACGCCACCGCGGTTTCCGGATCGGCCACCGCCACGGTTCGGCACGCCTCGGGATCGCCCAGCATCCGCGGCCAGTCGCGGATGGCGGGATCGTCGGGAACGGCCGCGATCTCGCCGCGCCTGAACAGCCGGTAGGCGATGCCCTGCCAGTGCGGTAGCTGCTTCGAGAGGCTGGCGACGACCAGCCGCTCCAGCCCGGAATCGCGCAGCACTTCGACCGCCGTCGGCAGCAGCGCCGGCACGTCGAGCGTGACCATCAGCCGCGTACCCGAATCGGCGATCTGCGCTTCCAGCTCGGCGGCGGTGTAGAGCGGGGAGAAGTTTACCACCGTCGCCCCGGCCATCATCGCCCCGAAATAGGCGGACAGGTAGATCGGCACGTTGGGCAAGAAGAGCCCGATGCGGTCCCCCGCCCCCAGCCCGTCGCGCTGGAGCCCGGCCGCGAAAGCCCGCGCCTCGGTCCAGATGTCGCGGTAATGGTAGATGCGCCCGAAGAAATCGAGGAGCGGCCGGTCGGCGTGGGCCGCGACGCTCCGCGCGAACATCTCGGTCATCGCCAGCGGCGGGAACGTCTGCTCCCACGCGCAGGGATGCGCATAGCGCGTTCGCCACGCCCGTGGCCCTCTCCTCTCCGTCATCCAGCCAATGTGGCGAGAACCTGCGAGCGAAGCAAGCAACTGCGCGTCGTCATTGCGAGGAGCAACGACGAGGGGACTTGGCTCAGCGTTCCTCGCCGGCAGCCTCGGCGGCGCGCTTGGCTTCGAGCCAGGCGGCGGCTTCGGCTTCCTGCGCGGCTTCGCTGGCGGCCTTGACGGCGGCCTCCCGCTCGGCGCGAAGCTCCTCGATCAGCGCCTCGCGGTCGTCGCCGAGCCGCTGGTCGGCGCGGCCGTCGTCGGCGATGCCGGCCTTCTTGGCGGCCTTGCTGACGATCGCGTCGAGTTCACGCTGCGAACACAGGCCGAGCGTGACCGGGTCCTTCGCCTGGATGTTCTGGATGTTCCAGTGGCTGCGGTCGCGGATCGCGGCGATGGTGTTGCGGGTGGTGCCGATCAGCTTGCCGATCTGCGCGTCCGAGATCTCGGGGTGGTGGCGCAGGATCCAGGCGATGCCGTCCGGCTTGTCCTGGCGCTTCGAAACCGGCGTGTAGCGCGGGCCCTTGGTGCGGCTGACGTTGACCGGCGCCTTGTGCATCCGCAGCGAATAGGTGGAATCGGCCTGGCCGCGCTCGATCTCTTCCATGGTCAGCTCGCCCGCGCGCACCGGATCGCGGCCGGTGTACTTGGAGCTGGCAAGGTCGTCCGCCATCGCCTGAACTTCGAGGATATGCAGCCCGCAGAACTCGGCGATCTGCTCGAACGTCAGCGACGTGGTGTCGACAAGCCACGAAGCCGTCGCGTGCGGCATGAGCGGCGTGGGCTGGGTCATTCTGGTTATCTCCGGCACAAACAATAAGGGCCACCCCTTCCCGGAGCGGCCGCACAGCGTTCATTTAGGACAATTAGCCGCGCGGGGCAAGGGACTGAGTTCGACCGCACTCTGTGCCGTCATCTCGCCTTCGCGGGGATGGCGGGGATCGGAAGAGAAGCTTCACCCCACCTCCAGCACGATCTTGCCGACATGATCGCCAGCCTCCATCCGCGCGTGGGCGGCGGCGGCTTCGGTCAACGGGAAGGTCCGGTCCATCACCGGCCGCAGCCCGTCCGCCTCCACGCAGGGCCACACCTCGCGCGCGATCTCCTGTGCGAGCAGCGCCTTGAAGGCGGCCGAGCGGGCGCGCATCGTCGAGCCGGTGAGGGTGTAGCGGCGGGCCATCACCACCGCCATGTTGATCTCCGCCCTGGCGCCGCCCTGCACCGCGATCGTTACATGGCGGCCGTCCTCGGCAAGGCACTTGAGATTGCGCGGGACGTATGCGCCGGCCACCATGTCCAGCACCACCTCGACACCGTTGCCGCCGGTGATCTGCGCCACCTCGGCCACGAAGTCGCTCGTCCGGTAGTTGATCGCATGGGCGGCGCCCAGTTCGAGGGCGCGGGCGCACTTGTCGTCGCTGCCACACGTCACGATCACGGTCAGGCCGAACAGCTTGCCCAGCGCGATCGCCATGGTGCCGATGCCGCTGGTGCCGCCGTGGACCAGCACGCGCTCCCCATCGCGCACCCAGCCCCGCTCGAACAGGTTGTGCCACACGGTGAACAGCGTTTCTGGCAGGGCCGCCGCCTCGGCCAGCGGAAGGCCATGGGGAACCGGCAGGCAATGGCGCGCGTCGGCGAGGCAGTATTGGGCATAGCCTCCGCCGGAGACCAGCGCGCAGACCTTCTGCGCGATCATCGAGGCATCGACGCCCTCGCCCAGCGCCGCGACTTCGCCCGATATCTCGAGCCCGAAGATCGGCGATGCGCCCGGCGGCGGCGGGTAGAGGCCCTGCCGCTGCACCACGTCGGGGCGGTTGACGCCGGCATAGGCGACCTTGACCAGCACTTCGCCGGGACCGGGGACGGGTACGTCCACCATGCGGGCTTGCAGCACTTCGGGCCCGCCCGGTGCGTCGCAGAGGATCGCCGTCATCGTCATCGGTAGCCGCGCCGCCATCTCGCCCCCGTTCGCATGCGTTGCTCGTCTTGCAAAGGCGTAATGTTGCAGCAGGTTGACAGCAAGCCGATAGCATTGGATGCTGCGTTGCGATGGACGATGAAGATCGACCCAGATCGAGCTCCTCTGATCCGAATCTTGGAGCTGCGAGCCTCCTCTCCGGCGAGAGCCTGGAACGCTACTCGCTGGACGAGCTTGACGCACGCGTTACGCTCCTGCGCGAGGAGATTGAACGGGTCTCCGCCCATCGCCGCAAGTCCGCCGATCACATGCAGGCGGCCGAGGCCCTGTTCTCCGCGCCGTCCGGACGACGAACCTGATGCCCCGCGCGCCGGTCTTTCGAGTGCGTCTCGAATTCACCGCGGCGCGATCTTATATGTCTCGCATGCGGTACGACACGGGCGCGCAACCTGAAGGCAGGGCCATCCGTTTCGCTTCCACACCCATCCCTCCAGCCCCCTTTTCTCCCATTCACATCCGTCCGATCTGAGAAAGAGCCAAGATGCCAAGTTTCGCGCAAAGTCTTGAAAAGACCCTGCACGCCGCGCTGTCGCACGCGTCCGAACGAAGCCATGAATATGCCACGCTGGAGCACCTGCTGCTCGCGCTGATCGACGATGCCGACGCGGCACAGGTCATGCAGGCGTGCGGCGTCGACCTTAGCGATCTGGGCGATGTGGTGCGCCAGTATCTCGATCAGGAATACCAGTCGCTCAAGACCGAGGAAAAGGGCGAACCCGCCCCGACCGCCGGGTTCCAGCGGGTTATCCAGCGCGCCATCCTCCACGTCCAGTCGTCCGGCAAGGACACGGTGACCGGCGCCAACGTGCTGGTCGCGCTGTTTTCCGAACGGGACAGCTATGCGGTCTATTTCCTGCAGCAGCAGGACATGAGCCGGCTGGACGCGGTCAGCTTCATCAGCCACGGCATCGGCAAGGGCGGCCGCCGCATCGAGGACCGCACGCCCAAGGGCTCTTCCGAGGAAGCGACCCCGCCCGCCGAGGAGAAGGCCGAGGCCAAGGGCAGCGGCAAGAAAGATTCCGCGCTCGACCAGTTCACCGTCAATCTCAACGAGAAGGCGCTGGGCGGCAAGGTCGATCCGCTGATCGGCCGCGGTCCCGAAGTCGACCGGACGATCCAGATCCTGTGCCGCCGCTCGAAGAACAACCCGCTCTATGTCGGCGATCCCGGCGTCGGCAAGACCGCCATCGCCGAGGGCCTCGCGCGCAAGATCGTCGAGGGCGACGTGCCCGAAGTGCTCAACGAAGCGGTGATCTATTCGCTCGACATGGGCTCGCTGCTGGCGGGAACGCGCTATCGCGGCGATTTCGAGGAGCGGCTCAAGCAGGTCGTCGCCGAGCTGGAGAAGATGCCCCACGCGATCCTGTTCATCGACGAGATCCACACCGTGATCGGCGCCGGCGCGACCAGCGGGGGGGCGATGGATGCGTCCAACCTGCTCAAGCCGGCGCTGTCGGGCGGAACCATCCGCTGCATCGGCTCCACCACCTACAAGGAGTTCCGCAACCACTTCGAAAAGGACCGCGCGCTGCTGCGCCGGTTCCAGATGATCGACGTCAACGAGCCGACGATCGAGGATACCATAAAGATACTCAGGGGCCTCAGAACCGCCTTCGAGGAGCACCACAAGGTCAAGTACACGCCCGAGGCGATCAAGACCGCGGTGGAACTGTCGGCGCGCTACATCAACGACCGCAAGCTGCCCGACAAGGCGATCGACGTGATCGACGAAGTGGGCGCGATGCAGATGCTGGTGCCGCCCAGCCGCCGCAAGAAGACCATCACCGCGCGCGAGATCGAGCAGGTGATCTCGACGATGGCGCGCATCCCGCCCAAGTCGGTCAGCTCCGACGACAAGAAGGCGCTGGGCAACCTTGAGCGCGACCTCAAGCGCGTGGTGTTCGGCCAGGACAAGGCGATCGACGTGCTGTCGACCGCGATGAAGCTGAGCCGCGCCGGGCTTCGCGATCCCGACAAGCCGATCGGCAGCTTCCTGTTCTCCGGCCCGACCGGCGTCGGCAAGACCGAGGTCGCCAAGCAGCTTGCCAGCATCATGGGCATCCCGATCCAGCGCTTCGACATGTCGGAATACATGGAGCGGCACAGTGTCTCCCGCCTGATCGGCGCGCCTCCGGGTTATGTCGGCTACGATCAGGGCGGCTTGCTGACCGACGCGGTGGACCAGCAGCCGCATTGCGTGCTGCTGCTCGACGAGATCGAGAAGGCGCACCCGGATCTGTTCAACATTCTGCTGCAGGTGATGGACAACGGCCGGCTGACCGACCACCACGGCAAGACCGTGGACTTCCGCAACGTCGTCCTGATCATGACGACCAACGCGGGCGCGTCCGACATGGCGCGGCAGGGCATCGGCTTCGGCGACATCTCCAAGGAAGATGCCGGCGACGAAGCGGTCAAGCAGATGTTCACGCCGGAGTTCCGCAACCGGCTCGATGCCATCGTGCCCTTCGCCTATCTCCTGAAGGACACCGTCAGCCGCGTGGTCGACAAGTTCATCCTCCAGCTGGAGCTGCAATTGGCCGAGCAGAACGTCCACATCCAGTTCGACGGCGATGCCCGCGACTGGCTGGGCGAGCGCGGTTACGACAAGCTCTACGGCGCGCGGCCGATGGCCCGCCTGATCCAGGAGAAGATCAAGCAGCCGCTGGCCGAGGAACTGCTGTTCGGCAAGCTGGCGCACGGCGGCGAGGTCCACGTCTCGGTCAAGGACAACAAGCCGCACTTCGAGCTGACTCCGGCGGCGCCCAAGGTCAAGGCGAAGCGCAAGCCGGTGGCCAAGCGCGTCTCCAAGGGTGCGGAACCCGAGGCGACGGACGAATAGGCGCGCGGATGGCGCTCTGACAGGCCCACCCCCTGCCCCTCCCGCAAGCGGGAGGGGAGCTTGGAGCACTGAAGCGCCCTCCCGCAAGCGGGAGGGCCGCGAGACTTGGGGAGCCTTTGGCGAGCCTGGTCGCAGCGGGGTGGGCAAGGCGCGCGCCGAGCGGGGAGTGGAACCACCGCGGTTCCGCCCCATTTTGTTTCCATGACGCGCAACACCTCAGAGGACTTCAGCTGGATCAGACCCGAGCCTTGGGGGATCCACGTGGTTCCCGCGAATTGCTGGATCGATCCGTCCCGCCCGGTCGAGCGCGCGCTGGTGACGCATGGCCATGCCGACCACGCGCGCGGCGGGCACGGCGAGACGCTGGCGACGCCCGAGACGCTGGCGATCATGAAGTTGCGCTACGCGACTGGAATGTCTCCCGAAGGCGAGGTCGGCAGCGCCAGGCCAGCGCCCTATGGCGAGCGGCTCGATCTTGGCCATGGCGTCCATGCGACATGGCTGCCGGCGGGGCATGTGCTGGGCTCGGCGCAGATCCTGCTGGAGCACGCGGGCGAGCGGATCGTGGTGACCGGAGATTTCAAGCGGCGTCCCGACCCCACCTGCCCGCCCTTCGAAGCGACCCCCTGCGACGTGTTGATCACCGAGGCGACCTTCGGCCTGCCGGTGTTCCGCCATCCCCCGGTCGAGAACGAGATCGCGCGGCTGCTGGCGACGCTCGCCGCCAATTCGCGGCGCTGCATCCAGATCGGCGCCTATGCGCTGGGCAAGGCGCAGCGGCTGATCGCGGAGATCCGTCGCGCCGGTCACCATGAGCCGATCTACCTCCACGGCGCGATGGAACGGATGTGCCGGCTCTACGAAGACCTCGGCGTCGATCTGGGCGAGTTGCGGCTGGTGGGCGAGGTGACGAAAGCCGACCTCGAAGGCCAGCTGGTGATCTGCCCGCCATCGGCGCTGAACGACCGCTGGAGCCGCCGCCTGCCCGATCCGATCACCGCCATGGCGTCCGGCTGGATGCGGGTGCGCCAGCGCGCCCGCCAGCGCAACGTCGAACTGCCGCTGATCGTCTCCGACCACGCCGACTGGGACGAGCTGACCCGCACCATCGCCGAAGTCGACCCCGCCGAAACCTGGATCACCCATGGCCGCGAGGAAGCGCTGCTGCGCTGGTGCCAGCTGGGCCAGCGCAAGGCCCGCGTGCTGGCGCTGGTGGGGTATGAGGACGAGGATGATTGAGCGGGGTCCGATCCTCCCCGACATGGGGAGGGGGACCGTCCGCGCAGCGGATGGTGGAGGAGGTGCGCCGCCAGCGCAGCGCCGGGAGGCGAGTCCCCTCCGTCAGCCGCCTGCGGCGTCTGCCATCTCCCTCTCCGGGGGAGGACCGTAGGTGGAGAAGTTCGCCGCCCTCGTCGATGCGCTGACCTATACCCGATCGCGCAACGCCAAGCTCAAGCTGATCGCGGACTACTTGCGCGACACGCCCGATCCCGATCGCGGCTGGGCGCTTGCCGCGCTAACGGACGGGCTCGACTTTCCGGCGGTGAAAAGCGCCACGATCCGCAACCTGCTGATGGAGCGCGTCGACCCGGTGCTCTACGCCCTGTCGCGCGACTATGTCGGCGACACCGCCGAGACCGCCAGCCTGCTGTGGCCGGAACCTGTGGGCGACATCGCGCCGCCGCCCTCGCTGAGCGAGACGGTCACCCTACTCTCGCGGATGACTCGCGCCACCGTGATGTCCGAACTGCCGAAACTGATGGACCGGCTCGATCCCGACGGGCGCTATGCGCTGCTGAAGCTGGCCACCGGGGCGATGCGGATCGGCATCTCGGCGCGGCTGGCGAAGCTGGCGTTTGCGCAGGCGTTCGGTGTCGGCGTCGAGGATGTGGAGGAATACTGGCACGGCCAGACGCCGCCGTTCGCCACGCTGTTCCACTGGGCGGCCGAAGGCGGCAAGCCGCCCGAGACCGAGAACCTGCCGCTGTTCCGGCCGTTCATGCTCTCGCACCCGCTGGAAGGGACGGTCATAGACCTCGCCGAGTTCGCGGCGGAGTGGAAGTGGGACGGCATCCGCGTCCAACTGGTCCGCTCCGCGAACGGCGAGACCCGGCTCTATTCCCGCTCCGGCGACGACATCTCGCATACCTTTCCCGAAGTTGCCGAGGCGCTGCACATCCCCGCCGTGCTCGATGGCGAACTGCTGGTGCGCGGGACGCATCAGGGCGGAGAGGCAGGCGGCGCCGCCAGCTTCAACGCCTTGCAACAGCGTCTGGGCCGCAAGCTCGTCTCGAAGAAGATGCTGGCAGACTATCCGGCCTTCGTGCGCCTCTACGACGTGCTGGTGCTGGAGGAGGAGGACTTGCGCGCCCTGCCCTGGACGGCGCGTCGGGCGCGGCTCGAGGAGCTGATGCCCAGATTGAACCGGGGGCTCTATTCCGAGCGCTTCGATCTCTCCGCCCTGATCGAGGCCGACGGTTTCGAAGACCTCGTCGCCATCCGCGAGCGCGCCCGCGACGACGCGATCGAAGGGGTGATGCTCAAGCGCCGCGATAGCGCCTATGTCGCCGGAAGACGCACCGGGCTATGGTACAAGTGGAAGCGCGATCCGCTGCTGGTCGATTGCGTGCTGATGTATGCGCAGCGCGGTTCGGGCAAGCGCAGCTCGTTCTTTTCGGACTACACTTTCGGCTGCTGGGACGGCGATCCGGACCGGGGCGCGGAACTGTTGCCCGTCGGCAAAGCCTACTTCGGCTTCACCGACGAGGAGCTGAAATGGCTCGACCGCCATGTCCGCAACCACACCGTCAAACGCTTCGGCCCGGTGTGCGAGACCGACAAGAGCCTGGTGTTCGAAGTGGCGTTCGATTCAGTACATCAGAGCAAGCGCCACAAGTCGGGCCTTGCCATGCGCTTTCCCCGGATCAACCGCATCCGCACCGACAAGCCCGCGCACGAGGCGGACGGGATCGAAACCCTGCGGGCGATGGTGCGGGATTGATCGGTCGCTGCAAGAAGGATCGTCATTGCGAGCGGAGCGAAAGCAATGACGAGTAGTTGCGTGAAGCTTCAAAGCCCCAGCGCTTCCCGATGCCGGCGGCCGTTCTCGACGTAGTTTTGCACCCCCGCGCGGTTGGCGGCGATCGCCAGTTCATCGAGATCGCGCATGAACTTCGCCGGCCGCCCGACCCAAAGCTGCCTCGCGCCGATCGTCTTGCCCGGAGTGAGCATGGCGCCCGCCGCCAGCATCCCGTCCGATTCGATGCGCCCGTCCATCACGATGGCGCCCAGGCCCACGAAGGCGCGATCCTCGAGAACGGTGCCGTGCACCATCGCCATGTGGCCGATCAGCACGTCTTCGCCAATCAGGGTCGGATAACCTTCCGCATTGGCGGCGCTGGGACTGTCGCAATGGATCACCGTGCCGTCCTGGATATTGGTGCGCGCGCCGATGACGATCCGGTTCACATCCGCCCGGATCACGCAGTTGTACCACACACTGACATCCTCGCCGATCTCGACATCGCCGATGATCCGGCAACCGGGCGCTATGAACGCGCTGGAATGGATGCGCGGCGTCTTGCCGCCGAACGCGGCGATGGTCACGTCGGGTCGGGTCGCGGATCCGGTCATCGTTGCATTGTCCTCTTCATTGGGCGCCCATCAGCTTGTCCCACTTCACGTAGGGCAGGATCGAGGCGTGATCGTCGGTCCAGCCGCTCGCCGCGACCGCGCCGAGATCGTCCCATGGCTCATCGGGACGTGCCTTCGCAAGCCGCTCCAGCCGGACCGGATCGCGCGCGAGCGCCACCCAGGACGATGGCGACAGGTCGCGGTGATTGCGCGGATTGTCGTTGCGGACCCGCGCTGCAAGGCCATGATCCCTGGCCAGCGCCGCGATCACCGGTTCGAGCCGGATGTAGCGGTTGGAGATGTGGACCAGCAGCACGCCGTCCCGCGACAGCGCGCGCAGGTAGATCCCCAGCGCCTCCTCGGTCAGCAGGTGCAGCGGGATCGCGTCGGAAGAAAACGCATCGATCACCAGCACGTCGAAGCTGCCCGGCGGTACTGTGCCCAGCTCCAGCCGCGCGTCCCCGATCACGACTTTCGCGTCGGGCGCGCAGTCGCGCAGGAAGGTGAAAGTCCCGTCCGCGGAGAAATCCAGCACGGCGCGATCGATCTCGAAGAACGTCCACCGCTGGCCGGGGCGCTTGTAGCAGGCGAGCGTACCGGTCCCCAGACCGACCACGCCGACGCGGGCCTCGTTTCCGAACATCGCCGGTACCAGATCGAGCGCGATGCCCGCTCCCGAGCGGCGGCCGTAATACGTCATCGGCTCACGCGCTTTCGCGGGATCGGTCGATTGCTGGCCGTGGAGGGTAGTGCCGTGAGCCAGCATCCGCAGCTTGAGGTCCGGCACCTCGCGCACCGTGTAGATGCCGAAGTAGCTGCGCGTGCGCATCTGCTCCAGCGAGGCCTTGATCGTGCCCAGTCCGCCCTGCGCCAGCATCAGCAGCGCCAGCACACCGACGTAAAGATGCCGCCAGCCAAGCAGCATCATGCCGATGCCGCAGATCAGTACGGTCAGGAACAGCCGGTAGATGCTGGGCTCGGCCCCGGTGGTGACGTCGAGCAGCAGCCACGCGAGGAATGCGGCGAAGGCGAACAGGACCCATCCGGCCAGCCGCGCCAGCCCCGGATCGAGCCCCGCGATCGTCCGCCATTGCAGTAAAGGCGGCAGGGGGAGGAGCAGCGCGGCGGCCATGACCAGGATCGGATGCTCCCACACCCAGTCGAACACGACCGGCGCCACGATCGCGGTGAAGGCGCCGCCCAGCGCTCCGCCCAGCGACATGACCAGGTAGAACAGCGTCAGCCGCGCCGGCTCCGGCCGGGCATCGTAGAGCCGAGCGTGAAGCGCGACCGAGACCACGAACAACAGGACTACGCTGGCCACCGCCGGCGTCATCGTTCCCGAATTGCGCGAGACCATGGCGAGGCCGCCGGCCGCCAGCATGGTGACCGGCGCGAACAGGCCGACCGCCCAGGCGACCGACCGCCGGTCCGCGAAGGCGAAGACGAAGCTGAGGAGATAGAGGCCGAGCGGGATCACCCACAGCAGCGGCATCGCGAAGACGTCGGTCGTGAGGTGCGTCGTGGTCGACAGCATCAGCCCCGAAGGCACGGCGGACAGCGCGAGCCACAGCAGGATGCGGCGCCCTCCAAGCCCCTCCCCTTCAGGAGAGGGGTTGGGGTGGGGACCGTCAATCGAGTGCGGCGCCTGCGCGGTCCCGCTCGCGGCCACGCCTCTCAAGGGGAGGGGGGCGCCCCACCGCGCCCACGCCGCCAGCGCGACCAGGACGACGAGCACCGCATAGCCGAGGGCCCAGACCCGGCTCTGCGCCTCGATCGAGAGCAGCGGCTCGGCCAGCAGGGGATAGGCGATCAGTCCGGCGAAGCTGCCGAGGTTCGACGCGGCGTAGAGCGCCCACGGCGCCCCCGCGTCGGGGTGGAACGCGAACCAGCGCTGCATCAGCGGCGCCTGCGCGGCCATGACGAAGAACACCGGGCCGACCGTCATCACGAACAGCGAGGGGACCCACAGCACTTCCCAGCCGGATGCCGGCGGTGGCAAATGCGCCAGCGCGATCGGCAGCATCAGCCCGGCAAGCAGCAACGCCGCCAGATGCAGCCCAGCCTGCCGCCGCAAGGGCAAGCGCCCGATCGCATGCGCATAGGCGTAACCCGCCAGCAGCAGCACCTGATAGACGATCATCGCGCTGTTCCACACGTTCGGCGCGCCGCCCAGCAGCGGCAGCGCCATGCGCGCGACCATCGGCTGGACCAGGAACAGCAGGAAGCTGCCGACAAGGATCGTGGCGACGAACAGTGCGCGGCGGGGGCCGCGAGGCAAGGTATGAGACTCCAAGCCCATCACGGACGGTGGATGCGATAGAGGATGTGGCGGCGCAAGGGGTGACCTTCCGCCAGCAACGGGTGGTCGAAGTCCTCGCTCGGATCACGGCGCATGCCAAGCCGTTCCATCAGGCCCCAGCTTCGGATGTTTTCGATGACGGTAATCGCCACCACCGTCGGCGTGGCAGTATCACGCCAGGCCCAATCGAGGCTGGCAAGCGCCGCCTCCCGCGCATAACCTTTGCCCCACGATACGCGTTCCAGACGCCAGCCGATCTCGATCTCGGACAACGGGCCGTTGGCTGGCATCAATCCGCAAAAACCAATGAAGCGGGCATCGTCCTTTCGCTCGACCGCCCAAAAGCAATGGCCACACGCCTCTTGCGCGGCGATCAGGTGATCGACAACGGCGTCGCTTTCCTCTCGGCTGCTGCGGGGCAAGAGGTAGCGCATGACGTCCTCGTCCTGCGCCATTGCCCAGAAAGGGTCACGATCAGCGTCACGCCACGCCCGCAGGTTCAGCCGTTCGGTTTCGATCATGCCCCCAACAACCGCGCGGCGTGGGCGGCGTGGTAGGTCAGGGCGCCCGAGCAGCCCGCGCGCTTGAAGGCCGTCAGGGTTTCCAGCACCAGCGCGTCGCGGTCTCCCGCGCCGGCCGCGGCGGCCGCTTCGATCATGGCGTATTCGCCGCTCACCTGATAGGCGAAGACGGGAACCTCGAACCGCTCCTTCACGCGGCGCACGATGTCGAGATAGGCGAGGCCGGGCTTCACCATGACGCTGTCGGCCCCTTCGGCCAGGTCCAGCGCGACTTCGCGCAGCGCTTCCTCGCCGTTGCCGGGGTCCATCTGGTACGTCTTCTTGTCGCCCTTCAGCAACCCGCCCGAGCCGACCGCGTCGCGGAACGGGCCGTAGAAGGCGGAAGCGTACTTGGCGGCATAGCTCATGATCTGGACGTCGTGGTGGCCGGCCGCTTCCAGCGCGGCGCGCACCGCGCCGATGCGACCGTCCATCATGTCGGAAGGCGCGACGATGTCCGCGCCGGCCGCCGCCTGGTTGAGCGCCTGCCCGACCAGGACCTCGACCGAAGGATCGTTGAGCACGCGCCCTGCCGCATCGACAAGCCCGTCCTGCCCGTGGCTGGTGTAGGGATCGAGCGCCACGTCGGTCAGCACCCCCAGCGCGTCGCCCACCGCATCGCGGATCGCGCGGATCGCCTGGCATGTGAGGTTGTCGGGATTGAGCGCCTCGCGTCCGTCCTCGCTGCGCCGCTCCGCTGGCGTGTTGGGGAACAGCGCCACGCACGGGATGCCGAGCGCGAGCGCCTCCTTCGCGCGCTCGCCGATCCGGTCGATCGACCAGCGCGAGACTCCTGGCATCGACGCGATCGGCTCTTCGACGCCGCCGCCGGGACTGACGAACAACGGCCAGATCAGATCCGCCGGAGTCAGCGTTGTCTCGCGATGGAGCGCGCGGCTCCAGGCGCTGGCGCGCGGCCGGCGCAGGCGGGTGTGGGGATAGGATGCGGTCATGCGGCAGCTAGGTGCCGGAATTTTCGGCGGTCATCAATCAGGCCCGTCACAAATCAGGAAGGACGACGCGGACTCTCTCGCATCGCCAGCTTGTCGATCTCGCGCGTCGGCTGGGCCTCCCTGACCGCGACCGGCGCGATCGGACGCAGCGCCGCTCCCGCCGGGACGGCCTTCAACCGCGAAAGCTGCTGCTTGAATTGCGCCAGTTCCGCGCCGTCTATCTGCGGGCGCGACACGAAACGAACGGACAGCGGATCGAGCTTGCGCCCGCCCTGATAGACCTCGAAATGCAGGTGCGGGCCCGTGGACAGCCCCGTCGAGCCGACATAGCCGATCACCTGGCCGGCGCGGACGGACGCGCCCGGTGCCACCGCGATCTGGCTCATGTGCGCATAGCCGGTGCCGAGCCCGCCGCCGTGGCTCAGCCGCACGAAGTTGCCGTGGCCACCGTGCCGGCCCGCATATGTGACCATGCCGTCGCTGACCGCGCGGATCGGCGTGCCGTAGTGCGCGGCATAGTCGATGCCCGAATGCATCCGCATGTAACCGAGGATGGGATGGCGTCGGAACCCGAAGCTGGAGGTGATGCGGCCGGAAACCGGTGCGAAGGTGGCGGACTGCCGCTGGCCGACACCCGATGCTTCGAAGAACTGGCCATCCTTCCCCCAGCGCATCAGTGCCAGGCGCTGCTGGCCGTTGCCTTCGAGGCCGGCATAGAGCAGCTCGCCGACCTTGCGTTCGCCTTTGGCCGAGCGCCTGAAGGCGACGATGAGGTCGTACCGGTCGGTCGCGGCGATGCCGCCTTCGAGGCTGACGTGATCGTCGATCGCCTGCAGATATTGCTGGATCGCCTTGAGCGGAGCACCAGCCGCGCGGGCCGAGCGGTAGAGACTGCCGCCGACGGGGCCCCGGATGCGCAGCGGCGTCGCATCGACCGGAATCGGCTGCCGCTGCAAGGTTAGGCCGCCATCGCGGCGGGCAATCGAAAGGTCGAGGTCCATGCGCGCGCGGAAGTCCACCCGGTCGAGCGGTCGGGGCATTTCGGGTGAAGTCCGCTTGCCCAGCACGATGTCGAAGCGGGTGCCCGGCTCGATATCGGTCAGCGGCACCGAGGCCGAGACCATCTGGATGACGTGGGCCGCGTCGCCCGATCCGACGCCCGCGCGCTGGAGCATGCGGCCGAACGAATCGCCGGCCCCCAGCGTCGCCGTCAGTTCGAGGCTGGGCCGCTCCGGCGCGGAGCGCAGCGGCAGGACCGCCGGCGTCGCGCCCATGTGGCGACCGCTGTCGGCGCCCAGGGCCAGCGGCATGATCATCTGGCTGCGAAATTCGTCGCGCACCTCGGCATCGACCGGCATCGCCGTTGCCGCTTCGACCGCGGTCATGTCCGGCCAGAACGAGACCGCCAGCAGACTGAGTGCCATCATCGTGCCGAGGCCGCGAAACCAGCGGCGGCTGCCGATGTCCTGGGCGAGATCCGGCGCGATGTCGACGGCGTGGAGGCGCTGCTCGATGCGCGCGCGCGCATCGTCGCAGGCCTGGCGCGCAAGTGCGCCCAAGGACGCTGGCGGCGGCACGGCCGGGCGGCCGGGCCCTCCGCCGGTCCCGGCTCCGCCAGCGAAGGCAAGCTGCGGCTGATCGCCATTCGCGAACAGTGGCATGAACAAGAGAGTGCGCGTCCCTGTTTCCGCCCAGCCCATCCGGCGTGCGCGGTTCTTCCAGAGTTCCCTGCGCCCACAAGGTTAAAGCCCGGCTAACGCCCGGGTGATCGGCATGAATATCCTGTGGGTTTACCGGCAACGGAGGACCACCGGGACCTTGCGAGCGGCCAGCGGCGATGCCACATTCGCGATTGCAATGGGTTACGACCAGCACGCTGGCCTCCGGCCGCACGGCTCAGCCGCCGACGCCACGGTGAAGGCCGTGCTGGGCCCGACCAATACCGGCAAGACTCACCTGGCGATCGAGCGCCTCTGCGCGCATTCGAGCGGGGCGATCGGGTTTCCCCTGCGGCTGCTGGCGCGGGAGGTCTATGACCGAGTCTGCGCGATCAAGGGCGCGAATCGTGTCGCGTTGATCACCGGCGAGGAGCGGATCGAGCCCAGGGACGCGCGCTACCTGCTGTGCACCGCCGAGGCGATGCCGGTGGCGAAAGACCTCTCCTTCGTCGCCCTGGACGAGGCGCAACTCGCCGCCGACCGCGAACGAGGCCACGTCTTCACCGACCGTCTGTTGCATGCACGCGGCCGCGACGAGACGATGATCCTCGGCTCGCAAACGCTGGAACCGATGGTCAAGGCACTGATTCCGAAGGCGGAGATCATCGGCCGCCCGCGCTTCTCGACCCTCACCCACGCCGGCGCGCGCAAGCTTTCGCGGATACCGCCCCGCAGCGCCATCGTCGCCTTCTCGGCCGAGCAGGTCTACGCCATCGCGGAAATGCTGCGGCGGTTCCGGGGCGGCGCGGCGGTGGTGATGGGAGCACTGAGCCCGCAGACCCGCAACGCCCAGGTGGCGCTCTACCAGTCGGGCGAGGTCGATTACCTCGTCGCGACCGACGCGGTCGGCATGGGACTCAACCTCGATGTCGGGCATGTCGCCTTCGCCGGGCTCTCCAAGTTCGACGGCATGCGCCAGCGCCGCCTCACGCCGGCCGAGATGGCGCAGATCGCCGGACGCGCGGGACGCCATCAGCGTGACGGCACGTTCGGGACGCTAGGCGGGACCGGGGCTCACGACGCCGCGTTCACCGACGAGGAAGTCTACGCGATCGAGGAGCATCGCTTCGCGCCGCTGACCCACCTCTACTGGCGCGATGCCGAGCCCCGGCTCGATACGCTGGCGGTGCTGATCGGCGACCTGGAAGCGCCGCCCCAACGACCCGAGCTGATCCGCCCGCCCGAGGCGATCGATCTGACGGTGCTGAAAAGACTGGCGGAGGACCCGCAGATCGCCGCCACGGTGCGCTCCAGCCATGACGTCGCGCGGTTCTGGGAAGCGTGCCGCCTGCCCGATTTCCGGCAACACGGGCCGGACGCGCATGCCCGGTTCGTTGCCCGGCTATGGCAGGACTTGCGCAGCGGGATGCTGGGGACGGACTATGTGGCGCAAGCCATCGCCCAGCTCGACAATGTCTCGGGCGACATCGACACGCTGCAGGGCCGCATCGCCGCGATCAGGAGCTGGGCCTATATCACCCAGCGCCCCGACTGGGTCATGGCGCAAGACGAGATGGCGGCGCGCGCCCGCGCGGTCGAGGCGCGGCTGTCAGACGCGCTCCACGCCCGTCTGACCGAACGCTTCATCAACCGCCGCACTGCCGTTTTGATGAAGACCGCCGGCCGAAGCCCCGATCTGCTCACGACGGGGCTCGAAGGCGATGACGTCATGGTCGAGGGCGAGCGCATCGGCACGCTGACCGGCTTCAGCTTCGAGGTCGATCCGGACGTTCCGCATGCCGACCGCAAGCTGCTGCTCGCCGCGGCCGAGCGTCACCTGCCGAGGTTGCTGGAACAGCGCGCGGCCGAGTTGGCCGGGGCCGTCTCGGCTGGCGAGTTCCCCCTGCTGCTGGATCGCGGCCGCATCCTCTGGCGCGGCAAGCCCCTGGCCCGGCTGATCGTGAGCAAGGATCCGCTTTCGCCCGAAGTCGCCATCGAGCGTTCGCTGGGCACCCTGACCGGCAAGGCGCGCGAGACGCTGGGCGCGATCCTGGCCGACTGGCTGGCGACGATGCTCCGGCCCCTCGAACCCGTCCGGCGGATCCACGCCGCCAGCCGACTGGCCGATGCGGGACCCGAACTGCGCGCATTGCTGATCCGGCTGGCCGAAGCCGGCGGCATGATCGATCGCGAAGGCTCGGGGCTGGAGGGGCTGGACCGGACCCAGCGCGCAAGGCTGGCCAAGCTCGGTGTCAAGGTGGGCGCGCTCGACCTCTATCTGCCGGAGATGCTCGGGCCCGCCGCGCTTGCGGCGTGGGCCGGTCTCGCGCAGCTCGGCGGGCGCGGGACGCAGTTGCCCGGCCCGGCGATGCCGCCGGCGATCGACGCGGGCAAGGGGCCACCACCCTCAGGCTATCGCGCGATCGGGAAGCAGGCGGTGCGGCTCGATATCGCCGAGAAGCTGGTTCGGGAGGCCCATGACCGGCGCATGATCGCCCGTGGCCGGACATTCGCGCTGGACCCCCGACGCGCGATCTCGATGGGGCTGACCGGCGCCAGCTATGCGCGGCTGCTGCGCCTCGCCGGTTTCCGCAGCGTCGAACCGCGCGCGCTCGCGCAAGGCGCACTGGGCCCGCCCGCGCCG
>DATEEP010000139.1:0-2474 GCA_035281095.1 Novosphingobium sp. | reverse complement strand
TGCTTCGGTCGCGTCGAACACACGGCCGCTGTAACACCATTCGAGCGCCTGCGAGATGCCGACGACGCGCGGCAGGAAAAAGGAGGAAGCCGCTTCCGGCACGATCCCCCGCCGCGCGAAAACGAACCCCATCCGGGCATTTTCGCTGGCGAGGCGAATATCCATGGACAGGGTCATCGTCGCGCCAATGCCGACCGCAGGACCGTTGATAGCCGCGATCACGGGCTTGAGGCACTGATAGATGCGCAAGGTCACGCGGCCGCCGCCGTCGCGCGCTGCGTCGACAGAATAATCCAGCGACCCGTCAGGTCGCATGATATCGCCTTCAAAGACGAAAGCGGCCGGGCCGTCGGACAGATCGGCGCCCGCGCAGAATGCCCTTCCGTCTCCGGTCACGATCACTGCATGAACTTCATCGTCGCTATCGACGCGATCGAACACATGCAGCAGTTCGCTCATCATGCCGGGGGTGAAGGCATTCAGCTTGTCGGGCCGAGACAGGGTGATGGTGGCGATGCCTTCGCTGACATCGTAGCGAATGGTCTCATAATCCATCGGATCCTCCCTAATAGCATGACCGGCCCTGATCTCGGCGGCAACCGAATGATGCGCCATACCGGCGTCGCAAGGCGGGAGCCGCCAGCCTCCCCTTCTGGCGGCAGTTCCCGCTGGCCTCAGCCTTCCATCGTGCGGGCGATCAGCAGCTTCATGATCTCCGTCGTACCGCCATAGATCCGCTTGATGCGAACGTCCTTATACAGCTGGGCGATCGGATATTCGTTCATATAGCCATAACCGCCGAAAAACTGCTGGGCGCGGTCGACGATGGATTGGGCGCGTTCGGACACCCAATATTTGGCCATGCTGGCTGTCGAGGCATCCAGCGTCCCTTCGACATATTTGATGATGCATTCATCGACGAACGACCGCGCGATCGCGCCTTCGGTCTTGCAGTCGGCGAGCGTGAACTGGGTATTCTGGAAATCCCAGACCCGCTGGCCGAAAGCACGCCGTTCCTGGACATAATCCAACGTGTGCGCGAGCGCGGATTCGATGATCGCCATGCACTCGATCGCGATCAGCAGCCGTTCCTTGGGCAGTTCCTGCATCAGCTGATACATGCCTTTGCCCTCGACGCCGCCCAGCAGATTTTCCGCCGGGACATGCACGTCTTCGAAGAACAGCTCGGACGTGTCGCCCAGTTCCATGCCGACCTTGTCGAGATTGCGCCCGCGCGAGAAGCCTGGGCAATCCCTGACATCCACGACGATCAGCGAAATGCCCTTGCTGCCCGCATCCGCATCGGTCTTGGCAACCACGATGATGAGGTCGGCAAGCTGGCCGTTGGTAATGAAGGTCTTCTGCCCGTTGAGGACATAGCCATTTTCCGTTCGACGCGCAGTGGTCCGGATCCCCTTGAGATCCGACCCGGCGCCCGGCTCCGTCATCGCGATGGCGGTGATCAGTTCGCCCGACACCAGACCCGGCAACCAGCGCTGACGCTGTTCTTCCGTGCCATTATGCGACAGATAGCCGCCGCAAATGCCGTTGTGCAGCGGAACGCCCCAGCCCTCTGCCCCGATCAGGCCCAGATGGCGCATGAGCACCGCTTCATGCCGCAAATCGCCGCCCGCACCGCCATATTTAGGCGAGATCGACAGGCCGAGCAGTCCAGCGGCGGCCATCTCGGTCCAGGCCTCGCGCTCGACAATGCCGTCTTCACGCCATTTGGTGATGCGCTCGGGCGAGACCTTGTCGGCGAAGAAACGACTGACGGACTCGTCGAACATCGTGAGTTCGTCGTCCATCCACCGCGCAGGTGCTTCGAAGACCTGCCGCATGATCAGCGCGCCGCCATGCGGATGGCACCGTCAAGGCGCACATCTTCGCCGTTGAAATAGCCGTTCTCGATCATCGTCAGCGCGAGATGGGCATATTCCGCGGGGTTGCCGAGCCGCTTGGGGAAAGGAACCGACTGGGCCAAGGCGTCCACCACCTTATCGCCCGCCGCCAGCATCAGCGGCGTGAGGAAAATGCCGGGCAGGATGGTGTTGACCCGGATGCCCTCGCCCATCAGGTCGCGGGCGACAGGCAGGGTCAGGCTGACGACGCCGCCCTTGGACGCGGAATAGGCGGCCTGGCCCATCTGACCGTCCTCGGCCGCGACAGAGGCCGTCATGATGATGACGCCGCGATCATTGTCCGGCAGGGTGTCGAGGGTCAGCATGCCCGCCGACGATTTGGCGACGCAGCGGAAGGTGCCGACCAGATTGATCTGCACGATCTTGTTGAACGCGTCGATCGGGAAATGCTTGACCGAACCGTCCTCCTTGGAGCGGCTGGCGGTCTTGACGGCGTTGCCGGTTCCGGCGCAGCACACCATGACGCGCTCCTGACCGTGAGCGGCACGCGCCTTTTCAAAGCCCGCGTCGACGCTCTCGTCGCTCGTCACATCCACCTTGCAGAAGATGCCG
>DATEEP010000138.1:0-18780 GCA_035281095.1 Novosphingobium sp. | reverse complement strand
GGTCGCGGCGGACGGCACCGGCACGCTTGCCTATCCGCTCAGGAACGCGACGCGCGACGGGCTGCTCGATGGCGACGGTTCGGCCATGGTGATCCACGCCGGGGTCGACGACCAGATGACCGACCCTTCGGGCAACAGCGGCGACCGCATCGCCTGCGGTGTGTTCGCCGCGCGTTGATTTCGAGGTATTTCGACGTACGGGACTTTGGCTTCCTTTGCGGCAGTGCAGCAATATCCTACCCTGTCGGCGGGAACATCGTGGCCATTCGCCGATTTCTGATGCAGGCCAGGATCGCCGATGCGGCGTCCTGACCATTTGCCGTCAGGAGTCCAGTGTCGATGAAAATCGCCCAAATCGCCCCCCTTGCCGAAAGCGTGCCGCCCAAGCTCTACGGCGGCACCGAACGCATCGTCTCGTACATTACCGAGGAACTGGTGCGGCAAGGCCACGACGTCACGCTGTTCGCCAGCGGCGACTCGGTCACGTCCGCGCGGCTCTTCCCCGTTTGCGAGAAGGCGCTGCGGCTCGATCCGGCGGTGAGGGACACGCTGCCCCATCACATGATCCTGCTGGAGGAAGTGCGCCGCCGGGCCGGGGAATTCGACGTGCTCCACTTCCACGTCGATGTGATCCACGGCCCCGTCATCCGTGACTTCGCCGCCCGCACCCTCACCACCCTCCACGGCCGGTTGGACCTTCCCGACCTCCAGGCCTATTACCGGACCTTCGCCGACATCCCGCTCGTCTCCATCTCCAACGACCAACGCCGGCCGCTGCCGCCGGTCAACTGGGTGGATACCGTCCATCACGGCCTGCCGCGCGACCTCTTGGTGCCCGTCGCCGACCCCAAGGCCGATTACCTCGCCTTCATCGGCCGCATCTCGCCCGAAAAGCGGCCCGACCGGGCGATCGCCATCGCCTCGGCCGCCGGCATGCCGCTCAGGATCGCGGCCAAGGTCGACAAGGCCGACCAGGCATATTGGGACGACGTCATCCAGCCGATGATCCGCTCCTCCCCCGACGTCGAATTCATCGGCGAGATCGGCGAGGCGGACAAGGCCATGTTCCTGGGCAACGCGCGCGCCGTACTGTTCCCGATCGACTGGCCCGAGCCGTTCGGCCTCGTTATGATCGAGGCGATGGCTTGCGGCGCGCCGGTCATCGCGTTTCGCTGCGGCTCGGTTCCCGAAGTGATCGACCACGGGGTGTCGGGCTTCATCGTCGATGACGTGGAACAGGCGGTGGAGGCGGTGCGCCAGCTCGACCTGCTCGACCGCAAGCGCGTGCGCGAGACTTTCGAACGGCGCTTCACGGTGGAACGGATGGTCGCCGACTATCTTCGGTTATACCATGGCCTGGAGGGCGCGCGCACCGAGGCGGCACGATTTCGGCGGCTTCTCGGCGGAGGAACGGAACTCCAGAACGTCGCGTGAATAAGCAGGAGAGCCCCATGGATGCGTTACCGTCGCGGCCGCCGCATGAAGGGCCCAACACGGATACCGATCCGTCCAACGATCCCTCCCAATACCTGATCCCCGCCGCCGCCTCGCTGCACGAGCGGCGGCCGCGGACGCTCAAGCATGGCGATACTTTCGCGGTGTTCGACCATGCCGGGGACTGCATAGCCGATCCGGACAATCCCGAAGGGGTGTATCATCGCGATTGCCGCCACCTTTCGCACCTCTACCTGACGATCAACGGCGGGATGCGGCCGATCCTGCTCAGCTCCTCGCTGCGCGACGACAATGCCCTGCTGCGCTGCGACCTGACCAACCCCGACTTGTTCGATGCGCAGGGCGGGCCCGGCCTCGCCAACGACCGCATCCACATCCTGCGGCACCGGTTCCTGTGGCGGGACAGCGTCTACGAACGGCTGACGGTGACCAACTACGACGAAGCGGCCCAGACGATCCCCCTGGAGCTCACCTTCGCCGCCGATTTCGCCGACTTGTTCGAAGTGCGCGGCGCCCGGCGCGAGCGGCGCGGCGTCCAGCGCGCGCCGGAGGTCTCGACCGACCGCGTGCGGCTGTCCTATCGCGGCCTAGACGATCAGGACCGCGTCACGGTACTGCGCTTCGAGCCCGCGCCCGCCCAGCTCGAAGGCAGGCAGGCCCGCTTCCGCTTCGAACTCGCACCCCATGCCAGCACCACGATCCACGTCGAGATCGACTGCGCGGACCGCGCGGGCGACGGCTCGCTCGAGGAACGCTACGTCGCCGCCTATGGCGAGGCCGAGGGATACTTGCGGACGAGCGCCGCGCGCGCGGCGGCGATCTCGTCTTCCAACGAGAGCTTCAACCAATCCGTCCGGCGCTGCGTGGCCGACACTTACATGCTCATCACCGAGACCGAACATGGGCCCTATCCCTACGCCGGCATCCCCTGGTTCAGCACCGTGTTCGGACGTGACGCGCTGATCACCGGCATGGAGACGCTGTGGATGGACCCGGAGATCTCGCGCGGGGTCCTGTCCTATCTCGCCGCGCACCAGGCAACCGGCTTCGACGCCGCCGCCGATGCCGAGCCGGGCAAGATCCTGCACGAGGTGCGCCGGGGGGAGATGGCGCTGCTGGGCGAGGTGCCCTTCCGCCATTACTACGGCAGCATCGATTCCACCCCGCTGTTCGTCATGCTGGCGGGCGAGTACCTGGCGCGCACCAGGGACCGGGACGTGGTGGAGCGGCTCTGGCCCAATATCGCCGCCGCTCTCGAGTGGATCGACACGTACGGAGACCGGGACGGCGACGGCTACGTCGAATATGGCCGCCACACCGACGAGGGTCTGGTCAACCAGGGCTGGAAGGACAGCAACGATTCGGTGTTCCATGCCGATGGCCGGCTTGCCTCGGGACCGATCGCGCTCAGCGAAGTGCAGGCTTACGTCCACGGCGCATGGCACGCGGCGGCCGAGATACTGACGGTGCTGGACCAGCCGCGCGAGGCGGCCGGATACCGGGCCCGGGCCGAGGACCTGAAGCAGCGGTTCGACCGCGATTTCTTCGACGCCGAACTGGGGACTTACGTGCTCGCGCTGGACGGAGAGAAGCAACCCTGCCGCGTGCGCTCTTCCAACGCGGGGCATGTGCTTTTCACCGGCCTTGCAATGCCGGAGCATGCCGCTTGCGTGGTGAGGACGCTGATGGACCCGTCGTCGTTCTCCGGCTGGGGCATACGCACCATCGCCGCGACGGAATCACGCTATAATCCAATGAGTTATCACAACGGATCGGTCTGGCCGCACGAGAACGCGCTGATCGCCGCCGGCTTCGCGCGCTACGGCTTCCGGCAGGAGGCGGCGGCGGTGTTCGAAGGGCTCCTCGCCGCCTCCGCCTATGTCGACCTGCGCCGCTTGCCCGAGCTTTTCTGCGGTTTTCCGCGCCGTCCCACCCAGGGCCCGACCTTCTACCCGGTGTCCTGCATTCCCCAGGCATGGTCCGCCGCGGCACCCCTCTCGATGGTGCAGACCTGCCTCGGTCTCGATTTCGATATCGACACCAATTGCATCGTGTTCAACCAGCCGCAACTGCCTGGTTTCCTTGACGAAGTGACGCTGCACGGGGTCAAGACATCCCAAGGCGCCGCCGACATCGCGCTGCGCCGCTCCGGCGACAAGGTCGTGGTCGATCTGGTCGAGCGGCGCGGGGACATCGGCATCGTCTGCCGCATCTGACGGGTTGCATCGCGCCGGTCGATCCGCGATCAGTCCCGCCGAACCATCGAGGGGCGGATCGACGATGAATGCACGAAAGTCTTCACGGCATTACCAGATCGCGGTGATCCCCGGCGACGGAATCGGCAAGGAAGTCATGCCCGAAGGCATCCGTGCGCTCGAGGCGGCCGCCGGCAAGTTCGGCTTCACGCTCGACCTGCAATGGCACGATTTCGCCAGTTGCGACTACTACGCGGCGCACGGCGCGATGATGCCGGAGGACTGGAAGGCGCGGATCGGCGGGACCGACGCGATCTTCTTCGGCGCGGTCGGCTGGCCGGCGACGGTGCCCGACCACATCTCGCTGTGGGGCTCGATCCTGCAGTTCCGGCGCGAGTTCGACCAGTACGTCAACATGCGCCCGGTCCGGCTGATGCCCGGCGTCCCCTCGCCGCTCGCCAACCGCAAGCCGGGCGAGATCGACTTCTGGGTGATCCGCGAGAACACCGAGGGGGAATACAGCTCGGTCGGCGGCCACATGTTCCCCGGCACCGATCGCGAGATCGTGATCCAGGAGACGGTGATGACCCGCTTCGGGGTCGATCGCATCCTGCGCTTCGCCTTCGACTTCGCGCAAAAGCGCGGGCGCCGGCACCTGACTTCCGCCACCAAGTCCAACGGCATCGCCATCACCATGCCGTTCTGGGACCAGCGGGTCGAGGCGATGGCGGCGAACTACCCGGACGTCAGCCACGACCAATACCACATCGACATCCTGACCGCGCAGTTCGTGATGAACCCACAGCGCTTCGATGTCGTCGTCGCCTCCAACCTGTTCGGCGATATCCTCTCCGACCTCGGCCCCGCCTGCACCGGCACCATCGGGGTGGCGCCTTCGGGCAACATCAATCCCGAAGGCACGTTCCCCTCGCTGTTCGAGCCGGTGCACGGTTCGGCGCCCGACATCGCCGGCAAGGGCATCGCCAACCCCATCGGCCAGATCTGGTCGGCGGCGATGATGCTGGAACATCTCGGCGAGCAGGAGGCGGCCGACGCGATCATGCGCGCGATCGAGGATACGCTGATGTCGGCGACCGGCCGCACCGCGGACCTTGGCGGTTCGGCGAACACCGAAGCCTGCGGCAAGGCGGTGACCGCCGCGATAGGATGAACCGCCGGCGGCCCTTGCGCCTGCGATCGACCCACGCGGCCATGGCTTCGTGGGCACCCGGATCCGGCTCGGTCCCCATGCGCGGGAATCCGATCCCGCCGCCGTCTCAACTCTTGCTGGGATAACGCCAGGTCGAGCGTTCGATCATTCCATAGGCTTCCTCTCCCCGCCAGCGGAACTGGCCGATTCCCTGCTGCAAGTCGGGGAAGGTCTCCGTCTGCGGCGCGAAGCAGCTTGCGTGGGTGCGCGCGGTGACCCGCGATTCCGCGCGGGCGGTACGGATGATGAACGAGAACGTATCGTCATGGACTTGCGAACTTTGCAGCCATGGCCGGTCGAGGATTTCGGCGGGCACCATCTGTCCGTCCTCCTCGATCGCCCAGCCCTCGCGGAACTTGGGCTTGCCGTCCGGATACGGGTAGTAGTGGATAAAGCCGAACGCACGGCCGCTGGGAAAGAACGCCGAATTCCACACGTGGCCGAAGAAGTGGCCATGCGGCGTGCGGTTCGCGCCCTTGCGGTGGATCCTGAGCGCGCCGCCCGAGAACGGCCGCTCCCGCCCGTCGATCCCGACCGTGCCGGTGACCCTGTGGAGCTGTTCGAACCGATCCTCGCCGGGGACGAAGTCCCTGCCGCCCAGCGAGCCCTGGAACCACGGCGGGCATACGCTGACGAGATCGAGTTCATAGCGCAGCGTGACCGCGCCCGGCGCGCGCCGGGCGGGGCCGATCGCCGCCGGCCCCTCGCCCGCGATCTGCCGCCCGAGGCTGGTCTCCTCGACCTTGCCGTCGAAGCGCACCTTCCACCGTACGAACGGCTCGACGCATTCGAACCGCATCGGCCCCGCGGCGATGACCCGAGGGTCTGTGGCATCGTTGCTGTCCGCCGTCGGCGCAAGATCCTCCCACCGCGTCAGGACCCGGCCATCGGGCATGGCGCAGTTGAGCATCAGCGTGCGCGCGCCGTCCCAGTTGGCGCCAACCGATTCGATACCCATGCGCGGAAAGCAGACCTGTCCGGTATCGTCCCACACCCAGACATTGATCCCCTCCCGATGGGCCGCATCGTCCGGTGTCCCCGCCGTGACCAGATCGATCGCCGGGTCATTGCCCCCGGTAAGGTCGGCAGCCGAAAGCGGTGCTGTCATGCTCATGTCCTTTCAAAACCTCTCCAGATACTCCCGATCGATCGTCTCGCTTCGGCGGATATCAGGGCCACGGCCATCATGCCGCGCGTATCCATAAATATGAATCTTAATTCGGGAATCGTTCGGGTTTGACGCGAAAATAGAAGCGCCGTACCTTGGACTTCGGGTCAGTCTTCGCAAATCTTCGAAGCCGGGATTTGCGTATAAAATAAAGAATGGGAGAAGGCTAATGAGATCATATCACACGCTGTCGATCCGTGCCGGACGGTCCGTGCTGCTGGGAAGTTGCGCGCTCGTGCCGTTGCTGCTGGCCACGCCTGCCCTGGCCCAGGACGCCGAAGAAACGAACGTGGGGCTGGCGGATATCATCGTCACCGCCCAGAAACGCGAACAGAGCCTTCAGGACGTTCCGATCGCCATCACCGCGATCTCGACCGACCAGCTTGTCGCCAACCGCATCACCAACGCGCTCGATCTGACGGCGCAAGTGCCCAACCTGTTCATTCGCAAGACCGGCGGCGGCGTGAACACGCCCAACTTCTCGATGCGCGGATCGGTGACTTACGGGTCGGTGGCCGGGCAGGACAAGTCGATCTCGCTCTATATCGACGGTGTCTATGTGGGGCTTTCGGCGGGTTCGCTGTTCGAACTGCCCGACCTTGAGCGGATCGAAGTCCTGCGCGGTCCGCAGGGCACTCTGTTCGGCCGCAACTCGACCGCCGGCGCGATCAGCATCATCACGCGCGAGCCTTCGGGCGAACCCTCGCTGCGCCAAGTCTTCACTTACGGCAACAAGGACCACATCCGCTCCTCGACCCGCGTCGAGCTGCCTTCGTGGGGACCACTCAGCGCTTCGATCAGCTACACCCATTCGGAATTCGACGGCGACATCGAGAATCTTGGAGCCGGGACGATCTGGGATCGGCGGGTGGTGCGCGGTGCCGGCGGCGTCCAGCGCTCGCCCAAGACGCTCGGCGCCTCGAATTCCGAATCGGTGTTCGCCGCGGTCAAGTTCGATCCGGGCGGCGCCTTCAAAACGGTCTACCGGTTCGACTGGACCGAGGACAACTTCACGCCGCAGGGCGCCTGCACCGTCGAGCTGGGCAACGCCGTGACGCCGACCAGTGTGCTGGGTCTGGGTCTCGCCGCGTTTCCGCAGGTGCTGTGCGCGGATGGTAAACGCCCCAAGGCGGTCAACAGCGCGTTCACGGTTCCTGGCTATCTCACTGCCCAGGGTCACAGCCTGACGAGCACCCTGGAGCTGAGCGATTCGGTCACGATCAAGAACATCGCCGCCTACCGCAAGCAGCGCGTCCGGGGCGCGTCTGATCTTGCGGGACTGAGCGGCGTTCTGGTCACCCCAGCGATGGTCGCCGCACAGCCGTCGCTCGCGTCCGCACTTGGCGCGAACTATATCGTCTCCGGTAACACCGCCCAGACGAAAGGCAGCCACTGGAGCGAGGAGCTTCAATTCAGCTACGCTTCCGATTTCCTCACCGCGACGGCGGGGCTCTATTACTTCAGCCTGAAGTCGAACAACGGCTCTTTCGACGGGCTGAGGGGATCGGTCGCCAACACCGCGCTTCCGGGCAACGTCGTTCCCGGCGGCCGGCGCGAGATCTCGTACAACAAGAACCGCTCGGGGGCTGCATACCTCCAGACCGAGTTTCACGTGACGCCGCAACTGGATGTCATCGGCGGCATCCGCTACACCAAGGACAAGAAGACCGGCACAACCTATGTCTTTGTTACCGCGTCCAATCGCCAAGATGTCTACCCCTTCGAATTCAAGGACAGCGAAATCACTTATTCGCTGGGCGTGAACTACAAGCCGACCCCTGACATCCTGCTCTATGCCAAGTACTCGACCGGGTTCGTCTCAGGCGGATCGGTCTCGGGCTTCGACTATCCGTCCGAAACGGTGAAGGCATGGGAAGCCGGCGCCAAGACCGAGCTGTTCGACCGGCGGCTTCGGTTGAACGTCGCGCTGTTCAAGGCCGACTACGACAATCTTCAGGCGGTCTCCAGCGGCCGGTCGCTGCCGCCGCCGAACACCAACAACGATATCGGCACCCTGGTCCTGCGCGAGGGCGACCTGAAGACCAAGGGCGTCGAACTGGAAGCCACTCTGGTGCCGGTGCGCGGGCTGACGCTGAATGCTGGCGGCGGGTACACCGACAGCAAGATCATCAACCCCAACCTGATCCTGCGGCCCCCCGCGCTTTCGGCCGGGCCGACGGTCCGGCCGAAGTGGACCTCGAACCTGTCGGCGCAGTACGACACGCAGCCGCTGTTCGGCGATGCGTTCATGATGTTCCGCATGGATGCCCAGTGGCGCTCCGACTACATCGCCATCAGCTTGCGTCCGACGACATTCCCCGGCGAATCTACCGCCGTCGATGTTTCGCGTGCGGTTTGGACGATCAACGGCCGGGTCGCCCTGCGTGACCTCGACATCGGCGGGTCGAAGGCGGAACTCGCGGTCTGGGGCCGCAACCTGACCAACGCCGACCGGCCGGCCCAGCCGATCAACCTGCAGACAGCGATGACGACCAACTTCATCCTTTCGCGCAGCTACGGCGTGGACCTCACGTTCGAGTTCTGATCGCCCGAACACTGTTTGAATTAAAAGGCCCGTCCGACCTGGTGGTTGGACGGGCTTTTTTGCGGACTGTCCCGGCCGCTTATTTCGGCGCCTGTTTCGGGAGGGCGAAGGCCACCAGCTTGGTCGATAGCGGGCTTTCGATCGAGTAGGAGCCGGCAGCGGCGATCACCACGTATTGCCGCCCGGCCGCCGCATAACTGATTGGCGAGGAATTGCCCCCGCCCGGCAGGCTGGCCCGCCACAGCAGATCGCCGGTGCGCAAGTCGAAGGCTTGGAAGAAGCCGTCCTTGGTGGCACCGATGAACACCAGTCCGCTCCGCGTCACCGTCGCTCCGCCGTATAGCGGCGTACCCAGCGGGATGGCGAAGGGCACCGAAATGCCCAGCGCGCCGCTGCCTCGCGCGGTTCCCAGCCGCCGCGTCCACAGCAGCTTGCCGGTGTTGAGGTCGACCGCATGGAGCCTGCCGAACGGGGGCTTCGTACATGGCACTCTCAGAGGGTTAAGCCAGAAGTCCCGCAAGACGCCATAAGGCGTTCCCATCTGCGGAGCGAGGCCGAGCATTTCCCTTCCGCTGGCCCACGGCCCCATGATCTTCTTGCCGCTGGCGAGCACTTCCTTGCGCGGCACCAGTTGCACTCGGGTCGCCAGGTGGAAGGTGTTGAGCACCATGACGTTGTGTACCGGGTCGATCGTCACGCCCCACTGGTTGATCGACCCGCTGGACATCGGGGAATCGACCGACGGAGTGAGCCCCGGCGGCGTGAAGATCCCCTCGTGCCGCGATTCCTTGAACTGGATGCGGCAATAGAGCTGGTCGAGCGGAGTGACGCCCCACATGTCCTGCTCGGTCAGGCGCGGTCCCCGGAACGAGGGCATGGCGTCGGAGAACGGCTGGGTCGGTGACGGGTGTTCCTCCGGCACGTGCCCTCGCCGGGGCACCGGGCGTTCCGTCACCGGGAAGATCGGCTTGCCGGTCGCGCGGTCGAGAATGTAGATTTCGCCGCGCTTGGCCGCCTGCACGAGCGCCCGCCGCTTCTCGCCTCCAGGCCCCGTCAGGTCGACGAGCGCCGCGGGCGACGCCACGTCATAGTCCCAGATATCGTTGTGCACCGTCTGGAACGACCAGCGCGGGCGACCGGTCAGGGCATCGAGCGCCACCACGGAACTGCCGTATTTCCGGTCGAACGGCCTGCGCCTCCCGGAAAACTGGTCACCGCTGGGGTTGCCGAGCGGGACGTAGACGAGGCCAAGCTCCTCGTCGGCGGACATCGGCGCCCAGCTGTTGGGGGTCGAATGCGTGTAGGTCTCGCCCGGCGGCGGCGCTCCCGTTCGCTCGGGATGGCCCATGTCCCAAGCCCAGGCAAGCTCGCCGGTGACGACGTCGAAGGCCCGGATCACGCCGGAGGGCACGCCCCAGTACTGGTTGTCGTTGACCAGCCCGCCGACGACGACCCTGCCGCGCACGATCGCGGGCGCGGAGGTGACGCGGTAATAGCCGGGGATGACCTTGCCCATGCCGGCCAGCAGATCGACATAGCCGTTCCGCCCGAAACCCGGACAGGGCTGGCCGGTGCGCGCATCGAGCGCGATGAGCGACGGGATCGAGTTGGCGGTGAGAATCCGGCCGGAGCACAGGCCCTGTGCGCCCGGCACCGCGTGATAGGCGACGCCGCGGCAGATGTAGCCATGGCCTTGCGAGGCGTCGTAGTGCCAGCGCTGGCGTCCGGTCGCGGCATCGAGCGCGAAGACCTCGCTGTTGCCGTTGCAGGTATAGAGCGTGTCGCCCACCTTGATGGGAGTGGCGTTGAAGCCCGGCCGGGTCCCGATGTCGACCGACCAGGCGACTTTCAGCTTCGAGACATTGGCGGGGGTGATCTGCGTCAAGGGAGTGAAGCGTCCACCGCCGCGCTCGGCGCCGACGTAGGGCCAGTCGGCACCGGTCTCGCGGCCCTGCACTGCATTCGCCTGCCGGGGAAACGCACCCATTCCCGTCTGGAACCGGGGATCGGGATACCCCTC
This sequence comes from Novosphingobium sp., assembly GCA_035281095.1. Taxonomy (GTDB): domain Bacteria; phylum Pseudomonadota; class Alphaproteobacteria; order Sphingomonadales; family Sphingomonadaceae; genus Novosphingobium. The sequence goes on along the minus strand of DATEEP010000138.1, from coordinate 8,187 downwards.
GGGGCCGAACAGGTCATGAGCCCCCCACCCGATCGCCACGGCCGCGACCAGTCCGACCGCAAGAAGCTTCAGGGGGCCGGCGTGCGCGGCCAGCCGCAGCGAGCCCGCGAGCGCCCTTTGCGTCCAGGGCATGAGAAGCCAGAGCCCGAGACCCGTCATCATGAGCAGACGCGGCAGGAGCGCCCAACCATCGAAACCCACTTCCCATATCGACCAGGCGATCGTGGCCGCCAGCGTAAGCCCGAAAAGCCACGCGCCTTGACGGCGGCGAAGGAAAAGCAGGAGGGCGGCCGCCATGACAAGCGAACCGGCCAGGACGTAATAGAGGGATCCCCCCAGCATGGCCAGGCGCACGCCTCCTGCGAACATCGCGATGCCGAGAAGAGCGAGCAGGACGGCGTAGAGGCGAACGAGGAACACCTCGATCTTGCGGACCGGCGGTTTCATGCCGCGCGGAAGCGACGACTCGTCCGACAGCGAAGCGCCCATCCTGTTCCCCCACCCAATCGCGAGCCGACCTTTTCCCGCGCACCGGGCCCCGGTGCCGGCGAAGTCTGGCGGGCATCGTATCGCCACCGGCTTCAGTCTGGGCGACCGGACCGCAACTGACAATACCGCGCGGTCGATTGCGGGTTCAAATCCAAACCGTGATGGCGGAAGGGGGAAGGGTCATGCAGCTCGACCCGCTCTTGACCCCGATATGCGTGGCACGTTCGCGGCGCGACCCGATGTTCAATGCCGAACGGCGCGAAGGCGAACATCTTCTCCGCCGATGCCTTGACCGATCACCAGCGCGGCGACCGGCTGGCGCCGCGCGGCGAGCGCATTGAACACGCCACCGATTATCGGCGGTTGGCAAGGCTCCCGGGCGCGGGCATCATCCCTTGGCCAGACCGTCCAGAGGAGATTTGCGATGCCGCGCGTCACCGTTGAAGGCAATCCCCGCAGCCAGCCGGGTTTCTTGACCCACCTCTCGCCGGAGATCGGCGCCGCCGCGACGGCGTTCTCCACCACCGCCTACCGGCATTGCCGGCTTTCGCTGCGCGAGATGGAAGGCGCGCGGTACATGACGGCGCGGATCAACGGCTGCCGCACCTGCCAGAACTGGCGCGCGGCCGACGACCTCCAGGGCTACCTTGCCGGCAAGGGACAGGACACCGAAGTCCGCGCGCTCAAGGATGCGGTGGCACCCGACGCGGCATTCTACGACAACGTGCCGGAATGGCGCACCGCCCCTGGCTTCAGCGAGCGCGAGCGGCTGGCGATCGAGCTGGCGCAGCGCATGGGCGAGGAGCCGCGCGGGCTGGAAGGCGACGAGGCGTTCTGGGGCAGGTTCAAGGCCGCATTCAGCGACGAGGAGACGGTCGACGCGGTGCTCGCCATCACCAGTTGGATCGCGCTGGGCCGCGCGACGCATGTGCTGGAGCTGGATACGGTCTGCCCGGTGGTGCCCGAAGCCGCCTGAGCGGATCGGTCGCGAAGCTGCAATCCGGCCGGACTATGTGCAGGCGATGATACGTCGAATCGTCGTCGCGCTAGTCCTGCTCGCCACCGCTTGCGCCGCACCGATGGCGCAGCGAAGCGGACGCGAACCTGTCACGGTAGGCATCTTCGCGTTCAACGACTTTCACGGGCACCTCGAGCCGGAACGGGTTTTCGCCGATCCGCGCGGCGGCAGCGGCAGCGAAGCGGTCGAGCGGGGTGGGGCCGCGCGGCTCGCAACGGCCCTGGCGGCGGCACGCTTGCGACGCCCCTACAGCGTGACCGTGTCCGCCGGCGATCTGATCGGCGCGTCGCCGCTGGCGTCCTCGCTGTTCCTTGACGAGCCGACGGTCGCCGCGATGAACCGGCTCGGCCTCGATTTCAACGCGGTGGGCAATCACGAATTCGATCGCGGTCGCGCCGAACTGCTGCGCATGCAGAACGGCGGCTGCGACAAGCACACCGCGCGCCAGCCTTGCGCGGTCGAGCCGTTCGAGGGTGCGCGATTCCGGTTCCTCTCGGCCAGCACGGTCACCGAAAACGGCAAGACGCTGTTTCCCGCGACCGGCCTCAAGCGGTTCGGCGGCGGCCAGAACGAAGTCGTCGTGGGCTTCATCGGCCTCACGCTCAGGGAAACGCCCACGCTCGTCACCCCCGAAGGCGTCACCGGACTGACTTTCGGCGATGAGGCGGCGGCGATCAACGCGACAGTGCCCGGGCTCAAGGCCGAGGGCGCCGACGCGATCGTGGTGCTGATCCATCAGGGCGGCACCGCCGGCGATGGCGGCAATCCCGAAAATTGCGCAGGGGTCGGCGGCCCCATCATGCAGATCCTCGAAAAGCTGGATCCGCGCGTCGATGTCGTGGTCTCGGGGCACACGCATCAGGCCTATATCTGCGAGTTCAGGGGCAACGGCGACCGCTCGGTTCTGCTGACCAGCGCGGGCAAGTACGGCGAACTGCTGACCGAGATCGCGCTCACCATCGACCCCGTGCTGAACAAGGTGGTGGCCAGCCAGGCGGCAAACACGGTGCTTGGCGGCGAAATCGCCCCCGATCCGCAAATCGCCGCTTACGTCGCACGCTATGGCGGCAAGGCAAGGGAGGTATCCGCGCGCCCGATCGGTCGCATGTCCGGCCCGGCGGAGCGCGCCGAGCCGAGCCCCGACGGCATCGCGGCAGGCGGCTCGCTCGGCAACCTGGTGGCCGATGCCCAGCTTGCCGCCACGCGCAAGGCCGGGGCGCGGATCGCGCTGACCAATCCGTTCGGCATCCGCTCGAACCTTCGGCTGCCGAAAGGCCAGACCGTGACGTTCGGGGACATCCATGCCGTCCAGCCATTCGGCAACACGCTGGTGACGGTGAGCCTGACCGGAACAGAGATCACCGCCGCGCTGGAAAGCGGCCTCGATGACGGCGGACCGCGGCAGCTACTGGCGGTCTCCGCCGGTCTGGAAATCGTGATCGATCCCGAAGCCGCGTCCGGATCGCGGGTCCGTTCGGTCATGCTGGACGGCAAGCGGCTCGACCCCGCCGCCACCTACCGCGTCACCGTCAACAGTTTCCTGGCCTCGGGCGGAGACGGCTTCACGGCGTTCGCGGCCGGTCGCGACCGGGTGATCGGAACGGGCGATCTCGAAGCACTCGAAGCCTGGCTTTCGGCAACCGAGGTTCGCTCCGTCCCGACCGAGTCGCGGGTGATCGTGGCGAAACCCTAGGGGCGTTCCGGATCAGATTGGACCGGAACGAGGCTAGACCCCGATGACTTTACATTGCTTCGTCATTGCGACCCCGGATCAAGTCCGGGGGAAGCAATCCAGGGCAGTGAGACAACGCTCTAGATTGCCGCGGGGCTTCGCCCCTCGCAATGACGAAGTGATTCAAACCCAAGTCACCTTGCTCTAGAATCCCGCGCCGCCGCTCCAGCCGGGTCCGGCCAGCCCCATCACCTTGAACAGCGCGCCCATCTGGCCTTGGCCGGTCAGCCGCTCCACTGCCGAGGCGATCGCCGTGCCATGCTCGGGCGCGCGTTCCGACAGCGTCTTCGCCCGCGCCTCGATCCCCAGAGCCCGCAGCCAGTGGCCCTGCTCGACAGTGCCGAGCCAGCGGCAACCGCGCGATTGCGCGATCGGAGCCAGAGCCGAAAAATCGACATGCGCCGTCAGATCGGCTTCTCCCGGCATGGCAAAGGGATCGATCTTGCGGTGCGCCTTCAGCGCCTGCAGCGTCGAGCCGGTGCGCGGCGCATCATAGCCGTAATCGATCAACAGCGCCGCGCCGCCCTGCTCCACCAGACGCCCGGCGATCTCGTAGACGACCGCCGACGCGCCGGGGCAGGTTTCGAGCAGTGTACCGGGTTCCGTCACGCGCCGGCCCTCGGGCACCGCGGCGTCCATCGGTTTCGCCCCGGCCACCGCCACGAAGCGCCCGTCGGAAACCGCCACCATGCGCTCGCGCCATCCGTCCTCGGTTTTGACCAACTGACGCACCGGCAGCGCATCCAGGAATTCGTTGGCGACCAGCAGGATCGGACCATAAGGCGGTATGGTCGAAAGATCGTGGTGCCAGCGCGCCTCGGGCACGAGCGCCAGCTGCGCGCTCCTGAGCGCGATCGAGCTTTCGACGAAGTGCACGTTGGGCGTCAAGCCATAGCGCCGGGCCGCGCGCAGCGCGTCGTGCGCCAGCGTGCCCCTGCCAGGGCCAAGCTCGACGTAGTGCACCGTCTCCTGCCGCCCGGCGTTGATCCACATATCGGCGAGCCACAGGCCGATCAGTTCCCCGAACATCTGGCTGATCTCGGGCGCAGTGATGAAGTCGCCCCCGGCGCCCAGCGGATCGCGCGCGGCATAGTACCGCGCGTTCGATTCGCCCATGAAGTGGGCGATGCTGATCGGGCCGTGATTGGCGATCAGCCGCTGGAAGATCGCGGTGAGCGGCTCGGAAGCTTCGCCTTCGCCGGTCATGCCCCGAGCATCACGCGGCTACCGGCTTGCCGCTTCCCAGCGCTGGCCGCGCCAGCGCGCGCACGACCAGCGCGAAGCCCAGCACGATCAGCGGGATCGTCAGCCACTGGCCCATCGACAGTCCGGTACGCATGGCGAATTCCTGCAGCTGCGCATCGGGCTCCCGGAAGAATTCGACGCAGAACCGGGCGAGGGCGATGCCGGCGGTGAACACGCCAACCAGGAGCCCCGGCCGGTATCGCGCGCGGCTCTTCCAGAACAGCACCAGCATGACCACGATCAGCAGCGCGCCTTCCAGCGCCGCTTCGTAGAGCTGGCTGGGATGGCGCGGCAAGGGCCCGGCGCCGGGGAAGACCATCGCCCACGGCACATCGGTCGCGACCCGGCCCCACAGCTCTCCGTTGATGAAGTTGGCGATCCGGCCGAACAGCATGCCGAACGGCACGCAGACCGCGATATAGTCCGCCACGCGCAGGAAATTGAGCCCGCCGCGCCACGCGACCCAGGCCATCGCGATCATCACCCCGATCAGCCCGCCGTGAAAGCTCATTCCGCCGTGCCAGAGCTTCAGCACCTCGCCGGGCGTGCTCCATAGCTCCGGCGCGTAGAATATCGAGTATCCCAGCCGCCCGCCCAGAATGATGCCCAGCGTGCAGTAGAAGAACAGATCGTCCGCGTGGCGCTGCGCCATCGGCGCGCCGGGCGACTTGATCATGCGCGTCAGGTGCCAGTAACCCAGCACGATCCCGGCGAGATAGGCGAGCGAATAGTACCGCAAGGTGAAGAAGCCGAGGTCGATGCCGGGCCTCAGCCCCAGCTCTTCCCAATAGATCGGCCCGCTCGCCGAAGCCGCCATGATCGAAAGCAAGAGCCACCCCTATGGTTCACGGTTCCGCCGCGTCATTGTCGACACGCCCCGGATGCGGCGCCTTCTGGCATAGCGCGGCGACCGATGGTAGTCGCGAATTTGGCGCGAGCCAGTTTGACAGAGGCACGCCATACCCTAGATACCGGCCATGAGCGTGATCCGCATCCCCAACCAGCGCGCCGTCATCGACCGTCGCCAGGCCAGCCAGGCGATCGACCGCATCGTGGAGGAGAAAGGCGCATCGGCCTGCCGCCAGGATGTCGTCGCCCTGTTGCGCGAGGTGCTGGCCGAGGGCCGCGCGGAAATCGCCCGGCGTCTGATCGCCAGGCCTTCGGGCGGCACCGAGGTGGCCGAGGCGCAGGCGTTCCTGATCGACCAGCTGGTGCGGGTGATCCACGATCACGTCACCGCGAACGTCTACCCGGTCAGCAACCGCTCCACCGGCGAACGGCTGACGATCATGGCGGTGGGCGGATACGGGCGCGGCGAGATGGCGCCGCATTCGGACGTCGACATCGCCTTCCTGACCCCGATGAAATCGACGCCGTGGTGCGAGCAGGTCATCGAGGCGATGCTCTATTTCTACTGGGACCTGGGCCTCAAGGTCGGCCATTCCAGCCGCTCGGTCGACGAGATGGTCAAGATGTGCCGCGCCGACCTGACCATCCGCACCGCGATGCTCGAAGGCCGCTACGTCTGGGGCGACCAGCCGCTCTACGAGGACGTGCGGCGCCGCTTCTGGAAGGAGGTCGTCTCCGGCACCGAGCGCAAGTTCGTTTCCGAAAAGCTGACCGAGCGCGACGAGCGGCACAAGCGCATGGGTGACAGCCGCTATGTCGTCGAGCCTAACGTCAAGGAAGGCAAGGGCGGTTTGCGCGATCTGCACACGCTCTACTGGATCGGCAAATACATGCACCAGGTGCGCGATCCCAGCGAACTGGTGAAGGTCGGCCTGCTGACAAACAGGGAGTACGGCTCCTTCCGCCGCGCCGAGAACTTCTTCTGGGCGGTGCGCTGCCACCTGCACACCATCACCGGCCGCGCCGAGGACCGGCTGACCTTCGATCTCCAGCCGCAAGTCGCGGCGCGGATGAACTTCTCCGACCGGCCGGGCAAGAGCGCGGTCGAGCGGTTCATGCAGTTCTTCTTCCTGCAGGCCAAGGTCGTCGGCAACCTGACCGGCGTGTTCCTCGCCCAGCTCGACGAGCAGACCGCCAGGCAGCCGCGTGGGCTCCTGGCCGGCTTCCGCGCCCGGCCCCGCGCGCTCAAGGGCTACAAGGTGTTCGGCGGGCGTATCCAGGCGCCGTCGGACGACTGGTTCCGGCAGGACCCGGTGCGGATGCTCGAAGTGTTCGTGCTGGCCGACAAGGAGCGGCTGGAAGTCCATCCCGAGACCCGCCGCCTGATCTCGCGCGATGCCGCGCTCGTGAAGGGCGAGGTGCGGCGGAACCCTCAGGCCAACGCGCTGTTCATGGAGTTGCTGACCAGCCGCCACGATCCCGAGAACACTCTGCGCGCGCTCAACGAGTGCGGCGTGTTCGGCCGCTTCGTCACCGAATTCGGCCGCGTCAACGCGCAGATGCAGTTCGACATGTACCACCATTACACGGTGGACGAGCATACCATCCACGCCATCGGCCTGCTCTCGCGCATAGAGAAGGGCGAGCTGAAGGAGGACCATCCGCTCTCCACCGAAATCATCCACAAGGTGCGTTCGCGCCGCGCGCTTTATGTCTCGGTGCTGCTGCACGACATCGCCAAGGGGCGCGGCGGCGACCATTCGGTGCTCGGCGCCGAGATCGCCCACCGGCTGTGCCCGCGGCTGGGGCTGGACGAGGAGGAGACCGAGCTGGTCGCCTGGCTGGTGCGCCAGCACCTGCTGCTCAGCAACATCGCCTTCAAGCGCGACCTGTCGGACTTCAAGACGATCGGCGATTTCGTCGAGGTCGTGCAGTCGATCGACCGGCTGCGGCAGCTGACCCTGCTGACCGTGGTCGATATCCGCGCGGTGGGGCCGGGCACGTGGAACAGCTGGAAGGGCCAGCTCATCACCGAACTCTACCGCGTGACCGAGGAGCGGCTGCGGCTCGGACATGCCGAGCACGGCCGCGACAAACGCGTCACCGCCAAGAAGGCGGCGGTCGCGGCGCGGCTGGGCGATCGCGCGGAGCTGATCGAGACCGTCGGCAGGAGCTTCAACGATTCCTACTGGATCGCCGAGTCCGACGACATCATCGCGACGAACCTGATCCAGCTGCGCGCCGCAAGCGATCTGGACCACGCGCTGTCGATCCATTGCGAGTTCTATCCGCCGCGTGGAGCCACCCTCGTCACCATCGTGGCGAAGGATCACCCCGGCCTGTTCTATCGCATCGCCGGCGGCATCCACCTCGCCGGCGGATCGGTGAGCGATGCGCGTATCCATACCGCGCGCAACGGCACGGCGGTCGACAACTTCCTGGTGCAGGATCCCGTCGGCCGCCCGTTCAGCGAGCCGGACCAGCTCAACCGGCTGAAGACCGGAATCGAGAACGCGCTGATGAACAAGATCGAACTGCTGCCGCAGTTGGTCGCCCGACCCGACCCCCGGCCCCGCGCCGATGCCTTCGACGTGCGACCGCGCATCATCTTCGACAACGACGGGTCGAGCCGCTACACCGTGATCGAGGTCAACGCGCGCGACCGGCCCGCCTTGCTCAACCGGCTGGCGCGCACGCTGTTCGAGGCGCAACTGATGGTCCATTCCGCCCACATCGCCACGTATGGCGAGCGCGCGGCAGATACGTTCTACGTCACCGACTTGTTCGGCCACAAGCTGCAAGCCGCCAGCCGCATCAAGGCGCTGGAGAAGAAGCTCCTGGAAGCCGCGAGCGA
>DATEEP010000137.1:0-3555 GCA_035281095.1 Novosphingobium sp. | reverse complement strand
CTCGGCGTGCACGACACGATGTTCCAGCCCCCGGCCGAGTACCGCCAAGCGCCGATGGAAACGCCCACACGCGAGACCGTGGCGCAGTTCTGGGATTCCCCCACGCCCTTTGCTGGCCTGCGTCCCGAGATCGAACAGGGCTATCTCGCGATCTCGAAGACGGGGACGGCGGACGACATCCTCGGTTATGCGAAGGCGAATGGCTTCACCATCGATCCCACGGAAACGAAGCGGTTCGTCGATGCGCGCAACCACGATGCCACGGTTGACTGGCGGATTGGGTACAAGGATCAGCCCAAGCCGCTGACCAATGCGGGCGACGGGACCACGGGCGCAATGATGCGCGGTGTGGGCACGGGCGCGCTTGCCGGTGGCCTGGATGAAGCCGGGGCGCTGGTGGATTCGCTCGGCCTGACGGACGGCCGCGAAAACGTGTGGAACAGTGATCGGCGCTGGGCGGATATCTGGGCAAACAACCAGCAACAGAACAGCTCGATCCTCGGCTATGACGACATGGCCCATCCTTACGCCGCGCTCGGTGGTGAACTGGCCGGCGGTTTGCTCGTCCCGTTCGGCGCGAAGGCCAGGACGGTCCCGCAACTGTTCCGGGTGGGTGCTGCCTACGGTGGCGCGGAAGGTTTTCTAGGTACGGACGGCGATATCGGGCAGCGGGCAATCGGCGGTGCGGTGGGTGTGCCTCTCGGCGGTGCTATCGGTGCTGCGGGCGGAAAGGCGCTGGAAGGACTCCTGAGAGTCGCCCCGCGTCTTGCGGCCCGTTCTGGCCTTCGCATGCCTCGGCGCGCTCCCGCGAGTCCTGTGGGCGAATTTGGGCCTGTCGGTGCCCCGCGTCTCGATGATGTGACCGATGGCAGCATCCGTCAGCGCGACCGGATCGACATTGGCGACGTGCCGGAGTCTCCTGCGGCATACGCGCCCAGCCATCCGATCAGGCCGGTTGCTCCCGCCGCCGGTCGTGACCGCGACGTGATCGACGTGAATGGCGGCGACCCGTGGGCTGGGTTCAAGGAAGTTCGACCGGCTATGGCGATGGATGCCGAGCCCATGCCGTCCATCTCGTCGCCGACGCGCGAGCGGGACTATTTCGACATGGGCGCAACCCGACCCGGCCGTATGGATGATCCCGTTACCGAGGAACAGCGACGGGCGATCGCCGAGGGTGTCGATCCGCGCGACGTGCTGCCGATCCTGTCGAACGAGGTCGGTTCGGTCGAGGAAGCGGCGCTGCGGGATGCGGGAAGGTATACTGAAGCCAGGCCGGTCAACGAGGCGACAGCGCTGGAAGGGCGGTTGGTGCGTTCCCAGAATGGTCGGGAACTGCCCAAGCGCGGGCCGCTCGATCTGGTGACGTGGCTGCGTACCCGTGGTGGCGTGAAGGATCAGGGCGGCAACCTTCGCGCCATGGGCATCGACAACGCACCCCGCGATCTCGATTTTGCGCGCGGCGAACAGCGGTTCGGCCGGCTGGTCGATGACGACAACGGCATGAATCTGGACGATGCGGCGTTTAGCGCATGGGAAGCGGGCTACCTGCCCGGACATGATCGGCCCGACATCAACGCTTTCCTCGATGCGCTGGATCGCACGCATTCCGGGTCGCAGCGTTACTTCCATCCCGACGATTTTCCCGAAGTGGAGAAGTTCGAAGCGATGCGAACTGACCGTTACGCCCTGGAACAGCAGCTTGCCGATGGGCCGGTGCATGTAGACCGTTCGATGCCGGCCGAAGAGTCGCAGCCGTTCCCGCCGCCCGAAGCTTACGAGGAGTGGCCGGCGGGTGGTCCCGACTTCGCGGGGAACATCAACCTGAACAAGCTGTCGAGCCCGCAGGACATCAAACGGGCACTGGACATGACGCAGCGCCGTGTCGGATTTGACGCGGCAACCCGTGGGCGCGTCTCTAACGTCGAGACCGAGCGTCTTGCGGGCGAACTGGGCATGACGCCGGAAGCCCTGCTTTCGCGCCGGAAGGGACAGGCCCTCAACGCGGAAGAGGCTTTGGCGGCTCGGCAGATATTGGCGAAGTCAGGCAACGAGCTGGTAAATGCGGCGAAGGCGATTCAGCGGCTCGAAACGCCCGGCGATGACGCCATCGCGGACTTTCGCCAAAAGTGGGTGCGCCACGTCGCGATCCAGGAACAAGTGGCGGGCATGACTGCGGAAGCAGGCCGGGCCCTTCAGCAGTTCCGGATGGCAGCCGACAGTCGCGCGGTGCAAGCCGACGTCCTTGCCGCGATTGTTCGCGGTGGTGGCGGACGCGAGCGGATACAGGATGCCGCCGATCTGATCTTGGATGCCATCGAGAAGGGGCCGGGGAAATTCAACGTCGAAGTCGAGCGCCTGGCCAAGCCCCAGTTCCGCGACAAGGCAACCGAGCTATACATCAACTCACTGCTGACTGGTCTACAGACGCACACTACCAACATCGCATCGAATACGCTGACCGCACTTGCCCAGCCCGTGGAACACGCGGTCGCGGCGGCTATTGGCGGTGCCCGTCAGATTCTTCCCGGTGCCAATGTCGATCGCGTGATCGGATCGGAAATCGGCCAGCGTGCATTTGGACTGCTGAGCGGTGCCCGCGAAGGCGCCCGCCTGTTCTGGCAGGCGCTGAAGACCGGCGAATCCTCAGACTTCGTGTCGAAGGTGGAGGGCCAAGATATGAAGGCCATTTCCGGCCTCAAGGGCGAGATCATCCGAATCCCGACCCGGCTCCTCACGGCCGAGGATGAGTTCTTCAAGGGCATCGCCCGGCGGATGGAATTGAATGGTCTTGCCGCCCGGCATGCCTATCAGGAAGGATTGCGCGGGGACGCAGCGAAGTCACGCATCGCCGAATTGTCGGCCAATCCGACCGATGACATGCTGCACCGGTCTATGGACTATGCGCGATACGTGACGTTCCAGCAGAAGCTCGGCCCGGCAATGTCCAAGATTTCCGGCTTCACGCAGGACGTGCGGCCAATGAAGTTATTCCTGCCGTTTATTCGCACTCCGACCAATCTGCTCAAGTTCGCAGTCGAGCGGTCCCCTGCCGCGCCGCTGCTGAAAGAATGGCGCACTGACTTCGCGGCGGGCGGGGCGCGCCGCGATCTAGCGATTGCCAAGATGATGGTCGGGTCCGGCATCGGTATGGCGATCTATGACGCGGCACTTGATGGCCGGATCACCGGGTCCGCGCCCACCGATCCCGCGAAGGCAAAGCTGCTGTACGCGGATGGCTGGCAGCCCTATTCGATCCGCCTTGGTGACCAGTGGTATTCGTACAAGCGGATGGACCCCTTCTCCACGACGCTGGGGATAGCCGCTGACATGGCGCTGCTGCCTGACGGCATGAGCGAGCGCCAGCGTGAGGACAAGGGCACACTGCTTGTAGCATCGGTCCTCGGCAACCTCGCCTCTAAGACGTGGCTATCGGGAATCTCCGGACTTGTCGGCGCACTGACCGAGCCTGACCGCAAGGCCGACGATCTCCTGCAGCGCACGATCGGCAGCATCGCGGTTCCGACCGGGCTTTCGCAGATTGCGCGAACGATA
>DATEEP010000136.1:0-28853 GCA_035281095.1 Novosphingobium sp. | reverse complement strand
TAATGGTCAGTGCATCAACGAAGTAGGCAATGATCGAAAAATGCCGACGCCGACCGCAGGTGCGCCGCTACGATCTTCGACTGAGGGAATGATAGTAGACAAGCGGATCGCCCGGATTGGGCGCGAATTTGAAGCAGTCGGCAAGGCTATTGATGGCGGCCATGACGCCGAGGAGCGCGCCGGCCGAGAAAGCCTGCGTCTGCCCGCTCGACCAATGGGAGAGATAGTTGCTGACGATGGTGGCCGTCGCGGAGTCCATTCCCGAAACTTGGGTGGCTTCCATCACGAGCTGATTGGCGGCCTGATGCAGTTTGATCTGGGAATTTATGGCCTTCAGCAGATTGCTGCAAACATGGCTGTCGTCGCTCATCGCGATGTCGATTGGCACCGAAATCTTGCATTTGCTGATGATCTCTTCAAGCTTGAATTCCAGATACTGCCGGATGCGGGGAGCGGCGTCAGCGGTGTTGCCTGCGTTGAGCAGGTCGATTGTCCGGTCACGGATGCGGCTGACAGCGTTGTCCTGCGGCAGAATGGCGGTCCGCGCGTTGCCTTCAATCCGTTGATGCCACCAGTTTCCTTGGCTAGTCTGCGTATTGAAGTATTTCTCCAGCAGGGTGTCATGGCTGAGCAGGATCACCTGCGGCCCGTTGGCTGCGCCGGGACGAGCAAAACGAGTGCGGATGACTTCCATGAGGAAGAACTGGTGTCCCGCGTCAAAGCTCGACGTTATGTCGTCCAGCACAACGAATTTTGGCGCGCCGCCGTATAGAGATGCGGCGGCCAGATATACCGAGATCGAAAATGCGTTCCTGAAGCTCTCGGACAGGACGGCGGATGCCGACACATCGGCGACGTTGTAAAACGATGCCAGCGAGATCGTCAGTTCTTCCGAGCCCTCAGGCTTGGAGATCGCGGGAACGACCGGCTGGTGCATGATGTCTTTGAAATATTCCCGGCAAATCGGTTCGACGGCTTCGAGCCTGCGCTTGGCGGCTTTTGATTCCGCATCGGAAAACACGGACGTCGCCTTGTCGAGAAACTGCTTCACGCGCTCGACGCGGGCAATCGCGGCGTCGATCTCTTCAAGTTCGTTCGACGCGCGCACATGCGCGTTGATCGCGGTTTGAAGCCTTCGCGCCGCTTCCACCTTTTCGGTGACGGTGACAAGCGAAGGGGGAAGGCGCTGTTCGATTTCCGTTTTTTCGTCAGCGAGGGCAGCCAGCTTTGCGGCTGCATTGTCGGCCAGCATCTTCAGATTATCGGCGAATGCCTCAGCGGCGGACTCAGTGAATGCGCCGCGTGATATCAGGGTGTCTGCTGCTTGGACGAAGGGCTGCTGCCCTTCGGCAAGTGCCAAGCTTTCCAGCTTGGTAAGTTCGTCCCACGAATGGGCCTTCCATTCTGCTTTCAGCGCATCGATTGCCGCCGAAACGGCATCGTAGTCGGCCACCTTCGATTCCAGTCGGGGAGAAAGTGGTTCCTCGCTGCGATTTTCACATACCGGGCAAAGATTCTTGTCGAGCCATGCGTCGTTGCCGACGATTGAGGTGGCAAGCCGATAAAGTTCGAGAAACTGGTCTCCTTGCGTTCGGCTCAGTGCATCATCACGATTTTTCGCAAGCGTGGCGATGTCCCTGAATTGGTCGGGCTTCGGGCTTTGATCGATTGCATCGCTCAGTGTTGACTCGGCGCGAATAAGCTCGGCAAGCCGGTCCCGGTCAGCTCCACCTTCGGCGGTTTTAATCGTCGCCAGGCATTCATCCGGGAGAATCTCGGCGAATGCTTTCCCCTCGCAATGGGAACGGATGATCGCAATGTTGGCCAGCGCCCCATGGATTTTTGACTCGAATTCATCCGGCGCCATCGCTGAATCGAAAATTTCGCCGGTAAGCGCTTCGAATGCCTCCGCCGCTTGTCTCATTGCTGTATCAACATGACCAGATGCGCGGGTGCGTTCCGCAGTCCGGCCACTGACGCCAAAGTGTCCGTTAAATGCGCGGGTGTTCGAGGCAGCCTTCAGCGATTGCCGCAAGGTGGAGTAAGGCCCTAGTCCCAGCAATCCGGCGAAGGACCGGCCACGTTCAAGCGGCTTGTGGTCCACGAAGCGCTGAAAAGTTTTGGCATCGAGAAGCACAAATTCGCGGTTGAGCTGCGCCAAAAGTGCGCTGCCGTCACTTCCGTCGCTGGCGGTCACGGTGCGCGTGCCGTTTCCGTCACGCTCGACAGTAATCACGATATCGGTGCCGCCACCCTCGGGTGACAGGGTGAGAGCAATCGTTCCTTTGCTCCCGCCATGGAACCGATTCAGATAGTATCCATCGGCTTTCTCCGATGCGGGCAAACCGTCGAGTCTGGCGATGCGCCCGGTCAGCGCATACGTGAGAGCATCGAAGATCGACGTTTTCCCGATCCCGTTCTGGGCGAAAACGGAGTTGATGCGATCCGGCCTGAATTTGATCTGTAAGGGATCGCCTTCGTTGTTGATCCCCCGGAACCCTTCGACCGCAACCTGCCGGAGAAGCCATCCCGTCATGTGGCGGTCTCCGGTGCAGCGCTATCCGCCACGGGCGCAGTCGCGGCGTAAAGCGCATCCCAAAGATCATGAAGGTTGGGCGCTTCTACGGTAGAAAGTTCTGCCAACTGCGCTGCCAAGACGGGACCCAACTGCGGGTCGAGCGCGGCCAGGACTTCGCTGAACGTCAGTAAGTTCCCCTCGAAACCCTCGGCGTCGTTGATCGAGTATGTCGGTGTAGCTTCCCGCATGGTTTCCTCCCATCCGGAGATTAGCCCAAGCACGGCAGGCAAGTAACTAGGAATTCTACATCATGGACGGGGAGATAAAGACGGACAATTCGTTCACAGAGTTTAGGCCGCCAACCGATGGCGACGGAACCCCCGGCGCAACGTGTCGTGCGAAACCGCCAGTTCGCGGGCCACATCGTTGATGTTCTGACGTTTCAACGTAACCAGACGGTGCGCTTTGGCGACGGCGGCAGGTGATAGAGTGGGTTTTCTTCCCAACCGCTTGCCCTTGCGCCGGGCTGCTGCAAGGCCAGCCCGAGTACGATCTACGGCAAGCGTCCGTTCGAATTCGGCGATGGCCGCGATGATCTGGAACACGAGCTTGCCGGTGCTGGTCGTCGTGTCGAAGCCTTCGGTCAGCGAGACGAACCCGCAGCCTCGCGCTTCGAAATCCTCGATGAGATCGACGAGGAACTTGAGCGATCTGCCGAGGCGATCCAGTTTCCAGACGACGAGGGTATCTCCGGGCCGCATGTCGGCAAGGGCGGCGTCGAGACCGCTGCGCTTGCGGCGAGTGCCGGACACGCCGTGATCGGTGTGGATCGCCGCGCAACCGGCGGCTTTCAGGGCGTCTATCTGTAGGTCGAGCGACTGGTCATCCGTGGACACGCGCCCATAGCCGATCTTGCGGGCCATCATGCAATTTTCACGCTGGTTCAGGGGCTTAGGAGCAGCAAAAACGACCGTTTCTGCGTAGGCGCGCCGAAAGCCCATTTGCGTGCAGATAGTACGCCTGTTTCAGCCCAAAGTAAACAAAAACGAAGTAATCGTATCGAAAATATACCCGCCACGCAGAAACGGTCCTTTTTGCAAATGAAAAATGCATCGAGAACGAGAGATCGTCAGAATGGCATTGCCAAAATTAAAAGATGTCCTTGGAAGTGTTGCTGCCGTCAGCCTCGTGATGACGCCGCTTTCGGCCGCCGACGCGCAGTCGGCGCACACGCAGAACGTCGCAGCGGTGTCCGAGGTGAAGATTCCGTTCAAGGATGCTCGCAGCGCCGGAGCGGGTTCAGTGCGTTTCGCCGCTGCTCAATATACGCAAGCCGCTCCAACCATCGTTCTGCTCGGGATGTCGAACGAGAAGTGGCCCGCCGTTCGCCAAGCCATCAGACAAGCTGTCGCGGATGGCTATCGCGTCGAAGGCGTCTTCATGGGGCCAACCAATGCGGCTCCGGCACTGGAAATTTACGCCAAAGGTACGTTGGTCACGAATCCCATCGATCCCAATACGGTTGCGCCGGAACGGCTGACCCAGGTCATCCGCGAAGTGAGCACGCGCATGTATCCGCGCACTCTCGCCATGCACGACGCACCGGCACCGCGCGAATAACTCTCTCGATCAGCCCATTCGGAATTTGGTAGCCTGTGCCGCTGGAACCGGCGGCAGATTGAGTTCATCGTTCAATGATGCGACTTCGACAGCCTGCCCCGTAGCCGCAGCAAAGGTCGGCTTGAGCGGCGCGGCTTCAATCGTAGTAGGCGCGATGGCGTCGGCCGCTGAAATTGTGGTCGATCCTTCCAAGCTAATATCCATGTCATCGTCGAACATTTCGCCGCGTGGCGCTGAAACACTCGCCGCCGTGAGTTCCGCGCTTTCGGAATGTACCTCGGCGCTTTCCACACTCGCCACGGCCTCGGCGAGATCGCGTTTGGTTTCCTGACGCTCCGACTGGAAAGCAGCGCCTCCGACACGTTGAACGCCCGGTGTCGTTTGGACAAGTCGATTGACCTCCGCCCGTGCTGATGGATCACCATCATCATAACGCTGGGCGAGATCACGCGCGCGATCCAAATCCGTGCTGATCTGCGTTTGCGTCTTGATCTCGCGGTCGATGTCATCACGGCGCTGCGATGCACGTCCGGCCAGCACATCGTCGAAGTCGTCACGCTTGGCGTCTTCCTGCGTGAGCCCGGCACGGGCAAGGAGGTCGTCGCCGACATCCTGACCGAGCGCGCGACGACGCTGGATTTCCTCGATGGCCGATAACTCGGAGCGATATTTCTGTTCGCGATCCTTACTCGCGGCCAGGTCGGCTTCGAGCTTGCGGATTTGTTGTTCCAAGGCTTCGCGGGCGCGGTCGTAGGCGAATTTCTCGTCCTTGCGCTTTTCTTCAAGCCGCTGCTGTTCAAGCTGGGCGAGGCGCGTCGCCATCGCGCCGGTCGGCATGAAGCCGCCAACGGCGGTGGCATTCATGGCGAGGTTGTGAATCGTTTGTTCGGTCTCAAGGGCGCGGACGCCGACTTTGCCGACAGCGGCGCGGTCAACGGACGCTTCCGGCTTCGCGGTGAAGATCGCCGGTGTTCGCGGCAGTTCGGTCTTCGGCGCGACAAGCGGAGCGGGATCGGCATCGTCGCCCTCGACGATGTTTACGACCGGACGTGCGGCGGTTTTGTTGAGCGGCGCATGCGGTGTGCGGAACATGAGGCCGCGCTGCTCCGCTTCGATGGATTCACCCGGATCGTCGGCGTCGGGCGCGTCCGGATCGGGCGGCGGCAAATTGTTCAGTTCGCGTTCGATATCTGAGCCGGGGAGATTGCGAACATAGCCCGGCTCACGCACGGCCAACTTTCCCCACGGTGAAAACTCCACCGGGACGCGATTACGCAGTTCTTGGATTTCTCCCCACTTCATATTCAGCCCATAGCGGCAAGTTGGCCTTGCCTGTTTTGGGAGCACACCCCTGTGCTCCATCCACACGTATGTCTGATTATAAAGAATGGCGTTTAAGATATTATGAAAAATGTATAAAATGTGAATCTAATTTTAGACAAATGCCGCAGGCCGTTGATGCGGCTGGCTGTTTCGGCGGCGGCGAGAACGGCGGGTGAGGTGATGTTAAAGCGGCTAACATTGGACCAGCCGAATGTTAGATTTCCCGAGGATTTTTGACATTGCGTCGGAATCCGCACATTTGCGGCCCGGCAGGGAATATGCGATACTACATCAATAGTATGATGATCGGAGGATCGCAAACATGACCACCCGCAAGACCATTACCGTTTCCGACCAGCAGGATGAATGGATCAAGGCCCGGATCGGCACCGGAGCCTACACCAACGACAGCGAATATATCCGCGACCTCATCCGCCGCGATCAGGAGCGCTATGCCAAGATCGAGGCGATGCAGAAGCTGATCGATGAGGGTATCGCCAGCGGCATCAGTGCTCGCTCGATGGATGAAATCAGAGCGGACGCGCGCGCACGGCTGAACAGCGGGAACGCATGAGCTGGACGCTCACGCGGCAGGCCGATCAGGACCTTGTCGATATTTACATGTACGGAGCGCGTGAGTTCGGCATCGATCAGGCCGATGCCTATCACGCCGAGCTTGAACGGGTGTTTGCATCCCTTGGGGAGTTTCCGCGCCTCGCGCGATTGCGGACGGAGTTTTCGCCGCCTGTGCGGATTCACCCGCACAAGGCGCATCTGGTTTTCTACGTCGAGCAGGATTCCGGTATCCTGATCGTGCGCGTCCGCCACGGTAGCGAGGACTGGACGGCGGACGTCGAGAATTGATCAGCAGAGAATGATGTAGCGCTTTATCCTTTAGGAGTGCGGGATTTGGCGCGGTCGGGTAGCCGTTCATATCGGGTCAGCACATAGGCGATGAAGGACGGATCGGCGGTCCTCGTCTTGCCCGTCAGCCAGAGGCCGACCATGGCAGCGCTGAGGCCCTTGGGCTTGTCGGCCGCTTTGTCGAGAAGCACGCTGCCGCCAATGCCTGTACGCTGACGATGCGCCCGTAGCGCGGACCGTTCGGCATCGGTGATCGGCCGATGGTCGGGATAGTTCGCCGCGATCTTGTTTGGCCTGCGCTCGTTGATCCTGCCCGGCTGCGGCGCGTCCTGCATCGTTGCGAGGCGTTCCAGCACGAAGGTCCAGTGCGCGAGGCGGGTCGATTTGACCTGTCCGTAAATCCAGCCGCGCAAGACGTGCAGCGTCGGTTTATCAGGCCTGTTCGGTGCGCCTTCCAGCAAACGCTCCGGCGTCATGCCTTTGCGTTCGAACTGCTCGAGGATGTCAGCCTGCATATCGGTGGTGAAAGGAATCCAGAGATCGACTGCGTCATGACGTGACCGAGAGGCACACAATTGGCCGTGGACGGCATCATAGTCCGGCAGCGCGATCCATTGCGCGAGTGCGTAATCGATATGCGCCTGTGGGGCGCGCCGAATAGTTCCGCCAATCCAGCGGTTGATGATCGCGGCATTCATCCCCTTCGGACGATCCGGTAACCGGGGCATGAGCATCTGCGCCGTGACGCCCGTGCGGCGGATTTCAGCGCGGAAGCGTTCGCGCAACTCGCCGGTCACGGGCGCGAGATGAGACCGCTTATCCATGACAGGTGCGCGGAAAAGCACGGGCGCATCCGGAAGCGCCGACCATAAACCCAGGACATATTCGAGATGTTCGATCCGCGCCGTCTTGATCTTACCCGATAGCCAATGGGACACCGTACTGCTCGTAAGACCGCCGGGCCGGTCCGCAGCTCCGCGCAGGAGAGTGAACGGTTCGACAGCCGTTCGCGCACAATGCCGTTTCATCAACCGCCGATGCTCATCCGAAATCCGGACACTCGAACGATCCGGCAAGCGCTGCCACCGGGCCATGGCATAGTCGAAATGAGATTTGCGTGCGGTGAACACAGGATGATCGTGATCGACGGTACGGCGAAGCCAGTTTTGCACGATGCTTACGCTAAGCCCCTCGGGCAGATCGCCGGCATCCTTCAGCAAACGAACGGCAGCGATCCCGGTACGTTGCCATTCTGCATGCACCCGTTCGCGTGGCGATGGCCCGCTGCCAATGTGCCGGTCGAGTTCGATGAAATTTTCGCCAATGCGCTGTGCCATGCCGCAACTCCGTGGATAGCATTATCCCGTGACAAAGCGTTCGCATTCAATGGCAACGGGTGGAGGCGTCACATTTGTCCCATGGGAATTTACTGCCAATCTTCCCGCCCAGAAGGCCACACCCTGCCAATCCATCCTCGTTGCGCCTCCATTGGGGAGGATGCTCAATGGAAAGGACGGAACAATGGGCCAATGGTCTAGCCCAGCCGGAGGCGGAGGAAGCGGCGGCAATCCGCTGATGAAGGCGATAGGAATGCTGGCGACGGTGATGTCAGGCATCATCACCTTCTGGGGAGCGCCCAAGCTCTACGGCATGACGGCATTCGATGTGAAGAGGTTCGCAATCGACAATTACGGCGCATGGACCGAAGGCCTGATCGGTTTTATGTGGTTCGTCGCCTGCGCTCTGATCGTGTTCGCAATTTGCCGGATCGTGCTGATCTCGGCGCTGTGGGCCGCGCACCTGTTCATGGCGTCGCGCGGATTTGGTCGCCACTAAGCAAGATGAAGCATGAACGAGGCGGCCCAAAAGGCCGCCTCGTTTGCGTTATCTCTCGATCTCGTACCCAAGATCAGGTGATGGCCGATAGGTCGGCTCCTTGGGTTGCGGCTCGTGATCGAAGCGCGGCGCTTCTGTTGAGTGTTGGTCGGGCGGACGCGCGGAAGCTTTGCGGAATTGTTCGGTCAACGATGGCGGATGCTGAGTATGCTCGCGCTGTGGTTTTGGCTCGGCGATTTGCCATTCGCGATGTTCAGCAAGTTCCCGATGCATCGCGTCCAGCCGCTGTTCGTACCGAGATTGAGCCAGCATGATCTCGCGTTGCAGGCTGCGGCGCTCGGCCAGTTGTTCGGACACCAGTGCATCGCGCCGGGCGCGATCTTGCTGCATGCTGAGCAAGGATTCCATTTCATTCCGCCGAACGGTTTTGGCCCGTTCGCCGCGTAGCCGATCCCACAGCCCCGCGAAGCCGTTGCGGAGCCGGTCGGATTGCTGGCGCTCCTGTTCTATGCGGCGTGCTTCCAGACCGGCGGAAAGCCGCTCACGTTCGCGGACATGCGCGGCCTTCATTGCGTCACGGCGCTGATCGAGCGATGAGGTTTCCTGTGCTTTCGCGCGTTCCGCTTCCGCCGTCATGCGGCGCAGCGTATATTCAACCGTCGCGCTGACATGGGTGCGCGTTTCATCGGTGCTTCGCAGATCGTCAGCGGAGCCAAGGCGCTCCCTGATTTCCTTGGTCTTGCGACCGAGCAGCTTGGGAAGAGAGAAAATCTCTCCCTGCCATGACATGACGACGTGACTGCGGCGGTCGCCACGAGCGAGGTATAGGCCCCGCGCTTCCAGAGCTTGGGTCAGCGCCTTCGGATTATCGGCAGTTGCCCAAGCCTCAGCGGCCAGCGTTTGGATGTGGCGCAAGTCGCGCCCCATCCGCTTCGATTGGACCCATTCTTCCCATGAGAAATTCCGGGGATCGCGCTCGGCTTTGTCGATAAAGCCACGCGGCAAATCCCAGCCGTGTTCAACGTACAAATCCTTGGAAACGCCCTTGAGCTTGTCCTTGAAGTACGGAAGCGGGATGACGGTCATGGTCTCGGGGTTAATGCGGTTCACGACGAGGTGGCAGTGTCGCCGTCCGCCGTTTTCGTGGAACACCGCGATGTGCGGCTGCTCTGACAAGCCGACGCGTTCCTTGATCCGACGTATGGCATCATCGAACACGTCAAGGCCGACCTGCTTCTCGGGCGGCGGCGATAGCGACACGGAGAAAAGATACTGACGGGAGCGGATACCTTTGGCGACGGCGTCGGTCTCCCGCATCGCGCCCATGACATCGTTCGCGGCGAAGCCGTCGACGGCGTGAACCTCGACCTGTTCGTTGCGGCTCTTATCGAGCAGGTATCGCCCGAGCGCAGCCGCATCGCCTCTGGTTTTTGCTTTCAGGATCATGGCGGATCGCTCTTGCCGAGCGCCGCCATCAAAATGCGGCGAAGCAACGGAACCTCGGCCAGAGCTTCGCGCAACGCAGACTCGGTTTCGGGCGTCACGATCAGGCGGTCCGTATGGATCGCTTTGGCGAATTGATTGAGCAATCCGGTAAGGCGGCCAATCTGAGCCAGCAGTTGGCCGAGCATCTGAAAATCAAGGCTCGGCAGCTTCACCCGTGGGCGAGCTTCCTGCTCATTCGCGTTGCGGACGAGCCAGCGGATATAAGTCGAGCGCGGTAGATTTGCGCGATTGCGTTCGAGCATAGCGGCTTCGTCGGGCCGAAAGCGCACCGGGACAGGTGCGGGCCGTTTGGGTTTCTCTTTGATTGTCATGGCAAATGAAAAGGGCGCACCCGTCCGCATCCATCATAGATGCGAGAGAGGTGCGCCCGTTGGGGGTTGATAGCAGGGAGTTAGTGGCCGAGCCTTACGGTTCTGGCGGTTCTGGAAAATCTAGGAATTCTGCGGGAACATCTGCTAGGCTGTCGTTCCACTCGGCCAAGGTGGCGAAAAGTTCGTTCAACTCGTTCGAACTCTCTCCCTCCGGGTGCGCCAGCGGTTTTCGGCGGTTTTCGGTGTCACGTCGATTTTGCCAAAACCGCTTGGCAATCACTTAGCAATCACGATGCAACGGAGGCGCAATGGCCGAGCAAGGGAGCATCGCAATCGATCTCGCTCGCCGCTTGCAATGACGAACGGATTTCAGGAAGTCCTGGCTAAGGCGCGGTGGGCGCGTCCTTCTGGTTCGTATTGAATGTCCGGTCCGGTGTGGCCGGCCGTGCCCCAAGGCGCCTGCTCGTCGCAAAAAAGCCGCTACTCGCCGACGTAGAAAACCTTTGGATTGACGCGCGGCAATTCAATCAAATAAGTAGACATTACTCCGCATGGCAAGGTGGCCGGGCCCGCCATGCATTTTCAGGATCCCCGGCCCGCGGCTTTTGATCGGGAAGCAGCTTGCTCCGCGTTACCAACCGCTAAAGCGCGCGATGCTCAGGCGACAGCGCCAGGCCTCGTGTTCCCCTCAACCGATGAGGTGATGCGATGCGCATGTGTTTTATCGACAACTGACCTGACCTGGACGCAGATGCGCCGCGCGTGGCCTGTCCGGGCCCGCGTCGGACCAACCAGCCGCCGTGTCCCCCGGGGAACGCGCGACGTCCTGTGTCTTCTGAATTCCTACCGCCCACGACGCGCCGGCAATGCCGGTGTCGGCGGCATCCGCTTCGTCCGCGGTTGCCGGACGATGCCCTACGCCATTGAAATGGAGAATGCGATGACGACCCTTATCGACAGCTACCCCAATGCCAAGGACCCTTCCTCCCCGCTCGACATTCGCCCCGTGACCGGCCGCATCGGCGCCGAAATACGCGGTGTCCAGCTGTCTGGCGATCTCGATGGCGAGACCGTGCGCCACATCGAGGCGGCGCTCGTGCGCCACAAGGTAGTCTTCTTTCGCGGCCAGCAGCACCTCGACGATATCGAGCATGAGGGGTTTGCCGGGCTGTTCGGCGATCCCGTCGCGCATCCGACGGTGCCGGTCGCCGAAGGATCTCGCTATCTCCTCGAGCTCGACAGCAAGGAAGGTTACGCCGCATCGACCTGGCACACCGACGTGACTTTCGTCGATGCCTATCCCAAAGGCTCGATCCTGCGTTCGATCAATGTGCCGCAAGCCGGCGGCGACACGCTCTGGGCCAATACCGAGACCGCGTACGAGGGCCTGCCCGAGCCGCTGCGCCAGCTCGCCAACAACCTCTGGGCGCTGCACACCAACGACTATGACTACGCCGCGCAGTTCGGGGTGACCGCCAACTCGCCCGAGGGGCTGAAGCAACAACAGCAGCGCCACAAGAGCGTGTTCGCCTCGACCGTCTACGAGACCGAGCATCCGGTGGTGCGCGTCCACCCGGTATCCGGCCAGCGCAGCTTGCTCCTGGGCCATTTCGTGCGCAATTTCGTCGGCCTGAACCAGCAGGATTCGCAGCGGCTGTTCAACGTCCTTCAGGACCACGTCACGCGGCCGGAGAACGTCGTGCGCTGGCAGTGGCAGGCTGGCGACGTGGCGTTCTGGGATAACCGGGCGACCCAGCACCGCGCCGTGGCCGACTTCGGGCTTCAGCGCCGCACCTTGCGCCGCGCCACGGTCAACGGCGAGGTGCCGGTCGGCATCGACGGCCGCACCAGCCGGACCACGCGCAAGGAAAAGGCGGCGGACAGCCAGCCTGCCTGACGAGGCTGCCTCGGGCCGGCGACCCCCGGCCCGAGGCGCCCCCTGACATCGCTATCGCCTATTGTGCTGGGGCTTGTCCGCAGCCGACGGGTCGTGCCCTCACGTCCGAGAAACTCGCCATGGCAACCAGCTTTGCTCCCGCATCCTTCTCCATCGCCCGCCCGCGCTCGCGGCGCGAAAGCGGGCTGACCGTTCCCAGGCTTGCCGCCTTCTCCTCGCTGGCGGCGCCGGTCGCGGCGGCGCAAGTGCCGATCAACAACTTCATCCCGGCGATCTACGCTCAGCAGTTCGGGATCTCGCTGGCGGCGCTCGGCGCGATCTTCCTGGCCGAGCGGCTATGGGGCGCGGTCGCCGATCCGCTCGTCGGCGCGCTGAGCGACCGCACGGCAAGTCGCTTCGGCCGCCGTCGGCCATGGATCGCGGGCGGGGTCGCGGTCTACGCGCTGGCGACCATCGCACTGTTCTTCCCGCCGGCGGGGGCGACCCCGATCTACCTGGGAGCGGCCCTGTTCGCGTTTTACCTGGGCTGGTCAATGATCCAGATCCCGTATTATGCGTGGTCGGGCGAGATTTCGGGCGCCTATCATGAGCGGACGCGGATCGCGACATTCATGCAGGTCGCCAGCTCCAGCGCGCTGTTGCTGGTGCTGATACTGCCGGCGCTGATCGACCAACTGCGTCCGGGCGAAGATGCGCTCAGGCTCGCCGCCATGGGGGGCGTGATCCTGCTGACGCTGGCGCCGGCGGCCTGGTTCACGCTCCGCTCGTTTCCGGAAGCGCCTGTCCTCGCCGCGCCCCGTGCCGGCAGGGCGGGCCTTCTCGCCACGCTGCGCCTGGTGCTGGGCGAGAAGCTGCTGCTGCGCGTGCTGCTCTCCGACTTGGCGGTGACTTTCGGGCAGAGCGTGCGCGGCGTGCTCTTCATCTTCGTCGTGTCGCTCTACATGGGCCTGCCGCAGTGGGGCAGCGCGCTCCTTCTGCTGCAATTCGTGTTCGGCGTCATGGCTGGACCGATCTGGATGACGATCGCCAAGCGCCTCGGCAAGCATCGCACCGCCATCGCCGGGGAACTGGCGCAAGTCGCAATCAACCTCGGCCTGCTGGCGATCGCGCCGGGCAACCTGTCGCTGCTGATCGGTCTGACGGTGGCCCAGGGCCTGACGCAAGGGTCCGGCAACCTCATGCTCCGTTCGATGGTCGCCGATATCGCCGACCACCACCGCCTGCGCACCGGACAGGACCAGACGGCACTGTTCTTCTCGGCCTTCAGCATCTCGATGAAGGCGGGGATGGCGCTGGCGGTGGGCATTGCCCTGCCGCTGGTCGGCGCGCTCGGCTTCGATCCCGCAGCGGCGCGCAACAGTCCCGAAGCGCTGCACTGGCTCCTTGCGGTGTTCGCGCTGGGTCCGGCGCTGGCCCACCTCGCTTCCGCCGCATTGCTGCGGGGCTTTCCCCTCGACGAGGCGGCGCACGCGGCGGTCCGTCAGAAGCTCGACCGTCGCGCCGCGGCTTCCATCTGAAATTCCACCCCAAGGAGAACGACCATGAATGCCATCCCCGCTTTGAAGATAGCCGACCGACACGGCCCGGACGAGATCGAGGTCATCCGCCTCGAAGCCAATATCGGCGCCGAGGTCCGCGGACTTGACCTGACCATGCCGCCGACGGACGAAGTCGCCGATCTCCTGCGCGGCCTGCTGTGGGAGCACCAGGTACTGTTCTTCCGCGACACCGGGATCGACAACGAACAGCAGGCTGTGATCGGCCGTGTCTTCGGCCCGCCCGTCGCCGACAGCATTGCCCGGCGCCAGGGGGCGAGGGACGAGGACATCCGCCCGATGGACACCGGCCCCTACTCGAACGCCTACTACGGCACGCCCTGGCACGCGGACGCCACTTATCTGGTGCAGCCGTACTCGGTGTCGGTGCTGCGCAGCGTGATCGCGCCCGAGCTTGGCGGCGACACGGTGTTCTCCAGCGGCATCTCCGCGTACCAATCCCTGCCGCAGGACGTCAAAAACAGGATCGACGGGCTGACCGCGATCCACCGCCCCAATGGCAAGGCCTACCAGCTGATCGAGGACAAGGACGAACTGGCCGACTACCTGGCGCAATACAGCGGCGTGCAGCACCCGGTCGTCATCACGCATCCGCATAGCGGCAAGAAAGTGCTCTACGTCAACGAGGGCTTCACCCACGAACTGGTCGGCACGCCCGAGGACGAGGGCAAGGAACTGCTCGGCTTCCTGACGCAGCAGTTCGACAAGCCCGAGCACCAGGTGCGTTTCAAGTGGCGGCCCGGCTCGCTGGCGATCTGGGACAACCGCGCCGTGCAGCACAAGGGCGTCGCGGACTATGGCAACGCCCAGCGCCGGCTGGTGCGCATCGTTGCCGCCGGCGATCGCCCGGCACGCTGAGCGCGTTAAAGGACCCTGTGGCGCGCGGGTTCGCGGACCGGGTGCCACAGGGGCCGTCACGGCGCGAAGTGTCGCCGCCGGGGAGGATCGTCAAAGCCGAAATCCGCTCGCCCTCGCGTGGAGGCGCGAGACGTGCCAAAGCGGCCTTTCAAGCATATCGCGCTCAGCCGGGGCGCGGCATCGGCGCGAGAGGACGGCCACCTACAATGCAGCAGGATACGATCCCGCTACCTACGACGGGCAAGAGGCGCTGGTACGGGCGTCTCTACGTCCAGGTTCTGGCCGCGATCACCGCCGGCGTGCTGCTAGGACATTTCGCGCCTGCGACGGGCGAGGCCATGCAGCCGCTTGGGGACATGTTCATCAAGCTGGTAAAGATGGTGATCGCCCCGGTCATCTTCCTCACGATCGTGACCGGGATCGCGGGAATGCGTGACCTTGCATCGTTCGGGCGCGTGGCGGCGAAGGCGTTCGGCTATTTCCTGTTCTTCTCCACCCTTGCTCTGGTCGTGGGGCTGATCGTCGGCAATCTCGTCCGGCCGGGAGCCGGCCTGAACATCGATCCCGCCAGCCTCGACGCGGGGAAGATCGCCGAATATTCGGCCAAGGCGCATGAAACCACGGTGACGGGTTTCCTTGGGGCGATGATCCCCGAGACGTTCCTGTCCTCGCTGACCCAGGGCAACATCCTCCAGGTGCTGGTCGTCGCGATCCTGTTCGGCATCGCGCTTGCATCGGTTGGCCAGCGCGGCGAGCGGGTGCTGGCGATTTTCGAAGATGTTTCCGTGGCGATGTTCAAGCTCGTCTCGATCGTGATGAAGGCCGCGCCGATCGGGGCTTTCGGCGCGATGGCCTTCACCATCGGCAAGTACGGAGTGGCGAGCCTCGCCAACCTCGTGCAACTGGTGGCGACATTTTATCTCACATCGCTGATCTTCGTGCTGCTGGTCCTGGGCCTGGTGGCGCGGTTGGCGGGCTTCTCGATCCTGCGCCTGATCGTCTATCTCAAGGCCGAACTGCTGCTGGTGCTGGGCACATCGTCTTCCGAAAGCGCCCTGCCGGCGCTGATCGAGAAGATGGAGCGCGCGGGCTGTCCCAAAGCCGTGGTCGGGCTGGTCGTGCCCACGGGGTACAGCTTCAATCTCGACGGCACCAACATCTACATGACGCTGGCCGCGCTGTTCATCGCCCAGGCCTGCAACGTGGAACTGACGCTCGGCCAGCAAGTCCTGCTGCTCGGCGTCGCCATGCTCTCGTCCAAGGGGGCCGCGGGCGTCACCGGCGCCGGATTCATCACCCTGGCGGCGACGCTTTCCATCGTGCCGTCCGTGCCGGTGGCGGGGATGGCGCTGATTCTCGGCATCGACCGCTTCATGTCCGAATGCCGGAGCCTGACCAACTTCATCGGCAATGCCGTGGCGACGATCGTGGTCTCCCGCTGGGAAGGCACGCTCGACCGTGAACGTCTGGACGCGGTGCTCATGCACCGGCATCCCGCGGCGCTGCGACAATCCTGATCGCCGGACGGTCCGGCCTCAATGATGGTCCTTGGTCATCGGCGCCCGGCCCAGTCGGCCGGCGGCGCGACCGTCGATGTCGCTGGGTCGCAGGCCCGTGGCGCGCCGGAACGCCCAGGCGAAACTGCGCGAGTCGGCAAACCCCAGGCGGCTGGCGATCTCGTGGGCCGGCGTATCGGTGTCCGCCAACATGCTCCATGCACGCTGGATGATCGCCTCGCGGACGAATTGCGCGACGGTCTGGCCCGTTTCCTCCTTGAACGCGCGGGTGAGCTGGCGGACCGACAGGCTGGTGAGTTCCGCGAGCTCCTCCACATGCGGAGGAGGGAGATCGGCGTTCACACGGTCGCGGATGCGACGCATCCGCCATGGCGCCAAGCCGCCCGAGCGAGGCAGGGCGGTAGT
This sequence comes from Novosphingobium sp., assembly GCA_035281095.1. GTDB lineage: Bacteria > Pseudomonadota > Alphaproteobacteria > Sphingomonadales > Sphingomonadaceae > Novosphingobium. Next base: position 12,642 of record DATEEP010000136.1, on the reverse strand, counting down.
TTCGCTCAGCGCGAGCCGGCGGATCAGCGCGATCGCCAGCCCCCTGAACAGCGCGTCTATCATGAGGGTGCCGTAAGCCCGCTCCTCCTTCATCTCCTGATAGATCTTGAGGATCAGACCCTCTATTTCCAGGCTGCGGAAATGCAGGCTCTCCAAAAGCAATTCATTGTCCCAGCGGGCCCCTTCGCCAACAATGCTGTCGAACAGGGCCGGGGAGAACAGGCAGACGACCGAGCGCAAGTTGCCCGCCGCGCCGCCGGTTTGAATCGTCGCGCCTGCCGGCACGAACATCATCTGTTGCACCGGCACATTGGCTTGGCCGCCCGTGTCGAGGTACTTCGCCCAAGTGGAAGTCGATCGCGACGTCAAGGGAAAGCTCAGGAAATGCTGGTCGCATGACCAGATGCAGCTCTGGTTGCCCGAAAAGCTGTACTGACGGACCTGTACGCTGCCCCCGCTCAGATCGATGGCTCGCTCCGTGCGATTGGATTGCTGCGGGCCGATCTCCGAATGCCTCGTTATTTCGAGTTTTGTGAAAGACAAAGATTCCTGCATCCCGCAACTCCTCTCGAATTCTTCGGCCTGGACCACGCGCAGGCGATCTGACCGTTCGTGTCATGGGGAGAAAGTGCGCCGCGAGGATCGGCGGGTTCCTGACGCGGATCTTGCCCTCTCCGATGCTGACATATCGCGCAAGGTTACTGTCAAATACAAGTGGAAAGCGCCTCGGGCCGAGGCACTGGCGCCCCGCTCGCACGCTCGGCCAAAGGTCGGGAATCCGGCCACAAACGCTGTTGTGTCGGTGGATCCCGGTGGCGTCCGCGATGGGAATGTAGGAGACGCGCAGTCTGTTCGGCGGCGGATGCGGCGCAAGTGCCGGAGCCAGGAAATGCGGAATTCGGGAAGAAGGGATGGATGATGATTCTGGATCGGTTGAAGCTGGATGGAAAAGTCGCGCTGATCACCGGCGGCGGTCGCGGCATCGGTCGCGGCATTGCCAACGCGCTTTCCGAAGCCGGAGCCACGGTGGTGGTGACCGCCCGCTCGCCGGATCAGATCCAGGACACCGTGGAAGAGCTCACGACCCAGGGCCGGCGCGCCATCGCAATTCAAGCCGACGTCACGAAGCGGGAGGACAACGAACGCGCCGTACAAGCGGTAATGAGCCAGTTTGGCCGGCTCGACATCCTGGTGAACAATGCCGGAGGCAGTGGCACGACCGGGCCTTTCCTGGAACTCACCGAAGAACAGTTCAGGCGGGACATGGATCTGAACATGCTGTCGGCCTTCACGCTGACGCAGATCGCCACGCCGCACCTGCTGGAGAGCGGCGGCGGTTCGGTGATCAACATCTCGTCGCGCGCGGGTTCGCTCGCCGCTCGCGGGCGCCTGCACTACGGTGTGGCCAAGGCGGCGCTCGAGCATCTCACCCGCCGCATGGCGCAGGAACTGGCGCCCGATATTCGAGTGAACGCGCTTGCTATCGGAACCGTCCTGACCGCCGCGCTGCAAAGGGGCTATGACCAGGGGCTCGATCGTGCCGCCATGCTCGCCTCGATCCCGCTGGAGCGCGAAGGAACCATCGACGAAGTCGGTCTGGCCGCGCTCTTCCTGTGCGCCGAGGGTTGCTATGTCACCGGGCAGATTCTGTACCTTGATGGCGGCCTGCAGGGAGCGCCGTCGTCTGACGGCGGCGTGCGGCTTCGCGCGCGGAAGGCCGGGGACTGACCGGCGCGGGGCAGGTCGCGGCGCGAGGGTTGGCGGCCTGTGGAACAACAAAACGGGAGTTGAACAATGGCGATGGAAACACAAACAAGGCCGGCTGCGGACCCACGGGACATCTACCACGGGTACGACGATGGCCAGACGCGCATTCTGCATACGATGGTGCTGACCAGCGACATGGAGAGATCGTTGCGGTTCTACGTGGACGGGCTGGGGATGAAGGTGCTGTCGGACAAGTTCGAATCTCCGGCATTCAAGGTGACGGCGTTGTTCGTGGGCTACCGGGGAGTCAACGAGGGGGGCTCGATCATCGAGTTGGTGGAGCCCTGGGAGAACAAGGGCGCGCACAGGCATGGTGAGGGATACACCCACATCTGCATCGGCGTGGCCGACCGGGAAGCGATGCTCGTCCGGCTGGAAGCGATGGGCGTGGAGTGCGAACGGCGGCCGCTCGCCGTCTTCGTGCGCGACCCCGACGGCTACGAATTCGAGATCGTGCAAACACGCCGCGGGTGATCCGCGCAGGACGGCAGTTCCGGTCCGGATCGACACCGGCCCAATATTTTTTCGGCCCAAAATTTCCCGAGGAGTGCTTGAATGTACGATAGTCTCTTGGATCGTGATTTGACCGGCGGGAATGATCCGGCGGTGGACGAGTTCACCTCGGGGACGCCCACCGATCCCGAATATCGCGAAGGCATGAACATCTGGATATGGGACGATGCCGGCAAGATCCACCTGCCGCGCCTTGGCATCGAGTCCGTGGGCAAGGGGTGGACCGACGATCGCATGGTGCACATCAACGTCGCCACGCCGGATGGCCGGGTCCTGACTTTATGGGAGCACGGGCATACCCCGCTGCCCGTCGAGGACGGCGCCGGCCGCCCCAGGGTCTACGCAGCCGGTCCGCTGCGGTTCGATCTGATCGAACCGTTTTCCGACCTGAAGCTGGCGTTCGATGGCAAGCTGGTGGAAACCACGCTCAAGGACCAGGTCAGCGGCGCCGGCCAGTCGGCGGTCAATCCTTCACCGGACTCGATCCGACCAGGCACCGTTCCCGTCAAGCTCGACCTCGATATCACCGGTTTCGCGCCGCCGTGGTTTCAGGGAACCATGGGCGGGAAGGACTATGTTCCCGGTGAGCACCGGTTCGAACAGCTCCATCGCGTCAAGGGCACGATCAGCATCGAGGGCAAGGAGACTCCGTTCTCCGGTGGCGGGCTCAGGATTCATCGCAAGGGCGCGAGCCGGACGCCGCACGGGGACTTTTTCGGGCACGTCTGGCATTCGGCGTTCTTTCCCAGCGGCCGCGCCTTTGGCTTCATCCACTATTATCCTCGCCCGGACGGTTCGCCCAAGTTCACCGAGGGATGGGTCATCGAGGAGGACGGCAGGATGGTTCCGGCGGAAATCCTCGACCGTCCCTGGCTGCAGAACTCGCAGGTCAGCGAGGACACGTTCTCCTTCGTGATCCGCACCGCGAAAGGCGAGTCGCGCGTGGAAGCCTGCTCCCACGCCAGCGTCTTCGCGCCCGAGCGTCGAACCAGCGCCACCGCCACTTTCCCGATCCTGCAGCAGGGCATCGGATTCTATCGATGGGGCGGGGAGGAGGCTTTCGGCATGATCGAACGGTCGTCCCGTCTTGTCCGTCCCGAAGCCGTCGGCTGACGGCCGCGAGACATCGAGGGAACGGGACATGAACGATTTCAGCACGGTAGTGGTTCGGACCGATGTAAGCCAAGCAGCCGGGCTTCCGGGTCCCGTCTTCACGGTCGCTTCCGTGCTCCTGCCGCCCTCGCAAGTGTTATCGAGCCCGCCTGTTGTGGTGTTCGGCTTTTCCGGCGGCGGGTATGGCCGGGGATATTACACGTTCGACATGCCCGGATCGGATCACGGCGGTCAGGCCGGATATCACGCGGCCCGGCACGGCTTCGTATTCGTCGCTTGCGATCTCCTGGGCGTGGGGGAGAGCAAGGTTCCGCGGCCGGGGGACCTGACGTGGGACGCCGTGATCGGCGCCATGGAAACGACCGTGCAAAACGTAATGAGGCTCCTGGGTGCAGGCACATTGCTTGAGGGGTGTCCTCCGGTCGTGGGTGCCGTCCGGATCGGATTGGGGCAATCGATGGGCGGATGCTTCACGATCGCCGCGCAAGGGCGGCGGGCCATTTTCGATGCGGTTGCCATACTGGGCTTCAGCGGAATCCACACCTCGCCCGACGGCGGCGAAGCGCCGCCTCTCCCGAAGCTGGATATCGACGAACATATCGAGATGATCCGCAAGGCTTCGGCGCAGCCCGGCTTCGGCGCCGGGTTTCACTGGCCCGACGTCCCGGAGGAGATCGTAAAAGCCGACCTGACGGACTATCCCGTGCGAAACGGTGATCTTCCCGAGTGGGCGAGCGCGACCATGCCCGGCTGCGCGTTGACCATGCTGACGCCCGGAGTGGTGGCAAAGGAGGCGGCCGCCATCGATGTCCCGGTGCTGGTGGCAGCAGGCGAAATCGATCTCGTTCCACACCCACGAAGCGAGCCGGCCGCCTATTCCAGCTCCCCGGACGTGACTGTCGTGATCATTCCGCGGATGGCACATATGCACAATTTTGCCGGGACCAGGGTCCGGCTCTGGGAACGCATAGGAGCGTGGATCAGGGGCGTGAGCGCCGGTGGGCATAAGGCTTTGTCAGGAGGAGTGGCGTTCAGCTATGAGCGGATTGAAGCTGCGGCGGCTTGGGGGGAGCGCGGCCCCGGATCGGGATGCGATTGCGAGGGACATGGGGATGGCTGAGATGTCGGCGGAACAACTTCTGGCGGCGGCCACGGCTTCGACGGAACTGGAGGACTTTGGCGCCGACGGTTTTCGCGAGGGGCTCGATCAGGCCGTCATCGCGCTGGGCAAGCTGCCCCTGACGCCGCAGGCGAAGGAAGGGGCGATCGCCAAGATCGTCACCGACTTGTCCAACCGGCTGCGGATCGAGGCCTGGTACAAGGAGCATCCCGAGATCGAGGATGGGAAGATCGAGGGGCCGCTCCTGGTCTTCGGACTGCCGCGTACCGGTACGTCCGCGACGGTGGCGATGCTCGCGCTCGACGATCGATATCGCTATCCGAGGCGGTGGGAAGGTCAGTCGCAAGTGCCGCCACCGGTATTGGGCGAGGAAGACGGTGATCCGCGCGTGATCCAGGCGCGCGCGGACGCCGTGGCGTTCAATGCCAAGAACCTGAACTGGCACCTCTACGATGCCGACGGGCCGGATGAGGATCAGTTGGTCTTCGGTGGCCTCAACATGCGCAACCTCTATGGCATGTATCCCATTTCGGACGAGTACTTGCAGTGGTGGATGGAAGACGATTACCGATCCACCTTCGCCTATCACGAGCGGGTTCTGAAGCTGCTCCAGTCGCGCCGCCCGCCCTATCACTGGCTGCTCAAATCCCCATCGCACTTGTTCAAGCTCGATGCCCTGATCGAGCGTTATCCCGACACGAAGATCGTGATGACGCACCGCGATCCGGCAAAGATCATCGCGTCCATGGCAAGCGTGTTCCAGATGACTTACGATTCCTCCTGCGGAGCCGGAACGATCGACAAGCGCTGGACCGGCCGGCGCGCGCTAACGATGTGGGTCGAAGGGATCCGCCGCGGCATGGCTTCGCGCGACCGCCTTGGCGAGGACCGGTTCGTCGATGTCTACAACGCCGACGTCGTGAAGGACCCGGTCGGCACGTTCGAGAAGCTCTACGACGATCTGGGTTTCGACATGGATTCGCGGCTGCGCGGCAAGCTGGATGAGTTCCACCGCCAGAATGCCAAGGGCGCGCATGGCAGCCACGACTACACGCCCGAAGAATATGGTCTGGACGAAAAAAAGGTCCGCGCGGAATTCAAGGAATACATCGATCGTTTCGGACTGTGAGCCAGGGCGCGCAGTGAAGCCACACGGCGTCGTCAGCGGTGCGGTTGCCAAGTTTTGAGGGAGCCGGGCCGAGTACGAAGGGAGGGACAGGTTTCCGTTCGCCCGCGCGCTTTCGCCGATGCGCTGCGGCCAGCGAAACTCCCGGCGCCGCCATCGGACCCAACAAGGCAAAGGCGACGAGCAGATACATCGCGTCCGGCGTTCCTTGCGCCGCGAAAATCGACTGAACGGAGAGTAATATGTTCGAAGACATGAAGTTCTGCATGTGCGTTCCTCATGACACCTCGCTGGATGTGGCGCGGGAATGGTGGCGCCGCATGGATGAACTGGGCTTCGACTACATCGGCATAGCCGACACGCCCATGCTGTGCCGGGAGGTGTACCTTTCGCTGGCTACGGCGGCCGCGGCGACTTCCAGGGCAAAGCTCCTGCTGATGGTCACCAACCCGGTGACGCGCGATGTCTCCGTGGCGGCCGGCGCGATGCTTGCCTTGCGCGACCTGGCCGGCGACCGGCTCGCCTATGGTTACGGAGCCGGCGACAGCTCGATAGTCGGGGTCGGTCTCAAGACCGCCACGGGCCGGCAGATCGCGGAATACATGCAGGCCTTGCGTGAGATACTGGGGGGCGACACCGCTGAATACGAGGGCCGGCAGCTCAAGGGCGCCTGGAGCTCCTGGGAGCCTTGGCGTCCAGACCTGTGGATGGCGGCCAACGGTCCGAACAACCTCAAAACAGCCGCGCGTGTCGCCGATTCGGTGATCGCAGGGGGCTCGCTGCTTCCGGAGGAGGTCAGCAATCGTATCGCCTATATCCAGCAGTGTGCCGCCGAGGCAGGACGAGACCCGTCCCAGATCGACATCTGGCACCTCGTCCCGGTCATGCCCGGCGATACCCTGGAAGAGGGGTTTTGCAACATCAACCTCATCGCACAGGCCAAGTCATTCGTGCTGCACGGCGATCGCGGAACCGCGCGGCCGCAGACAGTGCAGGACGCTCTGCGCCAGATCGCCCCGCTCTATTCGGTCGAGCGCCATTCGCGGACAAACCAGGAAGTCTGGGACATCGCCTGCAAGACCGGCACCGTCGATTATTTCGTCAAGGCGCAAGGCGGCCTGGTCGGCCCGGTGGATTTCACCGACGCGGTGCAGCGGCTGAGCGATGCCGGAGCCAAGAACCTTATCCTCGTTCCGCAAGGCCCCAAGAAGCTTGCGGGTATCGAGCTGATGGCAGACGCGACGGTGGCCAAAAGGAAACTGCCGGAAACGGCAGCCTGAAATTCCTTCAACGCAATTTCTCCGGGGCACAGTTACCGTTGCCGCACGAAAGGAGCGCAAATGTCGGATATTACGTCGAAGTCGTTATTCGTTGGGCGCGTCAGCCACGCCGTCGGGGTCGTCTGGCCGGACAACCTGGAAAAGGTGATGGCGCAGATGGGGCGCGCGCTTGGCGTCGAATTCGAAGGGCCGTTCCTGCGCGAAGAAACGGGGCTGCTTGCGGGGGTGGCGGCGGCGGCCGGCATCGAATTGATCTCTCCGTCAACTCCGGATCACACGCTGAATGAGTATCTCGAGAAGAACGGAGAGGGCTGGTACAGTATCGGCTTCGGGGTGGCCTCCACCGACGAGGCATTGGAGCGCGCCAAACAGCTGGGATACGATCAATCATGGCGCGCGGTTCGTACCGGGGTGCCGGGCTGGGCGGGGCATTACGACAGGGTGGAAGCGACGGTCCTGGACCGGTCTCTCTTCGGAGGGTTGCAGATCGTCTTTGCGACTTTCGAAGGTCGCGAGTGATATTGGATTGCGGACAGATCAGCGGGAACCTTTTGCCGTTCTGACGTGATGAACACGCGCCTACCTTCGGGCTCGATCCGGACTTTGCCTTCCGATCGACCTGATCCGCGCGCGCAAACGGATCGAGAAGCCGGCCCAAACGGTCGACAGTTACAGGAGAGTACAGGGTGATCGAACTTTGGGGGGCGTCCACGCCGAATGTGCAGAAAGTCTTGCTGGCGCTCGAGGAACTGGAGACGCCATACGAGATGATCTACGTCAACTTGCTCAATCACGAAGTGACGTCGCCGAAATTCGCAACCCTTACCCACAACCGCAAGGTGCCGCTCATAGTCGATCCGGACGGGCCCGGAGGAGAGCCCGTCACGGTATGGGAGTCCGGCGCCATTCTGTTCTACCTGGCCGAGAAGTTCGGACGCTTTTTCCCGCGCGACGGGGCCGGCCGCTATCGCGTGATGCAGTGGCTGATGTTCCAGATGTCGGGTATCGGGCCCATGTTCGGGCAGCATATACATTTCACCCGCTATGCGCCCGAAGAGACCTATAGTAGCGCCCGCTACACGACAGAGGTAAAGCGCCTTTACGACGTCGTCGAACGCCGCCTTTCAGAAAGCCCGTACCTGGCGGGCGACGACTACACGATCGCCGACATCGCCACCTGGCCGGTGATCCACCAGATCGAAATGCGCGGTGTCGGCGCGCGGGAGATACCGAACGTCGTGCGCTGGATCGAACAGATCGCGAAGCGGCCGGCCGTGGCGCGGCTTCACAAAGCGGTGGCCGAGATACCACGGCCCGATGTGAACGAACTTCTGCAAGAACAGCCGGACGTCATGGACCGGTACTTCGGGCGCGGACGCTATTCGCGCGCCTAGAGTGATTTCGAGGCAGATGGAATCACCTGCCGGCTCGGAAATCACGGCAAACCAAGGATATCTGGACTCGCTCCGGTTCAATCTGGACCGGAACGACGCTAGAATTGAAGCCGTCGGCCTCCCTTCCGCAACGCGTGGTGGTTGACTGCCTGACAGGCAACGGGGCCGGGAAGGCCGTCTTGGCCTTCACCGAACGACATGGCGAAGGATCGCCGAAGCGCAGCGTTGGCGAGGGTTATCTCGGCAGATTGGCCAAAGGGATGCGAATTGGCCACAAATATCTTCCGGAAGCTGAGAGGCTATTTCAAACATCGCCCGGATGTGGAAAGCATTGCCATACGAAATGTGCGGGAAGCGCCCGCTATTTTTTCCATTTCAGCTAAAAAATCGGCATATTGTTTTAGAGAAATATATTAAATTAAATCCTATATTCTGAAATTTGACGATATTGTACATAGAAAAATCGGGGAGCGGGAGATGAAAATCCAGATGAAAACGAAACAAAACGCATTGCGCACGATCATGTTGTGCTGCACTTCACTTGTTTCCTTTATGCCGGCCACAGAAGTCTTCGCGCAAAGCGAGGCGTCCGCCGATGCGCCCGGCGATATCATCGTTACCGCGCGGCGGGTCGAGGAGCGTTTGCAGGACGTTCCGATCTCGATGACCGTTTTCAGCCAGCAGGAACTTACGCAGCGCAATGTCGCAGTGGCTACCGATCTCGTGGCGTATACCCCGTCGCTCACCGTCAATCAGCGGTTCGGCCCGGAAAAGGCATCCTTCTCCATCCGCGGGTTCAATCAGGATTTGAATACGGCGCCCACGGTCGGCGTGTATTTCGCGGAGGTCGTGGGGGTTCGCGCCCAGTCGGGCAACACGTCGGGCAACTCGGTCGGAGCGGGTGCCTTCACCGACCTGGCCAACGTACAGGTCCTGAAAGGGCCGCAAGGTACGCTGTTCGGCCGCAATACGACGGGCGGCGCAATCCTGCTGACCCCGCAAAAGCCCACCGGCGATTTCGAGGGGTATGTCGAGGGAACGTACGGCAACTACGATCAGAAGCGCTTGCAGGGCGCGATCAACATTCCATTGGCCGACACGTTCAAGGTCCGCCTTGTCGGCGAGACCAACCAACGAGACGGCTACATGAAGAATGTCTCCGGCATTGAGACGAAAGACTTCAATGACGTAAACTATTCGTATGGCAGGCTGAGCATAGTCGGAGATCTGACGCCGAATCTCGAGAACTATATCGTCGCTCATTACAGCAAATCCGACAGCAACGGCTATGGCTCGGCTATCGTCGGTTGCGCTAACGAGAATTCGCCGATCGGGAAGCTTGTCACCACTCCGGGTGCTCCGGGTTTCAACCCGATCAGGCTGCTCCAGGCGAAGTCATGCGAGGTCCAGTTCGCGCGGCAGAAGGCCCGTGGGGACAGCATCTATGAAGTCGAATCCCGCTATCCGAACTCCTATCTCAAGATCCAGCAGTGGCAGATCATCAACACGACCACCTGGCAGGCGAGCGACGACATAACGATCAAGAACATCATGAGCTACGGGGAATACCGTGAACGAATTTCCAACGAGTTCGGTTCAAGCAACTTCGTGATTCCCAACGTCAACGGAGAGGGCGGGTTCAACCTGACCAGATACGTCAGCCCTTTCATCACGGGACCGGGTGGCGCCCCGCTGATCGTCCCGGCGGGCACGCTGTATGATCGCATCTCCAACGACGCGCCCGGGGGTGGCAGGTACAACGCCGCCCAATCGACGGCCACGGAGGAAGTGCAGATCCAGGGCCGGTCCAAGGACGGCCGCCTGGAATTCGTGCTGGGCGGCTATCTGGAATTCAGTCGACCGATCGGTTACAACGAAGCTACTTCAAGCCTCTACTACACATGCGCCAACGCACGGGATTTCGTTTGCACCAATCCCCTGGCGATCGGCGCGCTCGGGACCCCGAAGACGAAGCTGAGCTTCGACAATCACGGTATCTTCGGGCAGGGCACCTACAATTTCACGGAGCAGCTCGCCCTGACGGGCGGCATTCGCATGACGTTCGATAAGATCGTGGGTGTCAGCGAGGGCACCTCGACGCGGCTGTCCACCGGTCCGGGCTCGTATATCGACCCCAGGACGGGCGTCTCCCTCTTGCGGACTTGCAGCGATACGTTCCGCCACCCGAATACGGTCGTGGGGGCGAGTTCGACGGCTTGCTCGACGCGTCTGACCAACAAGTCGAATGAACCGACATGGCTGATCAACGTCGATTACAAGCCGGTGCCGGACGTGCTGCTCTATGCGAAGTACGCAAGGGGATACCGCCAGGGCGGCGTATCGTTCGCGGCAGCGGGGCTCGAGGTGTGGGATCCGGAAAAGATGGACACTTACGAGGTGGGCGCCAAGGCCAGCTTCCGGGGCGCCGTAAGCGGGTATTTCAACGTCGCCGGGTTCTACAACAACCTCTCGGACCAGCAGGTCTTCGCCCAGGTACTGCCCACGGATGCAGCCCGCAACGCCGGTGTCGTCGGCGGTTCGGTCATCATCAACGCCGCGAAATCGCGGTCGTATGGTCTGGAGGTGGATGCGGCGGCGCTGTTCTTCGACAGCCTTCGGCTGTCGCTGGGCTACACGTACATCAACACCAAGATCAAGGACGTGCTGACCGCCGCCGAACTGCTGCCGCGACTGGCCGGCACGCCGTTTGCGCAGGCTATTCCCCAGGTGGCGAGCGGCACCGCCTTTGCGGATACGCCCAAGCACAAGCTGACGGCGAATGCCACGTACACGCTGCCGCTGGACAAGGCGCTCGGCAATCTCTCTGCCGGCGTGACCTGGGTCTATACCTCGAAGCTGGTGACGAGCTTTGCCGACCCTGCCTATATCAACGGCTTCCCGTTCGGGGTCACCGATCCCAGCAACTACATAAATCTCAACCTCGACTGGAAGGGCGTCGGGGGGTCACCGTTCGACGTCGCATTGTTTGCGACGAATGTGACGAAGGAAAAGTCCAAGCTTCCCAACCAGATCGGTTGGGCGATTTCCGGCGTGGCGGAAGTGGCGATGGCGCCGCCGCGCTTCTACGGCCTGCGCGTCCGCTACAATTTCGGGCAATAGGCGAGCAAGACCGACGATGAGGTTGATACCGGCAGCATAAGCCGCGACAAGGCCGCAACGCCGATCGTCGATTGCTGCCGGGGAGCGGGGACGAACGCCGCCGGCTTGGCGCAGGATCGGTCTCCCTCTCCGTTCCGTCCGTCGACCCGCCGCGCCGGTGGCACGCCTGTCTGTGGGGGGAGAGAAAACCGAGATCGTAAAGGTCGCTCAAAGGCCAAGGCGAGTTGGCCATGCCCTGCTCGGCCCCCGGGACGGCGAACCCTTTCAGAAGGGGATGGAGGCGCCGGACTGTCGCGCCTTGTGTTCGCGCTTCAGGCGTCTGTTGTGTTCGCGCTTCAGGCGCCTGGCGTAGACATTCCTCCAGGAACCGCACCACCGATTCCCCAAAAACGGCTTTGGCCTGACACTTTCAGGACTGACTGGTGCGGTCGAGAAGACTCGAACTTCCACGGGCTTTCGCCCACAACGACCTCAACGTTGCGCGTCTACCAATTCCGCCACGACCGCTAAATCGACAGGACCGATACGGCGGCCCCGAGGTAGGAGCGGGCCATTAGCAAAGGGTCCTGCATGCTGCAAGCGGCCCGTGTCGAAAAGTTCGTCGCGTTCGATCGGGCCGGGATGCGGGCGCCGGTCAGCCGGGCTTCCAGCCGATTTCAGCCGCCTTGGCGGACTTCGGCACGTCGGTCACGGCCTCGTTGATCGTCACGCTCTCGCCAGGCGCCAGCGTGCGCTTGGGCGGAACCACTTCCCAGCTGTAGACCACCCGTTCGCGCGCGTCGCGCATGACGACCAGGATCGTCGGCACCCGGCGTTCGCTGCTGCCGACATTGGTGACGGTCCCGCTCGCGCCGAAGAACTCGGTGCCGTTGGGCAGGCGGCGGCGGTCCTGACGGTTCGGCGGGAAATCCAGCACCAGATCGGGCTGGGCCCGCGCGAAAGTCGCTCGCGTCGCCGGAAACCAGTCGGGAAGCCCAAACCATGCGACGGTCGAGGCGATGCCGAGCGCCGCCGCGGCGAACACCGTCGCGGCGATCATCATCAACCTGGCGGTATTGCGGCGCGGCTTGAACGGTGGCGCATGCTCGAACGTCGAGCGGCGCTCATCCATTTCGTCGTTGAAGCGCTCGGATGGATTGTCCTCGTAGACGATCGGGCGATGCCGGGGTTCGCCGGAGATGGGTGGAGGGCTGTCGTCGACGGGCTCGT
>DATEEP010000135.1:0-17119 GCA_035281095.1 Novosphingobium sp. | reverse complement strand
GCGCCGTGCGCTCGGCGGCGTGCCACCCGATTTCTCCTCGATTTCCGCCGATCTTGCCGCGTGCGGCGTGACCGGCCTGACCGACATGACCCCGCATAACGATCCGGGCATGGCGCGCCACTTCGCCGCGCAGATCGCGGGAGCAGCGCTCAAGCAGAACTGCGACGTGGCCGGCACGCTGGCACTTGCCGATGCCGCGCCGGACGGCTGGACTCTCGGCCCCGCGAAGCTGCACTTGCACGAGGCCGCGCTTCCCGAGTTCGGGGAGACGGTGGCGTTCGTCCGTTCCGCCCACGGCCAGGGCCGCAACGTGGCGGTCCATTGCGTCAGCGAGGTCGAACTGGTCTTCGCGCTCGCGGCGCTGGAGGAGGCGGGCGCTTCGTGTGGCGACAGGATCGAGCATGCCTCGGTCGCGTCTCTCGAACTGGTCGAACGCATCGCGGCTCTGGGCCTCGCGGTCTGTGTCCAGTCGCATTTCGTCTTCGAGCGTGGGGACCGCTATCTCGCCGAGGTCGAGCCCCGGCATCATCCCGATCTTTACCGTCTGCGGACCTTGATCGATCATGGCGTGCCGCTTGCCGGCGGAAGCGACGCGCCTTTCGGCGAGGCCGATCCATGGGCGGCGATGAGGGCGGCGACCAAGCGCTATACGGCCGTGGGCCAGGTGATGGGCCCGATGGAGGCGCTGACGCCCGAGCAGGCACTGGCGCTCTATCTGGCGTCGCCGCATGACCTTGTCCAACAGCGCAAAGTGGAAGCGGGCGCGGCCGCCGATCTCGTTCTGCTGGACAGGCCGTGGAGCCAGGCACGCGAACGGCTAGTTCGCGAGGATGTTGCCCTGACCATCATCGCCGGCCGGGTCGTCCACGATCGCGTCGATCAGCCCCCAGTCCAGCGCTTGCCGGGCGTTGAAACGCCGGCCTGAGAGGATCATCAGCGCCGTGCGCTGGCGGCCGATGCGGCGCGTGAGCGAAACGCAGCCGCCTGCTCCCGGCAGAATGCCCATCGCCAGTTCCGGCAACTGGAACCAGGCATTGGGCGCGGCGGTGAAGCGCGTGGCCCAGGCGGCGAGTTCCAGCCCCGCCCCGACGCAGGCGCCGTCGACGTGGACGTCGAGCTTGTCGGCGCATCGGGCGGCCATGTGGGCCGGCAAGGTCCGCATGCGGATCAGGTGGGCGACCGCAGGGTCCGTGGTGGTGCCGAATTCGTCGAGGTCGGCTCCCAGGCTGAAGGCCTTGCCCTTTGCGCGAAGCGAGACATGCCGGACTTCGGGATCGATGGCGGCGACGCAGAATGCCTCGTGCAAGGCGTCGCGCATCGGTCGATCGATGGCGTTGCCGGCGTCCGCGCGGTCGAGGGCGATCGTCAGCCGACCCGCCTCGTGCCTGACGTCCACTCGGCCCGGAGCGACCGGCCCGGCCGGCCGGCGCGCGGCGATCCAGTCGCGGTGGGATGCGCCGCCCTGCAACGTCGCATAGGCCAGCGATTCCATGACCAGTCCGTCCTGGGCGGTCAGCCCCGGCAGCAGTCGCAGCAGCTGGACCGCGATCCGCGCGGCCGCCGGCTGCTCCAGTATGGACTTCGCGATTACAGGAAGGGCCGCCGGCGGCTCTATGACCGCATCGAGGAACATGGCCAGGGGATGGTGCGGGTCTCCGACGCCGATCACCGGGCACGCGGGCAGCTCGATCTTGTCCGTCCGGTCTGCCGCGCTCAGGTCGATCAGGATCAACGGGCGCCGGTCCGGTTCGAAGCCGGTCCGAAGACTCTCCGCGTCGAGGAAAAGTTCGCCGATCTCCATCGAAATCGTCTTGACGACATGAACACGGGTTTCCAAGCCCGAAGTGCCGCCTGACACCCGTATCCGGGGCCGGGCTCCGGGGCGTTCCGCGCCCTCGTATACCGCAACCGGGAGACCATGAATGACCGAAGCGCCGCATCTGCTGACCGAGGAGACCGAAGACGGCATCCTGATCGCCACGCTCAACCGGCCGGACAAGCTCAATTCGATGACCCGGGAGATGATGGATCTTCTGACCGACGCGGTCCTGCGCTTTCGCGACACCGATTCGCTCAAGGTCATGCTGATCCGCGCGACGGGGCGCTATTTCAGCTCAGGCGCCGATCTCAAGGGCAACACCGAACCGCGCATCGTCTCGAAGGCGGCGAACTGGAACACCGCTCGCGGCATCCGCGAGCAGCATCGGCTCAATCTCAACAACATGCAGCAGTTGTGGGACGAGATGGAGCACATCGAGAAACCGATCGTCGTCGCGCATCAGGCGATGTGCGTGGGCGGCGGACTGGAGCTGTCGCTTTCCTGCGATTTCCGGCTCGCGGCGAAGAGCGCCGGCTATGCCTTCCCCGAGGGGCTGTTCGGCGTGTTGCCTGCATCGAGCGGGGTGTCGCGCCTCGTCAGGCTCTGCGGACCGCACTGGGCGCGCTGGATGATCATGGCCAACAAGCCCGCGAGCGCCGACATGGCCTATACCATGGGCCTCGTGCATCAGGTCTATCCGGACGAGACCTTCGAGCAGGAGGTTATGGATTTCTGCCACCATCTCGCCAGGCAGAACGGCGAGCAGATGGGCGCGGCGAAAGTGGCGATCGAGCTTTGTTCGGAAGTCGGCCGGGATTCGGGTCGGCACATCGAACGCATGGCCAACGCCGCGCTGATGCTCAACCCCGGCTATCGGGAGCTGCGTGACAAGTACACCGAAGGCGTGGGCGGCAAGGCCAAGTAGAGCCTAGACCATGATGACTTTGGTTTGAATCACTTCGTCATTGCGACCCCGGACTTGATCCGGGGGAAGCAATCCAGGGCCGCGCTGCGCCGCCCTGGATTGCCGCGGGGCTGCGGCCAAGGCCGCGGTTCATCCTGAGCGGCTGTTGCAAAACAGCCAGCCGAAGGGCTCGCAATGACGATTCAATGTAAAGGCATCATGGTCTAGCCCTCCGTTTCAGCCGAGAGCGGCGACTTCCGTGAGAAACCTGTCCGCATGCTCTTTCCTGCAGATGAGCAGGTCGGGCATGTAGGTGTCCCGCTGGTTGTAGACCAGCGGGGTGCCATCGATGCGCGAGGCGTGGAGGCCATGGCCCAGCGCCACGGCGGCCGGGGCGCAGCTGTCCCACTCGTACTGGCCGCCCGAATGGAGGTAGATGTCCGCTTCGCCGCGCAGGATCGACATCGCCTTGGCGCCCGCCGATCCCATCGGCACCAGCTCGGCGCCAAGCTTTTGGGCGATCTCGCTTGCCTCGCGCGCCGGGCGGGTGCGGCTGACGACCATGCGCAGGCGATCGGGTACAGGCGGCAGCGGTTGCGGCCGGTCCGACCTCAGCACCACTCCGAGGCCGGGAAGCGCCACCGCGCCCAGCGCCGGAACGCCATCGACGGCCAGCGCGACGTGAACCGCCCAGTCGGCGCGCTCCTCGCCGTATTCGCGCGTGCCGTCGACCGGATCGACGATCCACACCCGGCTCTTGCCGAGACGTTCGTCGGTGTCCTTGCTCTCTTCGGACAGCAGGCCATCGTCGGGCCGTTGCTGGCGAAGCGCGTGGACCAGGAACTGGTTGGCCGTCTGGTCGCCGGCCTGGCCCAGCGACTTGCCCTCGAACATGCCCGAGGCGCGGACCTCGAGCAGGATCCTGCCGGCGATGTCGGCGAGGTGGGCGGCGAGGTCCGCGTCGTTCATCCCCGATCCCCCAGCAGGGTATCGACGATCAGCGTCGCCGCTTCGTCGGGTGTCATGTTGCCGGTGTCGATCCGGATCTCCGGGTTCTCAGGCGATTCGTAGGGGCTGTCGATGCCCGTGAAGTTCTTGAGGTCTCCCGAGCGAGCCTTCTTGTAGAGGCCCTTGACGTCGCGCGCCTCGGCCACCTCGAGCGGGGTATCGATGAACACCTCGATGAACTCGCCCTCGGGCAGCATCGCGCGGACCATCTTGCGCTCCGCGCGGAACGGCGAGATGAACGCGGTGATGACGATCAGCCCTGCGTCCGCCATCAGCTTGGCCACCTCGCCTACCCGGCGGATGTTCTCGATGCGGTCCGCCTCGGTGAAGCCCAGGTCCTTGTTGAGCCCGTGGCGCACGTTGTCGCCATCGAGCAGGAAGGTATGCCGGTTCATCCGGTAGAGCTGCTTCTCCACCAGGTTGGCGATCGTCGACTTGCCCGAACCCGACAGCCCGGTGAACCACAGCACCGCCGGCTTCTGGTTCTTGAGGTCGGCGTGCTGGCGCCGGCCGATGTCGAGCGCCTGCCAGTGCACGTTCTGCGCGCGGCGCAGGCTGAAATGCAGCATGCCGGCGGCGACCGTGGCGTTGGTCATCTTGTCGATCAGGATGAAGCCGCCAAGGGTGCGGTTGTCCGCATAGGATTCGAACACGACGGGGCGGTCGGTGACGATCTCGGCCACGCCGATTTCGTTCAGCTCCAGCGACTTCGCGGCAAGGTGCTCCATCGTGTTGACGTCGACCTTGTACTTGGGCGCGTGGACCGTGGCGGTCACCATCTGGGTGCCCAGCTTCAGCCAATAACCGCGGCCGACCGTCATGGGCTCGTCGTTCATCCACACGATCGTCGTCTCGAACTGGTCGGCGACTTCGGGCGGAGCGTCCGCCGCGGCGATCACCGACCCGCGCGAGCAGTCGATCTCGTCGGCGAAGCATAGGGTGACCGACTGGCCGGCGACCGCCTCGTTCAGATCGCCGTCGAGCGTGACGATCCGCGTGACCGTGCTGGTCTTGCCCTGGGGCAGCACCCGGATGGCATCGCCGGGCTTGACCGAGCCGCCGGCGACGAGCCCCGAAAAACCCCGGAAGTCCAGGTTCGGGCGGTTGACCCATTGCACCGGCAACCGGAACGGCTTGGCCGCGTCGATGGCGGAATTGACTTCGACCGTCTCGAGATGCTCGATCAGGCTGGGGCCGGTGTACCAGGGCGTATTGTCGGAGGGTCCGATGATGTTGTCGCCCTTGAAGCCCGAGATCGGCATCGGCACGAAATGCCCGATCCCGATCGACTTCGCGAACTGGGTGTAGTCCGCGACGATCCTGTCGAAGACTTCCTGGCTGTAGTCGACCAGGTCCATCTTGTTCACGGCCAGCACGATGTTGCGGATGCCGATCAGGTGCGCGAGGTAGCTGTGCCGCCGCGTCTGGACGAGCACGCCCTTGCGCGCGTCGATCAGGATGACGGCGAGGTCGGCCGTGGACGCGCCCGTCACCATGTTGCGGGTGTACTGCTCGTGGCCCGGCGTGTCGGCGACGATGAACTTGCGCTTCTCGGTGTTGAAGAAGCGGTAGGCGACGTCGATGGTTATGCCCTGCTCGCGCTCGGCGGCAAGGCCGTCGACCAGCAGCGCGAAGTCGATCTCCTGGCCTTGGGTGCCGACTTTCCTGGAATCGGCCGCGAGCGCATCGAGCTGGTCCTCGAAGATCATCTTCGAATCGTAGAGCAGGCGCCCGATCAGCGTGGACTTGCCGTCATCGACGCTGCCGCAGGTGATGAAGCGCAGCATCGTCTTGTGCTGGTGCCGGTCGAGATAGGCGTCGATATCCTCGGCGATCAGCGCTTCGGTGACGTAGACGGGGTCGCTGGTGGTATCGGTCATCAGAAATACCCCTCCTGCTTCTTCTTCTCCATGCCCGCGCCGCCCGCGTCCTTGTCGATCGCGCGGCCCTGGCGCTCCGAGGTCGTGGTCAGCAGCGTTTCCTGGATGACTTCCGGCAGCGTCTTCGCCTCGCTCTCGACCGCGCCGGTCAGCGGATAGCAGCCCAGGGTCCGGAAGCGGATCGAGCGCTCCACCGGAACCTCGCCGGGCTTCAGCGGAAAGCGATCGTCGTCCACCATCAGCAGCATGCCGTCGCGCTCCACCGTCGGCCGCTTGGCGGCGAAATAGAGCGGCACGATCGGGATGTCGTTGAGGTGGATGTATTGCCACACGTCAAGCTCGGTCCAATTGGAGATCGGGAACACCCGGATGCTCTCGCCCTTGTTCTTTCGGGCGTTGTAGAGGTTCCACAGCTCGGGCCGCTGGTTCTTGGGATCCCACCCGTGCGAGGCGGTCCGGAACGAGAAGATCCGCTCCTTCGCCCGGCTCTTCTCCTCGTCGCGGCGGGCCCCGCCGAACGCGGCGTCGAAGCCGTAGAGGTCGAGCGCCTGCTTCAGGCCTTCGGTCTTCCACATGTCGGTGTGCAGCGGACCGTGGTCGAAGGGGTTGATGCCCTTCGCCTGCGCCTCGGGGTTGTGGTAGACGAGGAGTTCCATGCCGGACTCCTTCGCCATGCGGTCGCGCAGCTTGTACATCTCCCGGAATTTCCAGGTCGTATCGACATGGAGCAGCGGAAACGGCGGCGGCGAGGGATAGAACGCCTTGCGGGCAAGATGCAGCATGACCGCGCTGTCCTTGCCGACCGAATAGAGCATCACCGGCTTCTCGGCCTCCGCGACGACTTCGCGAATGATGTGAATGCTTTCGGCCTCAAGCCGTTCGAGGTGCGTCAGGCCGCTCATCGTAACCCTCCCTGCGTGTGGTCACCCAAATAGGCAGGTGACAGGAATGTGAACCTCCCATATGGGAGTGATATGGCGCTTTCCAGCAGTGACGAGACCGATCTCCTGCTGCCGCTCATCGGCGGCGCGCAGGACAGTCCGCCATTCTCGGGCTTCCTCGGCCGCCTGAGGGCCCGCACCGGCGCCGAACACGTCTCGATCATCATCCACGAGACGGGGACGCCGCTGGCAGAACAGCTCGTCTATTTTGCCGGAGTCGACCTGCGGGCACATGCGCGCGAGGTCGGGTTCGAACCGTTGTTCCTGCTCGATGGCGTCCATCATGAGAAGCTGCGGCTCGATCGCGTCTACAGCGTCGCCGAGTTCACCGATCACGACCCGGAATTGAAGGCGCAGCGGGCGTTCAACATGGGCAGGATCGGCATCGTCGATGAACGCGTGATCCGGATATCGGGCGGGGGCGGGCATAGCGTGTCGATGGCGATGGCGCGAAGCCGGCCATGCTCGGCATCGGACAGCGCGCTGCTGTCCAATCTGGCGCCCTACGTTTCCGCCGCCATCTCCAATCTTCGTTTCCTCAGCCGACGCCAAAGCGATGCCGGCGTCGCCGCTGGGGGATTGCAGCGATCCGGACTTGGCTGGGTCCAGTTCGATCGGGAGGCCCGGATAGCGAGCGTCGATCCGGCGACCGCCGAGCACTTGGAACGCGCGACAGGATCGCCCCTGCGCATCGGCGAGCGGCTGCGCGGTATCGGACAGGACGCGGAACGCGCGCTGATCGCTCTGGCGTCCCGCCCGGTCGACGCGCCCAGCCTTGCGCCCCGCATAGTCCGTCTCGTCGAAGAGCCGCAGGTCGACGCGCTGCTTGTACCCGTCGACCGGCACCACCCTGCGGCGTTCGCGACCGGGGTTGTCGCAGCCTATTGCCGGTTTCCACGCCGTCCTTCCGCGGAGGGCGCCCTGCGCTTCGCCACGCTGTTCGGTCTTGCCCCGCGCGAAGCGGAACTCGCCGTCGCGCTGGCGCAGGGGCATTCGATCGCGGACGCCGGCCACCAGCTCGGCCTCACCCTGGAAACGGCGCGCAACTATTCGAAGCGGATCTACTCGAAGCTTGGCGTTCGCGGTCAGTCCGATGTGGTGCGGCTGGTGCTCGAAAGCAGCATGCTGCTCTACTGATGCCTCAGGCCATGGTCTCCAGCACCTGGCCATAGAGGGTGGTGCGCCGGCGGAGCGGCCGGCCGGCGGCGGCGGCGGCGGCGCGCAAGTCATCGACGCTGACGTCCTGCCCGTGCGACGCCCCGGCGGCCCGGCTGATGCTCTCGTTCATCAGCACGCCGCCCAGATCGTTGCACCCGGCAGCCAGTGCGGCGGCGGCGCCGTCGACTCCGAGTTTGACCCAACTGCATTGGATCGAGTGGATCCGGGTGTGGAGCACGATGCGGGCGACGGCATGCATCATGATCGCTTCTCGCCACGTCGGCCCCTTGCGCGACTGGCCTCGGCGGTAGAAGGGCGCCTCCATGTGCACCAGTGGCAACGGAACGAACTCCGTGAAACCGCCCGTCTCGCCCTGCAGGCGTCGCAAGGCCAGCAAGTGATGCGCCCAGTGCTCCGGCCGTTCGAGATGGCCGTACATGATCGTCGAGGTGGTGGGCAGCCCGACAAGATGTGCATCGCGCACGACGCCCAGCCATTCCTCCGTCGTCAGCTTATCCGGGCAGATCTTCGCGCGGATATCGTCATGCAGGATCTCGGCGGCGGTGCCGGGCAGAGAGCCCAGCCCCTCGTCCTTCATGCGCGACAGGTAATCGCGTACCGTCATGCCCAGCGTGCGGGCACCCTGGGTCACTTCCAACGGAGAGAAGGCATGGACATGAAGGTCCGGGCAGGCATCCTTCACCGCACGCAGGATCGAAAGGTACGTGTCGCCGGTGTAGCTGGGGTGGATCCCGCCTTGCAAGCAGACCTCGGTGGCCCCCCGAGCCACCGCTTCGCGCGCCCGTTCGGCGATCTCGGACAAGTCGAGGTTATAGGGCTTGTCGCGGAAGCCCGCCTTGCTCGAGGTCTTCGAGAAGGCGCAGAACGAGCAGGTGTGCGTGCAGATGTTGGTGTAGTTGATGTTGCGGTTGACGACGTAAGTCACCGCCTCGCCCGAGACTTCGGCGCGCAAGGCGTCCGCCGCCTCGACCACGGCCTCGGCAGCCGATCCGCGCGTGGCGAACAATGCGCCAATCTCTTCGACCGAAAGCTCCGTTCCCGATGCGGCGCGATCCAGCAGGCGATGGAGGCTTGACGCAACCGGGCCGTCCTGACGGCGACCTAGCGGGGACAGAGGTGCACCTGGGGCGGGGTCAGCGACACCGGGGCTCCAAACGCTGTCGCGTGCCAGTCCCTCGCTGTCGGACAGGCGCAGCACCGCCGGGCGAAGGGCCGGGTCGAGCCATGTCTCGTCGTCGGTGGCGATGAAGCGCGGATGCGCGGTCAACCGCTCGACCAATGGCAATCCGGCTTCGGCACAGACCGCCGCCAAGTGTTCGATCTCCGGCCACGGCGCTTCCGGGTTGACGTGATCGAGCGTGACGGGGGAGATACCGCCCCAGTCGTCCATGCCGGCGTCGATCAATTCAGCCAGGCGCTCGTCGTTGAGATTGGGCGGCACCTGCACCGAGACCTCGTCCGGCATGACGATCCGCGCGGCGGCGATGACGCGCAGAAAATCGGCCTCGGTCGCTTCCGGCGCGGTCGCCATCTTGGTGCCCGGCTTGGGGCAGAAGTTCTGGACGATGACTTCCTGGATGTGCCCATGCGCCAGATGCACGTCGCGCAAGGCGATCAGCGATGCCATCCGCTCATCGGGCGTCTCGCCGATCCCGATGAGGATGCCGCTGGTCATCGGCACGCGGGCCCGTCCCGCCGCTTCGAGCGAAGCGATGCGCAGCGCCGGAACCTTGTCCGGCGACCCATGGTGCGCCCCGCCCTTCTCGCACAGGCGGTCCGAGATCGATTCCAGCATCAGCCCGGCCGACGCCGCGACCGGCCGCAGCATGCGGTAGTCGGCCTCGTCCAGCAGGCCGGCGTTGATATGCGGCAGCAGCCCGGTCTCGTTCAGCACCAGTTCCGCGCAATCGCGAACATAGTCGATGGTGCGGGCATAGCCGCGCTCGGCCAGCCAGTCCCGCGCGGCGGCATAGCGGCGCTCCGGCGCGTCACCCAGGGTGAACAGCGCTTCCTTGCATCCGGCGGCAGCCCCGGCGCGCGCAATTTCCAGCACCTGCTCGGGCGTCAGGTAAGGCGCTTCGAGGCGCGATGGCGTGGTCGCGAACGTGCAATAGTGGCACACGTCCGTACACAGCCGCGTGAGAGGAATGAACACCTTGGGCGAGTATGTCATCCGCGCGGGGCGGACAGCATCCCGGCGCGCGCGCGCTTCGGCCAGCAGTTCGTCCAGCGGTGTGGAAAGCAGGCGCGCAATCAATTCACGGTCAGCAAGTGCCATGGTCATCCTATCCAAATCCGGCTGCTGACAGTGCTACGCGCGCAAGCCGCTCCCGGTCCGCGGCCTGGTACATGACTGTTCCCGCTATGGTGGCGCAAGTTCCCGTGGCGCGCAAGCCCTCGGCGTCGGCGGCATCGCTCTCGTCGATCACGAGGTGATCGACCAGGCCGCAATAATGCGCGGCGATGGCCATGTTGTCGGAGTGCCTCCCCAACTCCGCCAGCAACTTGCCCAGCGGGCCCTTGAGCGATTTGCCGCCGACCAGGGGCGAGACGGCGATGCGCGGCACGGCCAGGGCGGCCAGCGCTTCCCTTACGCCGTCCACCGCGAGGATCGGATCGACGCTAAGGAAGGGGTTGGAGGGGCAATAGATCACGGCGGCCAGGTCGGTCCGCTCCAGCGCCGTGGCGAAACCCGGCGACGGAGCAGCGCCCGGAGTACCGCCAAACCGGATCGCCTTCGCCACGGGCCGGCATTGCTCGCGCACAAAATAGTGCTGGAAGTCGATCCACCCGTCGTCGGTCTCGACTTGCGTGCGAACCAGCGCGTCGCTCATCGGCACGATCGTGTGAGCAATGCCAAGTTCGCGCGTCAGCCGCGCCGTGACGTCCGAAAGGCTCTGCCCGTCACGCAGCCGCCAACTCCGGGCGATGTGCATCGCCATGTCGCGATCGCCGAGATTGAACCAATCGGCTTCGCCAAGGCCGCGAAGCATCTCCATCGCCCGCCAGGTCTCACCGCGCACGCCCCAGCCCCGCTCCGTGTCGTTGAGCCCGGCCAGCGCATACGTCACCGAGTCGATGTCCGGACAAATGGCGAGGCCAAGATGCTCGAAATCGTCGCCCGTGTTGACGACGATGGTCAGCCGCTCGGGCGGCAGCACGGCGGCCAGCCCGGCCGCCAGCTTCGCCCCGCCCACTCCGCCCGAGATCGCGAGCACGTGGCCATCCTGCCTCACCGGAACATATCCTCCTTGACCGACCGCAAGCCGCTGGCCGCTCCAGGGCCATCGTCCTGCGTCACCCACCGCTCGGCGCCGCGCAGGATCGCCGCGGGGGTTCCCTCCGCACCCTCGCCCATCGCCAGCGCCGCGATGCCGGCAAGCGCGTCCGCGACCGCGATGACGGTCGCCTGAAGCGTACGGCCGAACAGGTCGGCCTTTTTGCCGCGCTGGTCGTCCAGCACCGTCAATCCGGCGCACCCTATCGCCGTACCCACGGTACCGATCCGCCACGCCCGTCCCATGCTATCCGCGATCAGCACCGCCGGCTTAACACCCGCAAGCCGGGCGAACTCGGCGCGGATGGCGCGGGCGCTGGTGTCAGGATCCAACGGCCAGAGCAGCACACGCCCTTGCTCGCTGCCTTCAACGTTCGAGGCATCGATCCCGGCATTGGCAAGGACATGGCCGGAGCACTGCCGGGCGATGATCGCGGCGGGCGTGGCGCGCAGGATCTCGCTGCTCTCGTCAAGGATCAGTTGCACCATCGCCGGCTCGCGGTCGGTCTCGGCGGCGAGGCGCCGGGCTTCCTCCCCCGCCGTCACATCCGAAAGCTGCGCGAACCGTCCTTCGGATTTGGACACGATCTTTTGCGCCAGCACGATCACGTCATCATCGGACAGCGTCGTTTCCGCGCGCTCGGCGGCGGCGATCACCTCGGCGGCCACCGACATGCCCGATACGAACAGCGGCATATCGCCAAGGGGCAGCGCGGTGATGCCGCGCGATGGCTGGATCAAGTTGGATGCTCCCAAGGCCTGGAATTCCCGAGGGCGAAAATTCAATTGCGTCGCCCGGCCCCGCCGCTATCTGCAACCGCCAGCATCACGCAACGATTTTCTAGGAGAGACGAACTATGGCAGCAATCGCGGTGATCGGTGGAACCGGGGCACTCGGCAAGGGAATCGCCCGCCGTCTGGTCAAGGCCGGCCATGACGTCACCATCGGTTCGCGTTCTGCCGAAAAGGCGCAAGTCACTGCACAGGAACTCGGCGCCGGTGTTGGCTACGCCGCCAATGAGGACGCGGCGACCGGCAAGGAAATCGTGATCGTCACGGTGCCTTATGCTTCGCAGGCCGGTACGCTGGAACTGATCCGCGACAAGGTCGGCAACGCGATCGTCGTCGACACCACGGTGCCCTTGGTACCGCCCAAGGTCATGCGGGTGCAACTGCCCGCGGACGGCTGCGCCGCGCTGGAAGCGAAGAAGATCCTGGGCGAGGATATCCGCTTCGTCACAGCGTTCCACAATGTTTCCGCCCACCATCTCGACAGCGATCACGCCATCGACTGCGATGTGCTTGTATTCAGCGACGATGTCGAGGCGCGCAAGACGATCGTCGACTTGTGCCCCGGCATGGGCATCCGGGGCTTGGCCGGCGGCGCGCTCAACAACTCGGCGGCGGCCGAGGCGCTGACCTCGATCCTGATCTACATGAACAAGACCTACAAGGCGGACGGCGCCGGCATCCGCTTCACCAACCTGGGCGAAGCTCCCCCGATCCCGTGACCTGCTGGGCGATCATACCCATAAAGGACGTTCCATCGGGCAAGAGCCGTCTTGCCGGTGTTCTCGACCCGGCGGAGCGGGCGCGCCTGATCTCGGCGATGCTGGCCCATGTCGTCGCGGCTGCGCAAGCTGCGACGGGAATTACGCGCGTATTCCTCGTCGGGCCATCGCGCCATGGCATGGATGAGACGATGCCGCTGCTCGCCGATCCCGGCGATGGACTGAACGCGGCGGTCGCCAGCGCGCTGGCGGAGGTCGTCGCCCACGCCGAAGCGCCCCATCGGGTGATCGTCATCGCCGCCGACTTGCCGGTGGTGACGCCGCGCGACCTCGATCTGCTGGTGCTCGCTCCGATCGATGCGGTCGCCATCGCACCCGACCGGCACGGCATCGGCACGAACGCGCTATCACTGCCCTTGCCCGCGGGCCGCAATTTCACATTCGCATTCGGACCTGACAGCCTTCTGCGGCATCAGGAGGAAGCGGAGCGGCTCGGCCTTCGAGTTGAGACGATCCTCAGCCACGGGCTGGAGCGCGATATCGATGAACCGGCCGATCTTGCCGACGCGCGTCAGGTGCTGGCCTCAGAGAACCTTCCGGAATGACTGGATCGCGGCGACCTCGTCACCGTTCCACACCGCGGCGCTGACCGCGAGAAAATCCGCTCCGGCGGCGATCAACGGCCCGCAGTTTTCGGCGGTGATCCCGCCGATGGCAACGCAGGGAATCTCGAACAGACCCTGCCACCACGCCAGCAGGTCCGGCTCGGCTCGGTGCGATACCGTCTTGGTCGTGGTCGGGAAGAACGCGCCGAACGCGACATAGTCCGCACCCGCGTCGCCCGCTTCCATCGCAAGGTGGCGGCTCTCGTGGCAGGTAACGCCGATCTGGGCATCGAGACCTAGCTCATGCCGCGCCTCGGCGACGTCTCCGTCCCCTTGCCCCAGATGCACGCCATCGGCGCCGATGCGCTTGGCCAGCGCAATGGAGTCGTTGACGATGAAGGCCACATCATGCGCCGCGCAGATCTCCTGCAGCGGCGCGGCAAGCTTGGCCGCCTCGTGCTGGTCCACGCCTTTAAGGCGCAACTGGAACGCGGCGACGAGATTGTCCGCGCTGGCGGCATCCAGAGCGCGCTTCAGCCGCTCGGGGAATACCCCGCCGACATTAAGCGGCGAGATCAGATAGAGCTTGCAAGGTTCGCGGTCGTGCTCCGACCGCGCGTCAGGATCGAATTCGAGCATCGCGGCGGTCTAGCCGTGCTTGGGCCCCTCGCCAAGCATTCCGGAACGGTTCATCCATGTTGGGGAATAACCCCCGGATGCGTGCCGCCCTGCTCATCTCCTGCCTCACCCTTGTCGGGTGCGCGACCACGGCGGTTCCCGACAATGGCCTGACTTACGCGCGCATCGGCCAGACCGCCTATATCGATGGCCCGCGCGTCACCCCGCTCGAAGTTCTGGAAGACAGCCGCTGTCCGGCCCAAGTGCAGTGCGTCTGGGCCGGCCGCGTCCGCATCAGGGCGCGGATCGATCTGGGCAGCGGCAGCCAGACTCGCGAATTGACGCTGGGCAAGCCCGAGCAGGTCGCCGACGGCAGCCTCGAACTGGTCGAAGTCGCTCCGGCCAAAAGCAAGGAAGCGGCAATCCCGCCAAGGGATTACCGCTTCGGCTTGCGTTTCATGGGCGGGATTTAGGCGGCGACAGCAGCCTTCTGGGTCGAGCCCCTGTGGATGTCGTCGATCGCGCCGCCGAGCGAGGCGTCGAATTCCTCTTCGGTCATCTGATGGCGCAAGTCTTCGAGCAGCGCGCGGCTGAAGCTGGCGATGATACCGCGATTCTTGGCGAGTTCGGCGCAGGCCTCGGGGCGGGCATAACCGCCCGACAGCGCGACGACGCGAAGGACGCGGGGATGATCGACCAGCGCGTCGAACAGGCCGGGCTGCACGGGCAGCGACAGCTTGAGCATGACCTTGGCGTCGCCGGGCATGGCGGAAAGCTGCCTGGTCAGTTCCTCAACCAGGATCTGGTCGCACTCGGCGCGGGTTTCGCTCTTGATGTTGATCTCGGGCTCCAGCATCGGCACGAGCCCGCCGGCGAGGACTTGCTGGCCGACTTCGATCTGCTGCGCGACGATCGCGGCGATGCCCTCGCGGTTGGCGCCGTTGATGACCGAGCGCTCCTTGGTGCCGAACACCCCCAGCGCCTTCGCCTTGGCGAGCAGGGCGTCGAGGTCGGGCATCGGCTTCATCATCTGCACGTCGTCGGCCTCTTCCTCCAGGCCCTTGTCGATCTTGATGAAAGGCACCACGCCGCGCTCGATCAGCGCCTGCGGGGTCGGCTTGCCTTCGACCTCGCCGTCCATGGTACGCTCGAACAGGATCGCGCCGATCACCTTCTCGCCGGTGAAGCAGGGTGAAGTGATGATGCGGCTGCGCATCTGGTGGATCAGGCCGAACATCTCCTCCTCGTCGGCCCAGGCGCCTTCCTCGACGCCATAGCCCTTGAGTGCCTTGGGCGTAGAGCCACCGCTCTGGTCCAGCGCGGCAATGAAGCCGTTGCCGGCGGCTATCTTGGCGGTCATTTCAAAGGCGTTCATGACAAATCCCTGTGAGTGCGTGAGGTTGAAAGCAGTCTAGCTGCGGCCAGATTGCGCCGCAACGGTCGTAACCATCTACCGCGAAAGCGCGACGACACCCGGAAGCGCCTTGCCTTCCATCCATTCGAGGAAGGCGCCCCCGGCCGTCGAGATGTAGCTGAACTGCGCGGCGACCCCGGCCCGGTTGAGCGCCGCAACGGTATCGCCCCCGCCAGCCACCGAGACCAGCGAGCCGTCGCCTGTGAGCGCGGCGGCGGTGCGTGCCAGCGCCACCGTGGCCGTGTCGAACGGCTCGGTCTCGAACGCGCCCATCGGCCCGTTCCACACCAGTGTGCGGCAGGTCTTGAGAACGTCGCCGAGTGCTTCCACCGCCGAGGGACCGACATCGAGGATCATCTCGTCGGGCGCGACTTCATGGACGTTGCAGGTTCGCACAGACGCCGGATTGGCCGCGAATTCCTTTGCCACCACGACATCGTAGGGCAGATGGACGGTGCAGCCCGAAGCATCGGCCGCGGCGAGAATCTCGTTCGCGGTGCTCGCGAGGTCGTGCTCGCACAGCGATTTGCCGACGTCGATCCCCTTGGCGGCGAGGAAGGTGTTGGCCATACCGCCGCCGATGATGAGGTGATCGACGCGTGTCACCAGGTGCTTGAGCACGTCCAGCTTGGAAGAGACCTTGGCCCCGCCGACGACCGCCGCCACCGGCTTTTCGGGATTGCCGAGCGCCTTTTCGAGCGCTTCCAACTCAGCCTGCATCGAACGGCCGGCGTAAGCAGGCAGAAGATGGGCGAGCCCTTCGGTGGTGGCATGGGCGCGGTGCGCCGCAGAGAAGGCGTCGTTGACGTAGATGTTGCCGATCGCCGCGATTCCCCTCGCGAATTCGGGGTCGTTCACTTCCTCCCCCTTCCAGAACCGCGTGTTCTCAAGTATCGCGATGTCACCGGGACGCAGGATGCCGACCGCCTGCTCGGCGACGGGCCCGGAGACCTCGGGCACGAACATCACCTCCCTGCCCAAAACTTTCTCGACCGCGCCGACCACCATCGAGAGCGACTGGGTCGAGGAACGCTCCCCCTTGGGGCGCCCGAAATGCGCCAGCAGCAGCACTTTTGCGCCCCTGTCCGCCAGTTCGAGGATAGTCGGCGCCGATGCTTCTACCCGAGTAAGATCGGTGACGTCGCCGTCCTGCATCGGCAGGTTGAGATCGACGCGCACCAGCGCCACCTTGCCGGACACATCACCGACGTCGTCGATCGTGCGAAAGCTGCCCATCGGTTTTCGGTCAGATCAGCTTGGCGATGACGCCGGCGGTGTCGATCATGCGGTTGGAGAAGCCCCACTCGTTGTCGTACCACGACAGCACGCGAACCAGCTTGCCTTCCATCACCGTCGTCTCGAGGCTGTCGATCGTCGAGGAATGAGCGTCGTGGTTGTAGTCGATCGAGACCAGCGGCTCTTCCGAATAGCCGAGCACACCCTTGAGCGGACCGTTCGCGGCGGCCTTGAGCAGAGCGTTCACCTCCTCGGTAGTGGTGTCGCGCTTGGGCGTGAAAGTCAGATCGACGACCGAAACGTTGGGAGTCGGCACGCGGATCGACGAGCCGTCCAGCTTGCCCTTCAGCTCGGGCAGCACCTCTCCCACCGCGCGGGCGGCGCCGGTCGTCGTCGGGATCATCGACATCGCCGCGGCGCGGGCGCGGCGCATATCGCCGTGGATCTGGTCGAGGATCTTCTGGTCGTTGGTATAGGCGTGGATCGTGGTCATGAAGCCGCGCTCGATGCCCAGCCCTTCGTGCAGAACCTTGGCCATCGGCGCGAGGCAGTTGGTGGTGCATGAGGCGTTGGAGACGATCGTGTGCTCGGCGGTGAGCTTGTCCTCGTTCACTCCGTAGACGACGGTCAGGTCAGCGCCCTTGGCCGGCGCCGAGATCAGCACTCGCTTGGCGCCCGCCTCGATATGCTTCTGCCCGCCTTCGCGGTCGGTGAAGAAGCCGGTGCA
>DATEEP010000134.1:0-31343 GCA_035281095.1 Novosphingobium sp. | reverse complement strand
ATGCCACGCCAGCAATTCACGCCCGAGCAGCAGTCCGTCCGCCTCCTGAAGGTGGGTGAGCGGGTGCGCCATGTGCTGTCGGAGATCTTCGCGCGCCAGCAGGTGCATGACGATACGCTCTCCGCGCATTCGGTCTCGGTTACCGAAGTGCGGATGACGCCCGATCTGCGCACCGCGACGGCCTATGTGAAACCGCTGCTCGGCGCCAACGAGGAGGAGGTGGTGGCGGCGTTGCGGCAGAACACCGCTTTCCTCCAGCGCGAGGTCGCGAAGCGACTGGGGCTGAAATTCGCGCCCAAGCTGCGGTTCCGGGGGGACGAGTCCTTCGACGAGGCGTTCCGCATCGACAAGCTGCTGTCCGACCCGCGCGTGAAGCGCGATCTCGGCGATGACGATGCCAGCCACGATGCCGCTGAAGACTGATCCGATCCGCAATGGATGACACACTCTATTACGCCGCGACGCTGATCGTGCCGCTGGTGCTGGCGATCGTGTTCCACGAGGTCTCGCACGGCTGGGTGGCGCGGATGCTCGGCGATCCGACGGCGGCACAGCAGGGGCGGCTGACGCTCAACCCGCTGCGCCATGTCGATCCGTTCGGCACGGTGATCCTGCCGACGATCCTCGCGCTCGCCAAGGGGCCGATCTTCGGCTGGGCCAAGCCGGTGCCGGTCGATGCCCGCCGCCTCAACAACCCGCGCCGGGACATGATGATCGTCGCCGCCGCCGGGCCGGGATCGAATCTGCTGCTCGCCGCGGTCACCGCCGTGGTGCTCGGCTTGCTGGCGCGGCTGGGCGGGGAACTGGAAGCGGGGCCGGTGACGATGTTCATCGCGCAGAACCTCAACAATTTCATCCTGATCAATGTGTTCCTCGCGTTGTTCAACCTGCTGCCGGTGCCGCCGTTCGACGGATCGCACATCCTTGAAGGACTGCTGCCCGACCGGTTGGCCTATCAGTACGCAAAGTTGCGGCCGCTGGGACTGCCGCTACTGTTCCTGTTGCTGCTGGTGGTGCCATGGCTGTTCCCCGGCCTCGGCGTGGTCGAGAACGTGGTGCTGCCGCCCGTGCAGTGGGCGGTGGCGCATTTCTATGACCTCGCGGGCGCGGTGGCGGGCATCTAGGCATGGCCGCGCCGCATGGCTGGATCATCCTCGACAAGCCGGTCGGGCTCGGCTCGACCCAGGCGGTAGCGGCGGTGAAGCGCAACTTGCGCGAAGCCGGATACGGCAAGGTCAAGGTCGGCCACGGGGGCACCCTCGATCCGCTGGCCGAGGGCGTGCTGCCGATCGCGCTGGGCGAGGCGACCAAGCTGACCGGGCGGATGCTCGACGCCAGCAAGACGTATGAGTTCACGGTGCACTTCGGCGAGGAGACCGATACGCTCGATCTCGAGGGGAAGGTTGTAGCGGAAAGCGACGTGAGGGCGACGCTCGCGCAAGTCGAGGCTGCATTGCCGCGCTTCACCGGTTCGATCGAACAAGTGCCGCCCGCCTATTCGGCGCTGAAGGTCGGTGGCGAACGCGCCTACGATCTGGCGCGCGCGGGTGAACAAGTCGAATTGGAATCGCGGGCGGTGACGGTCTACTCTCTCTCCGTCCGTCCTGAGCTTGTCGAAGGACTGTCCTGTTCTTCGAAGAATGAAAGCTGGGCTTCGGCAAGCTCGGCCCAAACGGGATTTTTGGGCGCGGTCACCCTTTCCGCGCACGTCTCCAAGGGCACCTACATCCGCAGCCTTGCGCGAGACATCGCCCGCGCTCTGGGCACCGTTGGCCATGTCACGTATCTGCGCCGCACGCAGGCCGGTCCGTTCACGCAGGATCAGGCGATTTCGCTGGACAAGTTGAACGAAATCGGCAAGGGGGCGCGGCTTGAACATATCCTCTTGCCGCTTGAGGCGGGGCTGGACGACATCCCGGCCCTCGATCTCGACCCGGAACAGGCAAGGGCGGTCCGACAGGGCCGGGTTCTGACCGGGCTGGCCTTTCAAGACGGGCTTTACTGGGCGCGAAGCGGGACTGCTCCCGTGGCGCTCGTCGAGCTTTCGGGCGGTGACGCTCGCGTCGTGCGGGGTTTCAATCTCAACGATGTCGCGGAGTAATGACATGTCGGTATCCGCCGAAAAGAAGCAGGAAATCATCCAGGACAACGCCCGTCAGGCCAACGACACGGGCAGCCCGGAAGTGCAGGTCGCCATCCTGACCGAGCGCATCAATGCGCTGACCGGTCACTTCAAGGCGCACCACAAGGACAACCATTCGCGCCGTGGCTTGATCGCCATGGTCAACAAGCGCCGCTCGCTGCTTGACTATCTCAAGCGCCGGGACGTGGCGCGGTACAACGCGCTGATCCAGAAGCTGGGTCTGCGCAAATAACCAGTTTCGGCGGCGGCTCCCATCGGGAGCCGTTTGCTTATTGACGGCATTCCTCGCAATCCGGCGGGGGGCCTTGGGGCATTACAGGCCCCTGACCGGACCGGGACGGCACACCCGGCAGAAAACCCCGCGCGGCAATAGGGCTCGCGGGTCTGAGGAAAACATAATGTTCGACGTCAAAACCGTATCGCTGGAATGGGGCGGAAAGACCCTCACTCTGGAAACCGGCCGTATCGCCCGCCAGGCGGACGGCGCGGTGCTCGCCACTTATGGCGAAACCGTGGTGCTGTGCGCGGTCACCGCCGCCAAGTCGGTCAAGGAAGGGCAGGATTTCTTCCCGCTGACCGTCCACTACCAGGAAAAGTTCTTCGCCGCCGGCCGCATTCCGGGCGGCTTCTTCAAGCGCGAACGCGGTGCCACCGAGAAGGAGACGCTGGTCTCCCGTCTGATCGACCGGCCGGTCCGGCCGCTGTTCCCCGAAGGCTTCTACAACGAGATCAACGTCATCGCGCAGGTTCTGTCCTACGACGGAGAGGTTGAGCCCGATATCGTCGCGATGATCGCGGCATCGGCGGCGCTGACCATTTCGGGCGTGCCGTTCATGGGCCCGATCGGCGCGGCGCGCGTCGGCTATGTCGCTGGCGAATACACGCTCAATCCCAAGCAGGACGTCGCCGCCGCCGGTGACCTCGATCTCGTCGTGGCCGCCACCGGCGATGCGGTGATGATGGTCGAATCGCAGGCGCGCGAACTGCCCGAAGACGTGATGCTCGGCGCGGTGATCTTCGCCCACGACGAGATCAAGAAGGTCGTCAAAGCGATCATCGACCTCGCCGAAAAGGCCGCCAAGGACCCCTGGGACGTCGCCGTTTCGGACAACAGCGCGATCAAGGACAAGCTCAAGAAGCTGATCGGCAAGGACATTGCCGCCGCCTACAAGCTGACCGACAAGTCGGCGCGTTCCAACGCGCTCAATGCCGCGCGCGCCAAGGCCAAGGAGGCTTTCGCTGGCGAGGATGCGCAGGAGCAGATGGTCGCGATCAAGACCGTCAAGAAGGTGGAGGCCGACATCGTTCGCGGCGCCATCCTCAAGGACGGGCAGCGCATCGACGGCCGCACCACCACGCAGGTCCGCCCGATCGAATCGATGGTCGGCTTCCTGCCGCGCACCCACGGTTCGGCATTGTTCACGCGCGGTGAGACGCAGGCGATCTGCACCACCACGCTGGGCACCAAGGACGGTGAGCAGATGATCGACGGGCTGGAGGGTCTCTCCTACTCGAACTTCATGCTGCACTATAACTTCCCGCCCTATTCGGTTGGCGAAGTCGGCCGTTTCGGCGCGCCCAGCCGCCGCGACACCGGCCATGGCAAGCTTGCCTGGCGCGCGCTTCAGGCGGTGCTGCCGAGCAAGGAAGAGTTCCCCTATACCATCCGCGTCGTGTCCGACATCACCGAGTCCAACGGTTCGTCCTCGATGGCGACGGTTTGCGGCGGCTCGCTGTCGATGATGGACGCGGGCGTGCCGCTGGCGCGCCCGGTTTCGGGCATCGCCATGGGCCTGATCCTGGAAGGCAAGGAGTTCACCGTGCTGTCCGACATCCTGGGTGACGAGGATCATCTGGGCGACATGGATTTCAAGGTGGCCGGCACCTCCGAAGGCATCACCACGATGCAGATGGACATCAAGGTCGCGGGCATCACGCGCGAGATATTCCAGGCCGCGCTCAATCAGGCCAAGGAAGGCCGCGCGCACATCCTCGGCGAGATGACCAAGGCGCTGGGCACCGCTCGCACCGAGCTTTCGGCGCACGCACCGCGCATAGAGACGATCCAGATCGACAAGTCCAAGATCCGCGACGTCATCGGCACCGGCGGCAAGGTGATCCGCGAGATCGTCGCGGAGACCGGCGCCAAGGTCGATATCGACGACGAAGGCACGATCAAGATCAGCTCTTCCGACCTCGGCCAGATCGAGGCGGCGAAGGCCTGGATCCTCGGCATCGTCGAGGAAGCCGAAGTCGGCAAAATCTACAACGGCAAGGTCGTCAACATCGTCGATTTCGGCGCCTTCGTGAACTTCATGGGCGGCAAGGACGGCCTCGTCCACGTTTCCGAGATGCGGAACGAGCGGGTCGAGAAGCCCACCGACGTCGTCTCCGAAGGTCAGGAAGTGAAGGTCAAGGTGCTCGAGATCGACCAGCGCGGCAAGGTCCGCCTGTCGATGCGGGTCGTCGACCAGGAAACCGGCGAGGAGCTGGAGGACACCCGTCCCGCGCGCGAACCGCGCGAGGCCCGTGAGCCCAGAGGCGACCGCGGCGATCGCGGCGGTGACCGTCGCGGCCCGCGTGGCGATCGTGGCGGCCGGGGCGGCGACCGTGGCCCCCGTCGCGAAGGCGGCGGCGATCGCGGCCCCCGCCGTGAGCGTGAAGGCGGCGATCCCGACCACGTGCCGGCGTTCCTCAAGGACGACTGAGCCCGATCGGCTTTGAACACCGGAAAGGCCGCGGAAGAAATTTCGCGGCCTTTCTTGATTCCGGACGCTGGCCGCGCCAACGATGCGACATGGCGGGATGACCGCGCACAGGGAGAAGGCCGGTGAGAAAACACATCGTCGTCGCGCGCGCAGCGGACGGAGACTATCCCGCGCCGGGCCCGGTGATCGCGGATGTCGCGCAGTTCGTGAAAGAGCGTTCGTGGATCGAGCACTGCGTGGTGCACGTCGCGACCCCCGAGCCTATGGAATGCCCGGTGGGGGCGGAGCCGGACGCGGATGGCTCCAACTTCGCGGTGGAGCTGTGGACCGCGGACGATCGCGGCCTGAACGCGGCGGACGTGCCGTTTCGCCAGGCCGTGGCCTATGAAGTCCAAGAGATCGTCGAGAAGGGCAGCGGCTCCTTCCCGCCCGGTGCGATGCCGGGCGTGACGCTGTTCTCACGCAACATGCCCAAGGCCGGCGTCCCGCTCACCGAAATCCGCGCGCGTTACGACCGGCATCCGCTGGTCGCCCTGCGTGTGCACGTCGGCATGGAGACTTACGTGCGCAACCCGATCGAAAGCGGTTCTCCCGAAGGCGCGCCGGGGTTCGCCAGCATCTCCGTGCTCTATTTCCCGACGGACGAGGCGCTGGTGAACCGGCTCTATTCCGACGAGCAGGGAATGCGCGACATCGGCGAGGATGTGAGCCACTTCCTGGGGGAGGGCTCGATGCTGTTCAAGGCGCGCAGCCACGCGCTCAAATGACCGCCATTGACCCGTCCGGCCCCGACCCGTCCGGCCCCGACCCGTCCGGCTTGGCCGACCGCCTGCTGATCCGTGAACTGATCGACGCCTACAGCAACGTCGTGACCCAGCGGCGCTGGGACTTGCTGCCTGACTTGTGGGCGGAAGACTGCGCCTGGCGCACGCGCGGCTCGGTGTCCCGCGACATCGAGGGGAAGGCGGATGTCGTGGCGGCGGTCAGGGCCGTGGTCGAGGGATACCGCATGGTGTTCCAGATGCCGCACGCCCCGCGCGTTGAGGTCGACGGCGATACCGCCTCGGTCAGCGTGCTGGTCCACGAACTGGTCAAAGTGGACGATGTGAGCGGCCGCGACGTCTTCGCGATCTATCACGACCGGGTCGTCCGGACGGCCCAGGGCTGGAAATTCAAGGAGCGGGTGTTTCGTGGCTCGTATATCCAGGGCAAGCCGATGCCGGGCGTGACGCGCCACTTGCTGGCGGACGGCGCGACCTAACCCGAATTGGCGGCGGGGTCATTGACGCAGCGGCTGGCCGGGAAGATGGTCGCCGTCTCCAGCGCGCTGCCCAGTTCGTCCAAGTAAGCGTGTCGGCGATGCAGTCTTGCTCGACGAGCATCGCTACCGTCTCGCGCACGCTGTCGGGATCGGTCTTGCCGGCTATCGCGCGGACCCAGCTGCGCATCGCCCAGACCATGAAGCGGCCACTGCTATCGAGATTGGAAAGGGGCCGGTCCAGGATGCGTACATGGGCACTTGCTCCGTTTGCCGAGGGCTTTTGATATGCGATAGACTCGCAATAAAATTGGGCACAATGACGGTGGCAACGTCAAGCTGGCTAAGCAAACGGCTTTGCACTAATCGACGGAACCGATCACCGACACGGACAATTCCTGTTGGGATCGTCGGGCGGAGGGCCTTACTTCCGCACTGTCAGTTTACGCCAACCAGAGGATGATCATGGCTGTTATCGGATCGAAGCTTAAGCCGTTCAATGCGACCGCGTTCCACCAGGGCAAGTTCGTGGAGAACATCACCGACGAGACGGTGAAGGGGAAGTGGGCCGTGTTCTTCTTCTACCCCGCCGACTTTACATTCGTCTGCCCGACCGAGCTGGAGGATCTGGCCGACATCTATCCCGAGTTGCAGAAGCTGGGCGCGGAAGTTTATTCGGTCTCCACCGACACGCATTTCAGCCACAAGGCGTGGCATGACACGTCGCCGGCGATCGGCAAGATCGATTACTTCATGCTGGGCGACCAGAACCATACGCTGAGCAACAATTTCGACGTGCTGCGCGAAGGCGTGGGCCTGGCCGATCGCGCCACGTTCGTGACCGATCCGGACGGCACCATCCAGCTGGTCGAGATCACGCCGGAAGGCGTGGGCCGCAACGCCGCCGAGCTGCTGCGCAAGATCAAGGCCGCCAAGTACTGGCGCGAGCATCCGGGCGAAGTCTGCCCCGCGAAGTGGGAAGAAGGCGCCGAGACTCTCGCGCCCTCGATCGACCTCGTCGGTAAGATCTGATCGGTGCGGCCGGGCGGGGGTTCCCGTCCGGCCACCCTTCGCATCGGAAAAAATACGATGATTTCCATATCCCGCCCGTCCTGAGCTTGTCGAAGGACTGCTTTTCTTCCGGCGACGGTCCGATGAAGAAAAGGACAGCCCTTCGACAAGCTCAGGGCAACGGAGAACAGTGAACGCCGCGTTTGTGGCGGTTCGCAAGCCGTGCTCCAAATAGCTGTATATTCAGAGAGAACCCGACCATGCCCATTCTCGATTCTCCCACTACCGCCCAGCTCAAGGCCTATCTGGCGAACTTGCGCCGCCCCGTCGAGCTGGTCGCCAGCCTCGACCGGAGCGCGAAGGCGGTCGAGATGCGGCAGCTGGTCGAGGAGATCGCGGTGCTCTCCGACCAAGTGACCGTCCGCACCAATGGCGACGACGCGCGCAAACCCTCGTTCGCGATTTGCGCCGATGGCGGCAGGGCCGAGGCGGTGTTCGCCGGGCTGCCGATGGGGCACGAGTTCACCTCGCTGATCCTCGCACTGCTCCATGTCGGCGGCCACCCGCCCAAGGAGGACGCCGAGCTGCTCGACAGTGTCCGCGCGCTTGAAGGCGAGTACCGGTTCGAAACCTTCTTCTCGCTCTCCTGCCAGAACTGCCCGGACGTGGTTCAGGCGCTCAACATCATGGCGGCGTTGAACCCCAACGTCAGCCACACCGCCATCGACGGCGCACTGTTCCAGGACGAGGTCGAGCGCCGCAAGGTCATGGCCGTGCCGATGGTGTTCCTCAACGGCGAGCCGTTCGGGCAGGGCCGCATGGACCTCGCCCAGATCATGGCCAAGCTCGACACCGGCGCGGTCGCGCGCGCCGCAGAGAAGATCGCCGCCAAGGAACCGTTCGACGTGCTCGTCGTCGGCGGCGGGCCCGCGGGCGCGGCCGCGGCGATCTATGCCGCGCGCAAGGGCATCCGCACCGGCATCGCGGCGGAGCGATTCGGCGGGCAGGTGCTCGACACCATGGGGATCGAGAACTTCATCTCGGTCAGCAAGACCGAAGGGCCCAAGCTTGCCGCGCATCTGGAAGAGCACGTCAAGGATTACGACGTCGACGTGATGAACCTGCAGAAGGCGGTGGAACTGGTGCCGGCAAACGGCAGCGGACTGCACGAGGTCAAGCTGGAGAACGGCGCCAGCCTGAAGGCGAAAACGGTCATCCTCTCCACCGGTGCGCGTTGGCGGCAAATGGGTGTGCCGGGCGAGGACGAATACCGCAATCGCGGGGTCGCCTATTGCCCGCATTGCGATGGGCCCTTGTTCAAGGGCAAGCGCGTGGCGGTGATCGGCGGCGGCAACTCGGGCGTGGAGGCGGCGATCGACCTGGCCGGCATCACCGCGCACGTCACGCTGATCGAGTTCGACAGCCAGTTGCGCGCCGATGAGGTGCTTCAGGCCAAGCTGCGCAGCCTGCCCAACGTGACCATCATCGTCTCGGCGCTGTCGACCGAAGTGCTGGGCGATGGCGAGAAGGTGGTCGGCCTGCGCTGGCGCGATCGCAACACCGAGGAAGAGCATCTCGTCGAACTGGAAGGCATCTTCGTCCAGATCGGCCTGATGCCGAACACCGAGTGGCTCGACGGCGCGATCACGCTCAGCAATCGCGGCGAGATCGAGGTCGATGCGCGCGGCGGGACGAGCATTCCCGGCGTGTTCGCGGCGGGCGACGTGACGACGGTGCCCTACAAGCAGATCGTCATCGCCATGGGCGAGGGGTCGAAAGCCTCTCTCTCCGCCTTCGACCATTTGATACGGACGAGCGTGCCGGCGTGACATAATGCCCCTCCCCTTCAGGGGAGGGGGAGACACGTTACATATCGATCGAGACCGACGCCTTGAAGGTGCGCGGCGCGCCTTGCAGGAGCTGCGGTTCGAAGATGTCGAACGACGACGCCCAGTACCGCTTGTCGGCCACGTTATCGACACCGGCGCGCAGCGTCAGCGGGAGGTCGCCCACCAGCGCCACGTAGCGCGCGCCGAGGTCGAAGCGGGTCCAGCTCGGGATCTTGAGCGTGTTGGCGCGGTCGACCCGCTGCCTTCCGGTCTGCACGAAGCGTCCGGTCAGCGTCAGCGCCGGGAGCACGTCCCACTCGACATTGGCGTTGACCGGATACCGGGGCACGCCCGGCGCCGTATTGCCGTCAAGCGTCGCCACCCCGGTGCTGCGCAGCTTCGCTTCGTTGAGCGAGCCGCCGCCGATGACGCGCAGGCCGGGCATGACCTCGCCGGAAACCGAGAACTCGACGCCGCGATTGCGCTGTACGCCGTAGAGCCCATACACCCCGTTCACCGCGAAAGCCGAAGGCTGGTCGGTCTGATAGGCGGCGAGGCTGAGGCCCATCCCGCCGAGCGTCAGCTTGCCGCCCACTTCGTATTGCTTGGTTTTGGAAGGCGGAAACACGGCGCCCGCATTGACGATGGAAGCGATGCGATCCGGATTGTGTCCTTGTTCATTATGCTATTCCCTCATGGCGGGCGGTTTTCCGCGTCAGGTTCTTCTTGCCTTCATCGCCCAGACGACCGCCAGAACCGGAGCGCCAAGCCCGATCCATGACAGCAGATCGCGCCAGCCGTCGCCGGTCAGCGCGGATACCAGCCCCAGCCCGCTCAGCATGCAGATCGCCAACGGCACCGCGAAGATCGCGCCCAGGGGCAGCTTTGGCGTCAGTTTTCTGAACGGCGGGCCCTTCATGCGGCGGGGGCGGCCAGTCCACCGCTTTCGACTTCCCGCACATGCCCTTCGGTCGAGGCGCGGCGCTTGCCCAGCCACAGGTAAATGCCGCTGCCGAGCACGACGATCGTGAACAGGTCGAGCACCGCCCACAGCAGCTTGAGCGGCAGTCCGCCGTAGTCGCCGAAATGCAGCGGCTGCGACAGCGACAGCGCCTGATTGTACCACGGCATTGGCCGCGCCACGGTGAATTCGCCGGTCTCCGCGTCGATCAGCGCGGGGGTCAGCAGCCGTTCCGTCAGCGGCGTGCCGCCCTGGAAGAACACCGCGTAATGGTGGTCCGAACTGAACGCGCCGCCGGGGAAGGCGATGAATTGGGGGGTGTTGCCCGGCAAGGCCTTGCGCGCTTGCGCCATCGCCCTGTCCAGCGAACCGTAGCGCGAAGGCGGCAGCGCCTCCTTGCGGGCATAAGCGCGGGTCATATCGGCCAGCTCGCCCATTTGCCAAAGCTGCATGATCGGCGTCGCCAGCGCGTTGATGACGCCGGTCAGGCCCACCACCGTCATCCAGGCGAGTGCCACGACGCCGAGCAGGTTGTGATAATCCAGCCATTTCAGTCGTGTGCTGCGCGAAGTGCGCAAGGTGCCGAAGTCCAGCTTCCGCATGAACGGCGCATAGAGCACTGTGCCCGAGATCAGCGCGACGACGAACAGCGCGCCCATCGCGCCCAGGAACAGCATGCCCGGCAAGCCCAGGAACATGTCGATGTGCAGTTCCAGGATGAAATGCATCACCCCGCTTTCGTCCACCTTGCCGATGGGCTTTCCGGTCGAGCGGTCGAACAGCTGGATCGTCATGGCGTCTGCCGGGGAGTCGGCGCGCGGCGCGGTCGTCACCGTCATGGCGGGCTGGTCGTTGTCGAAAGCCATGAACACCGGCACTTCGCCCGCCCGCGCCACAAGAGCCTTCTTGAGGACCGTGTCGAGCGGGAGCAGGCCCGCCGCGTTGCTCGACGAGCCGACGCCGGGCAGGCCGAAGCTGGGCGCTTCTTCGGTAGCCAAGTCGATCTCGTCATGGAAGATCAGGGGCAGGCCGGTGATGCAGAGCATCAGCAGGAACACCGTGCAGATCAGGCTGGTCCACTTGTGCACCAGATACCAGACGCGGATGGTGTTTCTGCTCAGTTGCGTTTCTCCAGCCGCGCAACGAAGAAGCCATCGAGCCCTCCGTGGTCTGCCAGCATCCCCGGATCGGTGCGCAGCCAGCCTTCGGGCGAGGGGCAGAGGCCGGCCGGGACTTCATCCTCGCGGATGGGATTGGGTGTCAACGAAGCGGGCAGGGCGGCCATCCGCGCTTCTCCCTCCTCCGGCTCCATCGAGCATACCGCGTAGATCATCGTTCCGCCCGGTGCGAGCCACTCTGCCGCGCGCTCGATCAGCCGGTGCTGCAAGGCCGCCATCTCCGCGATCTGGCGGGGGCCGATACGATGGAGCACATCGGGATGGCGGCGGGCGGTGCCGGTGGCGGTGCAGGGTGCGTCCAGCAGGATCGCGTCGAACGGAGTGGGCGCCGGCCATGTTAGCGCGTCGGCGGTCACCACCTCGGCATCCAGCCCGGTACGCTCAAGGTTGGCGCGCAGCCGGTCGAGCCGCCGCGGGTCGATGTCCAGCGCGGTGACCTGACAGCCCGCCGCCGCCAGTTGCATCGTCTTGCCGCCGGGCGCGGCGCAGAGATCCAGAACGCGGCGTCCGTTGACGGCGCCGAGCAGCCGCGCGGGCAGGCTGGCGGCGAGATCCTGCACCCACCACGCGCCCTCTTCGAAGCCGGGCAGGCTTTCCACCGCCTGCCCGCGCGGCAGCCGCAAATGGCCCGGCGCGAGCGACAGCGCGCCCAGCTTTTCGGCCCATTCTTCGGTCGAGGTCGCGTCCTTCAAGGCGAGGTCGAGCGGCGGCGGCTCGGCCAGCGCCGTGGCGATCGTGTCCGCCCGCTCTCCCCAGCGCGCGCGCACCATGTCGGGCAGCGTCGGTGCGGCGGGCAGAGTTGCGCCGCGCTTGGTCAGCGTCGAGAATACCCCGTGCGCCAGCCGTCGGGGTCCGCCGGCCAGCAGATCGAGCCCGGTCGCCACCACTGCGTGCGGCGGCGTTTCCAGCCTCAAGGCCTGCGCCAACATCAGTTCGAGAACCGCGCGCGGCTTGGCGTCGTCGGGCAGTCGCTGGCGGGTGGCGCTATCGATCAGGGCGTCGAGGTCCTGTTTCCAGCGCAGCACTTCGGAAGCGATGGCGCGGGCCAGCGCGCGGTCGGCATCGCCATGCACCTTGCGCAAGGCGGAGGTCGCCGCCTGGTCGAGCGTCTCGCCCCGCCGCGTGACCGCGTCGATCAGGGCAAGCGCGGCGCGGCGGGCGGGAAGGCCGGGGGTATCCATCGCGGCGCCCTATCCGCAATTGCAATAAACCGCCAGCGCCGCCATCTAGGCAGCATGACCAAGCGCGCCACCCGCCGTCCCGAGGGATTCACGAAGCCGGCCCATTGGACCAGCGAGCCCGCTCCCAAACCCGAAACCGCGAAGCAGGACGAAGACCCCGACGGCCTTTCGCCCACCCGTTATGGCGACTGGGTGCGCAACGGCATCGCGGTTGACTTCTAAGCACGGGAGCGGTTGGCCGCGCCGGGCGTTATGGGCGGATGCGCCAGACACCCCTTCCCCTGCTGCTTGCCGCCGCGCTATCCGCCTGCGGTTCCGATCCGCCCGACCCGAATGGAGCGTCCAGCGACGGGCCGGCCACGGGAGCAACGGCGCCACAAGTCAGTGCGGACCCTGCGGCCGTCGTCGGCGATGCCGCCGAAAGCTCCGATGATGCGCGGGTCTCTCGGTATACGAGCGTGAAGGGCTGCCGCGTGACCGAGTCCAACGCCGAGGAAGGCGGCTGGTCGGTCTCGGCCTGCCCCGGCCTTGGCGGCTATCGCCTGGAACTGACCGAAAGCGACTTGCGCCAGAATCTCGTCATCCGCCCCCCGACCGGCGGCGAGCACGGCCTCGACCCGGCCGAGGCGACGGGCAGCGGCGGCTTCAGCCGCATCGGCGAGACGGTGGAGTGGCGCGGGACCGGCGAGGGCGCGGCGTTCCGGCCTCGGGCGCTGATCGTGCGCTACCTCGTGGTAGAGAACCCGGACCGGCCGAGCGTGGAGACCGGTTACCTGCTCACCGTCCGGCTGGCGAATGGCGGGCCATGCATCACCGGCAGGCTTCCGCCGGGTCCGGAGCAGAACGAGAAGGCGCGGGACCTGGCGGACGGGAAGGGACGGTGCATCTAAAGCATGATGACTTCGTTTTGAATCACTTCGTCATTGCGACCCCGGACTTGATCCGGGGGAAGCAATCCAGGGCGGCGCCGCGTAGCCCTGGATTGCCGCGGGGCTGCGGCCAAAGGCCGCAGTTCATCCTGAGCGGCTGTTGCAAAACAGCCAGCCGAAGGGCCCCTCGCAATGACGAAGCAATGTAAAGGCATCGTGGTCTAGATGGATATCCGGCCTCGTTCCGGTTCAATCCGGAACGGAACGAGTCTAGGCACCCGGCCTTGTCGTTCCTACTTTCGCGGGGCGTTCGTCACGCTTGCCGAAACCGAACAAATCTGGAACAAATCCCCGCATGAGTCTGACCCACATAACCGTCCGGGGCGCGCGCGAGCACAACCTCAAGGGCATCGATATCGAGCTGCCGCGCGAGAAGCTGATCGTCATCACCGGGCTCTCGGGCTCCGGCAAAAGCTCGCTGGCGTTCGACACGATCTATGCCGAGGGGCAGCGGCGCTATGTCGAGAGCCTCTCCGCTTATGCGCGCCAGTTCCTCGAGATGATGCAGAAGCCCGATGTCGAGCATATCGACGGCCTCAGCCCCGCGATCTCGATCGAGCAGAAGACCACCAGCCGCAATCCCCGTTCCACCGTCGCCACGGTGACGGAGATCTACGACTACATGCGCCTGCTGTGGGCGCGCGTGGGCGTGCCGTACTCGCCCGCCACGGGCCTGCCGATCGAGGCGCAGACCGTCTCCAACATGGTCGACCGGGTGATGGCGCTGCCCGAGGGTACGCGGCTGTTCCTGCTGGCCCCGGCGGTGCGCGGCCGCAAGGGCGAATACCGCAAGGAGCTGGCCGAATGGCAGAAAGCCGGCTTCACCCGCGTGCGCATCGACGGCGAGATGTATTCCATCGAGGACGCCCCCGCGCTCGACAAGAAGTTCAAGCACGATATCGAGGTCGTGGTCGATCGTATCGCGGTGAAGGACGGCATCCAGACGCGGCTGGCCGACAGCTTCGAGCAGGCGCTGAAGCTGGCCGAGGGGCTGGCCTATGTCGATCTGGCGGATGGGACGGTGGCGGACCTGCTGAGATATCCCCCCTCCTCTTCAGAGGAGGGGGCAGGGGGTGGTGGAAGCACGCGCTCTGCCCAAGCCGGCGCCACCCCCAGCCCCTCCTCCAAAGAGGAGGGGGGAAAGGGCATGAAGAACACCGGCCTCCCCCCCAACCGCATCGTCTTTTCCGAAAAGTTCGCCTGTCCCGTCAGCGGCTTCACCATCGAGGAGATCGAGCCGCGCCTGTTCTCGTTCAATGCTCCGCAAGGCGCCTGCCCGGCGTGCGACGGGCTGGGCGAGAAGCTGCTGTTCGATCCGCAGCTGGTCGTGCCGAACGAGGCGCTGACGCTCAAGCAGGGCGCGGTGGTGCCGTGGGCCAAGTCCAACCCGCCGTCTCCTTATTACATGCAGGTGCTGGAGAGCCTGGCCAAGGCCTATGATTTCGACCTGACGACGCCGTGGCACGACCTAGCGCCCGATCAGCGCTCGATCATCCTGCACGGCACCGGCGGCATGCCCGTGGCGCTCACCTTCAAGGACGGGCGCAAGAGCTATACGGTCAACAAGGCGTTCGAAGGCGTGATCGGCAACCTCAACCGCCGCATGCTCCAGACCGAGAGCGCGTGGATGCGCGAGGAGCTGTCGAAGTACCAGACGGCGCAGGCGTGCGAGACCTGCCAGGGCAAGCGGCTCAAGCCCGAAGCGCTGTCGGTCAAGGTCGCGGATCATGACATATCGGACTCCGCCCGGCTTTCCG
The DNA here is from genome assembly GCA_035281095.1 of Novosphingobium sp. Lineage (GTDB taxonomy): Bacteria > Pseudomonadota > Alphaproteobacteria > Sphingomonadales > Sphingomonadaceae > Novosphingobium. The sequence continues at coordinate 16,388 of DATEEP010000134.1, read as the reverse complement.
TGTCGGACGCGCATGCGTGGTTCGGTGCGCTGGAAGCCAAGCTCACCGACCAGCAGCGCCAGATCGCCCGCGCCATCCTGAAGGAGATCAACGAGCGGCTGGGCTTTCTCAACAACGTCGGCCTGGACTACCTCAACCTCGACCGCACCTCCGGAACGCTTTCGGGTGGCGAGAGCCAGCGCATCCGTCTTGCAAGCCAGATCGGCAGCGGCTTGTCGGGCGTGCTCTACGTGCTCGACGAGCCCTCCATCGGCCTCCACCAGCGCGACAACGACATGTTGCTGGAAACGCTGAAACGCCTGCGCGACCTGGGCAACACCGTGATCGTGGTAGAACATGACGAGGACGCCATCCGCACCGCCGACTGGGTGGTCGATCTCGGCCCCGGCGCGGGCGTCCACGGCGGCGAGGTGGTGGCGCAAGGCACGCTGAAGGATGTGCTCAAGTCCAGGCAATCGCTCACCGCCGCGTACCTGACGGGCCGCCGCGCCATCGAGCTGCCGGCAAGCCGCCGCAAAGGCAACGGCCACAAGATCACCGTCCACGGCGCGCGGGCGAACAACTTGCGCGATGTCACCGCCTCCCTCCCGCTCGGCACCTTCACCTGCGTGACCGGCGTCTCGGGCAGCGGCAAGTCCAGCTTCACCATCGACACGCTCTATGCCGGCGCCGCTCGCACGCTCAACGGCGCGAGGATCGTCGCGGGGCCGCATGACCGGATCGAGGGACTGGAATTCTGCGACAAGGTGATCGAGATCGACCAGTCGCCTATCGGCCGCACCCCCCGCAGCAACCCCGCGACGTACACCGGCGCCTTCACCCAGATCCGCGACTGGTTCGCCGGCCTGCCGGAGAGCGCCGCGCGCGGCTACAAGGCCGGGCGCTTCAGCTTCAACGTCAAGGGCGGCCGGTGCGAAGCGTGCCAGGGCGACGGCCTCATCAAGATCGAGATGCACTTCCTGCCCGATGTCTACGTCACCTGCGAGGAATGCCATGGCCGCCGCTACAACCGCGAGACGCTGGAGGTGAAGTTCAAGGGCCTGTCGATCGCCGATGTGCTCGACATGACGATCGAGGACGCGGAGGAGTTCTTCAAGGCGGTGCCGCCGATTCGCGACAAGATGCACATGCTGAACGAAGTGGGGCTGGGCTACGTCAAGGTCGGCCAGCAGGCGACGACGCTCTCGGGCGGAGAGGCGCAGCGCGTCAAGCTCGCCAAGGAACTCTCGCGCCGCTCCACCGGGCAGACGCTCTATATCCTCGACGAGCCGACCACCGGCTTGCACTTCGAAGACGTGCGCAAGCTCCTGGAAGTGCTCCAGCGCCTTGTCGACCAGGGCAACAGCGTGGTGGTGATCGAACACAACCTCGACGTCATCAAGGTTGCCGACTGGGTTCTGGACCTTGGCCCCGAAGGCGGCGTGCGCGGGGGAGAGGTCGTCGCGGAAGGCACGCCGGAGCAGATCGCGGCGAACGGGCGCAGCTTCACCGGACAATACCTCGCGCCGCTGCTGGAACGCGGCCGGGCGGGGGTGGAAAGCGAGGCGGCGGAGTGAGAAGCCCCGCCATTCGACTCGTCGCGACTGGGGCGCGGCTTGTCCCGAAGGCGGAACCTATCGGCGGTGTGCATGGTTAGTCACGCATCGGCCGGTGCGCTTCAGCCCTCCGCAAACCAACCCGCAGCCGCCGGCCGAACCCCCTCTTGCAACCCCTCCAGTCCAAGCTATCGTCCGTCCGATCACCTCGAACCGGAGAGAACAGCCATGAAAAGCCGCCTTGGAAACGTGGGCAAATTCGCGGTCGCGGCGCTGGCGCTGGCAGCCGTGCCCGTCATCGCCGCCGACATCCCCCAGCACGAACTGCACGCCATGCTGAGCGGCGCGACCGAGACCAAGGCGGGCGATGCCGACGGCACCGGCCACTTCGTCGCCAAGGGCGTGGACGGCAAGCTGTGCTACGAACTTACCGTGTCCGCCATCGACGCGGCGACGATGGCGCATATCCACAAGGGTGCGGCGGGGCAGAACGGCGCGCCGGTCGTGCCGCTGGCGACGCCTGCGGACGGTATCGCCAAGGCATGCGTCGATGTCGCACCCGATCTGCTCGCGACGATATTGGCGAAGCCGGCGGACTACTACGTCAATGTCCACAATGCCGCCTATCCGGCAGGCGCAGTGCGGGGGCAATTGGCGAATTAAGTTCGGTTTTGGACGTCAGCTCGCGAGAAGTGCGAGTTCGACGCTGCCCGATCCGCGCGAAACGATGCCGATGCGCCTGGCCGCTTCGTGCGACAGGTCGATCAGGCGGTTGCCGTGGAACGGGCCGCGATCGTTGATGCGGACCACGACCGACTGCCCGTTGGTGCGGTTGGTGACGCGGACCTTGCTGCCGAACGGCAGGCTGCGGTGCGCGGCGGTCAACCCGGCGGGATCGAACCGCTCGCCGCTGGCGGTGGGCTTGCCGGCGAAGGCCGCGCCATAGAAGCTGGCGGTGCCGGTGCCGATTTCGCGAGCGTCTTCTTCGGCCGCGGGCTCGCTGAAGGCCCTGTCGAAGCTGTCGTTGTCGAAGCTGTCGTTGTCGAAGCTGTCGGTGTCGAAGCTGTCGTTAAACCGGGCCATCTCGACCGGGGTCTCCGCGAAAGCCGGGGTTTCAGCGGAAGCCGCCAGCATCAGCGCGGCCGCCGGAACCGCCATTCCGCTGGCAAGTCGCATCACATTTCGGAGGCTCATCACTGACCCACCCACCTTGTTTCCTGACCGGTGCGGGCTGTAGCGAGGTGTTTCCGGCAAGGGGAGTCGGTGGAAGTCATCCCATCGCGCCGCAGGCTCGGCTCGCCCCCGGAGCGGGACTGGCTTGCGGCGAACGGTGGAGTTGTCGTCAGGCTTCGGCCCGACGATCTTGTCGGCGATTTCGCCGGGCGAGCATCCTCAAGCGTTATCCGTCCCTCTGCGCCAGAAGGCGCAAGCGTTATCTGTCCCTCTGCGCCAGAAGGCGCAACCGGAGCGCGTTGAGCTTGATGAAGCCCGCCGCGTCCTTCTGATCGTATGCCCCGGCGTCGTCCTCGAACGTCACGTGCCGCTCGGAATAGAGCGAGTTGGGCGACTTGCGGCCGACCACGCCGGCGTTGCCCTTGTAGAGCTTGAGGCGCACGGTGCCGCTGACTTTCGCCTGGCTGTGGTCGATGGCGGCCTGCAGCATCTCGCGTTCCGGGGCGAACCAGAAGCCGTTGTAGATGAGTTCGGCGTATTTCGGCATCAGCTCGTCCTTGAGATGCGCGGCGCCCCGGTCGAGCGTGATCTGCTCGATCCCGCGATGGGCGCGGGCGTAGATCTCGCCGCCCGGCGTCTCGTACATGCCGCGGCTCTTCATGCCGACGAAGCGGTTCTCGACGAGGTCGAGGCGGCCGATGCCGTGCTTGCGGCCCAGGTCGTTCAGCGCGGTGAGCAGGGCGGCGGGGCTCATCGCCTCGCCGTTCAAGGCCACGCCGTCGCCCCCGTCGAAATCGATGGTGATGTATTCGGGAGTGTCCGGCGCCTGCTCGGGATCGACGGTGCGGGAATAGACGTAGTCCGGCGTCTCCTCCCACGGGTCTTCCAGCACTTTGCCCTCGGAAGAGGTATGCAACAGGTTTGCATCGGTGGAGAACGGGCTTTCGCCGCGCTTGTCCTTGGGAACGGGGATCTGGTGCTGCTCGGCGAACTCGATCAGCGCGGTGCGGCTGGTGAGGTCCCACTCGCGCCAAGGGGCGATGACCTTGATCGAAGGCTCGAGCGCATAGGCGGACAGCTCGAAGCGCACCTGATCGTTGCCCTTGCCGGTGGCGCCGTGGGCGACCGCGTCGGCGCCGGTCTCGCGCGCGATCTCGATCAGGCGCTTGGAGATGAGCGGCCGGGCGATCGAGGTGCCGAGCAGGTAGTCGCCTTCGTAGCGGGCATTGGCGCGCATCATCGGGAACACGAAATCGCGCACGAATTCCTCGCGCAAGTCGTCGATGTAGATGTTGGCGTCGGGAATGCCCATCAGTTTGGCCTTGGCGCGGGCGGGTTCCAGTTCCTCGCCCTGGCCCAGGTCGGCGGTGAAAGTCACGACCTCGCAGCCGTAGGTTACCTGCAGCCACTTGAGGATGACGCTGGTGTCGAGACCGCCGGAATAGGCAAGGACGACCTTCTTGTATTCGGACATGCTTCTCGGGCTCCGCTGAACTGCGCGCCGGCCCGTATCAGGCGAAGCGGTGGGGGGCAATGGCCGCGCAACCCCGCGCGGACCCGGTCGACGGTGACTTGCGCCCGCGCCGGGGCATCCATCAAGGTCACGAGGCAGAGCCAGGCGATGGCCTTGTATCCGGGCGTCACAGGGCGTGTCCGACAGTCAGCGCCGCCTCATCCCGCGCGAGATAGTCGCGGGTCAGCGGAAGGGCGCGGCGCTGGCGCGCGTACTGGATCTGGTAATTGCACAGGCCGCCGCTCTCGAAAGCGGCGGTGGCCCCGGCGAGATAGAAAGTCCACATCCGGAAGAACCGATCGCCGTAAGCCGCGACGATCTCGGCGCGGTGATCGAGGCAACGGGCGTACCAGGCTCGCAATGTCCGGGCGTAATGCAGCCGCAGCGTCTCGATGTCGGTGGCGATGAGGCGGGCCTTCTCGCTGGCGGCAAGGGTTTCGCTGAGCGCCGGGATATAGCCGCCGGGAAAGATGTACTTGTTGGTGAAGGCGTCCGTCGATCCCGGCTGGCCCATCCGCCCGATGGTGTGGAGCAGCATTACCCCCTCCGGTGCGAGCATATGGGCGCAGGCGCGGAAGAAGGTTTCGAACTGCGGCCGGCCGACATGCTCGAACATGCCGACGGAGACGATCCTGTCGTACCGCTCTCCGCGCCGCGCGAGGTCGCGATAGTCGACCAGCTCGAACGTGATGCGGTCGGACAGGCCGGCGGCGGCGGCGCGTTCCTCGGCCAGTGCAAGCTGTTCGCTGCTCAGCGTCACGCCGTGGACGCGCACGTCGCGGTGCCGCGCAAGGTAGATGGCCATGCCGCCCCAGCCGCAGCCGATGTCGAGCACCCGTGCGCCGGGCTCCAGGCTCAGCTTGGCGGCGATATGCGCCAGCTTCGCCTCCTGCGCCTGCTCCAGCGTCATGTCCTCGCGCGGCCAGTAGGCGCAGCTGTATTGCATGTGCGGCGCATCCAGCATCAGCCGATAGAGATCGTTTCCGATGTCGTAGTGGTGCGAGACGTTGCGCCGGGCGCTGCCGGGCCGGTTCACCGCCTTGGCGAGGTAGCCGAGCCGGCTCTTCACCTTGCCGATCAGGCTTGGCCGCAGCGATACCTCCCGCTTTTCCCACGGCGTGTTGGCACGCAGAAGCTGGACCAGTTCCATCACGTCGCCGCGTTCGATCAGGATGCGGCCGTCCATGTAGGCTTCCCCCGCGCCGAGCCGCATGTCGCGGATCAGGTCGCGCGGGACTTTGGTATCCGCGAAGCGGATGGCGACGTCGGGAAAACCGGGAGAGGGGCTGCCTAAAGTGTCGCCGATGCCGTCATGATGGGCGCCGTCATGATAGGTGCCGTCATGATAGGTTATCGTCAGCGTTCCGTTCCTGACGATCTTTCGCAGCAATCGGGTCAGCAACTTGTGAGCCACGGTGCTCCTCTATTTGGCGGCCTATTCCGCCGCCTGGGCGCTCAAATGCCACTCGGGCGCGGTATCGCCTGCGCGCAGGCGGGCGCTCTCGTCGTACATATAGTCGCGTGTCATCGGGATCGCGGCGCGGTTCTTGACGTACTGGACCTGCCAGTTGACCATGCCGCCGTTGCGGAACGCCTGCTCCGCGCCGCAGAGGTAGAATTCCCACATGCGGTAGAACTGCTCGTCATAGAGGTCGACGATCTCGGCGCGGTGCTGTCGGGTGCGGCGATACCATTCCTCCAGCGTCAGCGAGTAGTGGAAGCGCATCGCTTCCACGTCCATCACTTGCCAGCCCGCCGTCTCGCTTTGCGTGACGAGTTCGGAGAGGGCGGGGATGTAGCCGCCGGGGAAGATGTACTTGCGCGTCCAGGCGTCGGTCATGCCCGGAGGCCCCGCCCGGCCGCAGCAGTGGGAGAACATCACGCCGTCGGGCTTCAGCAGCTTGTAGGTATGCGCGAAGAAGTCGGGATACTGCGGCGTGCCGACATGTTCGAGCAGACCCACCGAAGTGATCCGGTCGAACGAGCCCCGGACGTCGCGATAGTCCATCAGCTCGAACTTCACCCGGTCCGAAACGCCGAGCGCCGCCGCCCGCTCGCGACAGAACTCGATCTGGTCGGGCGCGAGGGCGACGCCGAGCACGTCGACGTCGTAATGCTTGTGCAGATAGAGCGCCAAGCCGCCCCAGCCGCAGCCGATGTCCAGAACCCTCATGCCAGACGACGTCGCCGGATCGAGGTAGAGCTTGGCGGCGATGTGCGCCTTCTTGTCGAGCTGGGCCTGCTCCAGCGTCGTTTCCGGATCGCGGTAATAGGCCATTGTGTACTGCCGGTCCTCGTCGAGGAACAGTTCGTAGAGACGGCGGGTGAGGTTGTAGGTATGCTCGGCATTGCGGCGGGCGGCGCGCTGGTTGTTGTAGCTGTCGATCTTCGCCGCCGCTTTCTGCGCCAGCTTGCGAAAAGGGCTCTTGGGCTTGAGATCCTCGGTCTCGCGGCCCTTGCCGGCGGCGGTGGCGAACAGGACGAGGTCGCGGATGTCATGCGGCGGCTCGACCACCAGCCAGCCCCACATATAGGCCTCGCCCGCGCCGACTTGCGGATAGCGGGCGATGTGGTTGGCCGCCTTGGAGCTGGTCAGGCGGATGCGGATCGGCGTTGCATCGCCGCTACCGTATTCGTGGACCTTGCCGTCATGATCGGTGACGACAAGGCGGCCGTTGCGGACCAGCGTTCTGAGCATCTTGTCGAGCAGCCACATGGACCGAGACTAGCCGACGAAGCGCCTCAGGCAAGCGGCAATTGGAACCCCGCCCGGTGCAGGATGACTTGGGTTTGAGTCATTTCGTCATTGCGAGCGGCCCTTCGGCTGGCTGTTTTGCAACAGCCGCTCAGGATGAACTGCGGCCTCGGCCGCAGCCGCGCGGCAATCCAGGGCCGCGCTGCACCGCCCTGGATTGCTTCCCCCGGATCAAGTCCGGGGTCGCAATGACGAAATGATGTAAAGTCATCATGGTCTAGATCCACCCGAGCGACCGCGCGAGCTGCCACAGGCCAAGCGCCAGGAACACCAAGGCCGCCAGCGTGCGGGTCAGGTTGAGCGAGACGCGTTTGACCAGCTCCTCGCCCAGGAACACGGCGGGGCCGTTGGCGATCATCATGCCGATGGTCGTGCCGGCCGCCACGGCGAGCACGGCGTGATATTGCGCTCCGAGCGCGATCGTCGCGACTTGCGTCTTGTCGCCCATCTCGACGAGGAAGAACGACACCAGGGTCGTCAGGAACGCGCCGCCGCGCCGGGTGAAGCCTTCGTCGTCGTCGAGTTTGTCGGGGATCAGCGTCCACACCGCCATGGCGATGAACCCCAGTGCCACCGCGATGCGGAACCATGGCGCGTCGACCAGGCCCGCGACCTCGCGTCCCACCAGCGCGGCAAGGGCGTGATTGACGATCGTAGCGGCGAATATGCCCGCCAGGATCTGCCACGGCGCGCGCAACCGCGCGGCGAGCACGATCGCCAGCAGCATGGTCTTGTCGCCGATCTCCGCGAGCGCGACGACGGCGATGGACGCCAGGAACGCTTCGATCATGCGGGGGTGTTTTCTCTCGCCAGGAACAGGACGTCGCGCGGCTGGGACAGCAAATGCTGGCCGGAGTCGATGTAAAGGGTCTCGCCACTCGCCAGCCAGCCTTGCGCCAGAAACAGGCAGGCTTGGGCGATTTCATCCGGCATCGTCTTGCGGCCGAGCAGGTTCATCCGGTGGGACTTGTCGGTCTCCGCCTCGGTCTGGTCGTGGCTGGCGAGGATCGCTCCGGGCGCCAATCCGTAGACGCGGTCGGCCGAACGGGCGTGCTCCATCGCCAGCATCGGTATGGTCGCGGCGAGCGCGTGCTTGCTCATGGTGTAGGAGAAGAAATCGGGGTTGGGATTGGCGAGCTTCTGGTCGGTGATCTGGATAACCCGGCGTCCGCCCTCGGACTTCGCGTGCTCAAGAAACGCCTGCGCCATGCGGGCCGGGGTTCCCGCGTTTACCCGCATCGTCCGATCGAACGTTGCCGGGTCGAGCGCCGTCGCGAAGTCGGGGCTGAAAATCCCCGCGCTGTTGACCAGCACGCGCCAGTCATCGAGCCGCGTTGCCAGTTGCTCGATCATCCGCAATGCCGCATCGCCATCGCCGAGATCGCACTGGACGCATTCGGCGGAAGGCAGGGTGGCCGCGAGCGCCTCGGCCTCGGCGCGCGAGGTTCCGTAGTGGATGACGACGTGCCACCCCGCCTCGGCGAAGGCGCGGGAGAGGACCGCGCCGATCCGTTTCGCACCGCCGGTGATGAGGACTGCAGGAAGCATCGCGTCAGCCAAGCACATGTCGGCGCGGGAGAAAACCGCAATCTACCCGAGGGCCGCTTCCTTTTCGGCATAGAGCCGGTCCAGCTCCGCCCGGCTCTTCTTTTCCGCCGAGGTCTTCAACTGCCCGCAGGCGGCGTCGATGTCGCGGCCGCGCGGCGTGCGCACCGGCGCGCTGATCCCGGCTTCGAACACGATCTCGGAAAAGCGCTTGACCCGCTCCGGCGTGGAGCACTCGTAAGGCGCGCCGGGCCATGGATTGAACGGGATGAGGTTGACCTTGGCGGGGAGGTCGTATGCGCGGATCAGGCGGACCAGCTCGCGCGCATGCTCGTCGCTGTCGTTCTTGTCCCTGAGCATGACGTATTCGAAGGTGATGCGCCGTGCATTCGACGCACCCGGATAGGCGGCGCAGGCGGCCAGCAGCTCCTCGATCCCGTACTTCTTGTTGATCGGCACGATCTCGTCGCGGACGTCCTTGGTCACGGCGTGGAGCGACACGGCAAGGTTGACGCCGATCTCGGTGCCGCAACGCTCCATCATCGGCACGACGCCGCTGGTCGAAAGGGTGATGCGGCGTTTGGACAGTGCGAGACCGTCCCCATCCATCACCAGCTTGAGCGCATCGCGCACGTTGTAGAAATTGTACAGCGGCTCACCCATGCCCATCATGACGATGTTGGTGAGGAGGCGGCCGTCCGAAGTGTAGCGGCCTTCGTCGCCGTCTTCTTCGTCCTGATCGTCATCGAAGCCGGCCATCGATCCCTTCGGCCATTCGCCCAGCGCATCGCGCGCCAGCATGACCTGGCCGACGATCTCGCCCGGCGTCAGGTTGCGCACCAGCCGCATCGTCCCGGTATGGCAGAACCGGCAATTGAGCGTGCAGCCGACTTGACTCGAGACGCACAGCGTCCCCCGGTCGGCATCGGGGATGAACACCATCTCGAAATCGTGGCCGTCGCTGGTGCGCAGCAGCCACTTGCGGGTGCCATCCGTCGAATGCTGCGCCTCGACCACTTCGGGCCGGGCGATGACGAAGCGTTCGGCGAGCCACGGCCGCATGGTCTTGGCGATGTCGGTCATCGCATCGAAATCGGTGACGCCGCGATGGTAGATCCAGTGATAGACCTGCTTGGCGCGCAGCTTGGCCTGTTTCGCGTCGAGCCCGCCCTCGGCGAACAGCGCGGCGATCCGCTGACGCGGCAGGCCCATCAGATCGACGCGGCCATCCTCACGCGGGGTGATGTCGCGCGCGACGGGCACGGGATCGACGATGCCGGGGATTTGCATGAGGGATGTATCGGCCATGTGGGCCCATATAAGAGCGTTGCGCGCTTTGGCAAAGCCACGCGCGAACCCGATGCGGCGCGGTGTGTTCCCCCGGCCCGTCGGCGCATGCCCTCGCACCAACGCATTGGTGTTGCTCGAAAACCTCAGTCATTTTCGTTGTGTCAGGTTCAGGAAACGAAACCCGTGTCCGCCGCATTCCACCGGCTCGGCAGTCGCAAGTCTGCCGGATTTGAATGGAGTATATCATGAAAAAGCTTTTAGTCTGTCTCGCCTCGACCAGCGCGCTGGTGGCGGTTCCCGCATTGGCGCAGGAAGCGGAGTCCCCGTTCACCGGTCCGCGCGTGGAAGCCATCGTCGGCTACGATGTCAGCAAGGCGGGCAGCAGCGTCGATGACGATGCCAACGTCGACAACGACCAGTCGATCGACGGTTTCCTCTATGGCGTCGGGGTCGGCTACGACTTCGATCTGGGTGGCGCGGTGATCGGCGCCGAGGCGGAACTGACCGATTCCACCGCCAAGACCGAGTTCACCAACGGCGATTTCGAAGGCTTCGGCATCGGCAACGTCAAGGCCAACCGCGACCTCTATCTGGGTGCGCGCGTCGGCGCCAAGGTCACGCCGACGACGCTGCTTTACGTCAAGGGCGGTTACACCAACGCCAAGTTCGACGTGCGCTCCAGCGACGGCACCACCACTTTCCGCGACGACATCGACGCGGACGGCTGGCGCGTCGGCGCGGGCGCGGAGCATGCGATCAACCAGAACACGTTCGTGAAGCTGGAATACCGCTACTCCAACTACAACAAGGCCGAGATCGACTTCCAGGGGGAGCTGCCCGACAGCGACCGATTCAATGTCGATCTCGACCGGCACCAGGTCGTGGCCGGGGTAGGCATGCGATTCTAGTTCGACGGTTCGTCGCAGGGGAGGGCGGGGCCGCTGGCTCCGCCCTTTTCACGCCCGGTCAGCGCAGGCGCGCGCAGCCCAGCGAGGCGGCATCCATGGCGGACGCAGCCCCCGCCAGATTCCAGCTGTTCGAGAACCGCCTGCCGCTCACGTCGCGCGTCGACAGGGTCATGTTCGGCGCGGAGCGCATGGCCGCGACGATCGCGGCGTTTTTCTGCCGATCCGCCGGCCAGGCGTCGCCGCCGCCGCCGACAAGCTCGAATCGCTGGGCGCCGAGCGTCAGGACGATGGTCGCCGCCGGGCTGATCTTGCGGGACGCGCGGAAATGCACCTGGTTGCGCAGCGCCCGCCGGGGCCACGTGCCGATGCTGGCGTAAGGCTGGTAATCACGCTTCAGACTGCTGGGCACCGCCTTGGCGATGGCGTAGCAGCGCGGCACCGCGGCGTCGCGAAACGCGCCCCATTGCGCGTAGAGGCCGATGCTGTCGCGCGCCGGGGCCGGAATGGCCAGCGCCGCAGCGCAGAGCCCCGCCGCAACCCCGATCCGCCGCACGGTGATCGCTCCGATCCGCCGGTCAGGCCCGGCCCAGCCGCTCGATCATCAGCTTCTCGATGTCGCGGCGCGAGACCTTGTTGCTGGTCTGGACCATGGGCACTTCGCTCTGCTGTATCTGCACGAAGGCGCGGGGTATCTTGAAGCTGGAGAGGTTCTTGCGCAGCTCCCCCTCGATTTCGCCGAAGTCCAGCGACACACCTTCGCGCGCGGTCACCGCCGCGACCACCAGCTGCCCGCGATCGTGGTCGGGAATGCCGACGACATAGGCGTTCACCACGCCGGCGATCGACTGCAATTCAAGTTCGACTTCCGCCGGAGAGACGTTGGAGCTGGCCGACTTGATCATGTCGCCGTCGCGCCCGACGAAGTGGACGCGCTTGCCCTCTACCGTGCACATGTCTCCGGTCTTGTAGTATCCATCGGGCGTAAAATACTGGTCACGCTCGATCTTGTGGAGGCCTGGCGTCACCGGATAGCCGCGAACCTGCATCTCGCCGACCTCCCCATCCTTGACTGGTACGCCGTTTTCGTCGGCGACGCGAATGTCGTAGCGCGGGGCGAAATGGTCCATCGGCGCGCACGAGGGACGCTCCGGCAGGCGGAACTCGTCGCCGTAGGAGTAGGGCCCGAGGGTCTCGGTCATGCCCAGGCCCCAATAGACCGTCTGGGTCGCGGCCATCCGCTCCATGTCTTCCTTGGTCAGGACGGTGCCGATCGCGGTGCGGTTGTTGCTGCCGGCGGTTTTTTCCGCGGCGATCGACCTGGCGCCCCAGGTCCAGTGCGGCAGGAGGCCCATGATCAGCCCGCCCACCCAGAACATCGGCATGTGCACGGTCGCGTCCCGACCCCGCTCCAGGTCCGCCATGGCGCCGAGGTAGCGCGAGCGGTACAGGGTCGGCCCATGGTTGTGCCGCACGCCCTTGGGCATCGCCATCGAGCCGGAGGTGTAGATCTCGATCATCTGGTCGGTGGGCGCGACTTCGCTTTCGACTTCGGCAAGATGCTCTTCGCTCACGGCCGTGGCGGCGCCGGCAAGGGTATCGAGCTGGCCGATGCCCGGCGGCAGGTCGGCGCCGGTCGAAACGATCCAGCGCAGATAGGGCACTTCCTTGAGCCACAACTGGTCGCCCCGCACCTCGCGCAGCGCCGGCAGCGCGTCGCACACGCGCTCGACCAGATCCTTGCCGAGGATGCTGCGCTGAAGGATCAGGCCGGAGATGTCGGACTGGCGGAACACGCGCACCAGTTCCTTGCCCATGATCAGCGTGCTGATCGGAACCGCGACCGCGCCGATCCGGCTGATGCCCATCAGGTTCACGGCGAACTGCGGATTGTTCGAACTGATGAAGCCGACGCGGCTGCCCTTGCCGACGCCGCGCGCCAGGAGGCCGCGAGCCAATGTGGCCGATTCGCGCTCCAGTTCGCGAAAGGTCTTTGATTCACTGGGCACGGTGTCGCCGGTGAAGTCGATCGCCACGTCATCGCCATAGATCGCCGCCGCCGCGCGGACGAGCTTGGCGGAAGTGTCGGCGTTCTCGATTTCCTGCGGCAGTTGCTCCAGCGGCGTCACGAAAGTTCCTCTCGATTTGGGCCTCGGAAAGAAATCGCAGGCTGCTGCGCCGAGAGCTTCGAGAGGCTGAACTTGACATTTCGAGCCGCTTGTCAAGCCGAATTGCTTTTGCGGGACGTAGTGGCTCACGGATAGGCGATCGACAGCACTTCCCATTCCTTTTCGCCGCCCGGCACCCGGACCGTGCGCAGATCCCCCAGGCTCGCACCGCGCAACGCCCGCGCCATGGGCGCGCTCCAGCCTATCAGGCCCTTGCCGGCGTCCTGCTCGTCGTCGCCGACCAGCGTCACGGTGCGGGTCTGGTCGTCTTCGCCGGCGATGGTGACGGTCGCGCCGAACCACACTTTGCCCGGGTCGGTCTGCGCGGCGGGGTCGATGACGCGCAGCTTCTTCATCCGCCGGGCGAGGTGGGCCAGCTCCCGATCGATCTCGCGCATGCGCTTGCGGCCATAGAGGTAATCGCCGTTCTCGGAGCGGTCGCCGTTGCCTGCCGCCCAGCTGACGATCTCGACGATCTGCGGCCGCTCGACCCCGAGGAGGTGATCGTAGCGGGCGCGCAGCGCCGCCATGCCGGCCGGCGTGATCGGGGGAGCGTTGGGAGTCACGCCAGGCCGCTCCGGTCAACCCGGCTGGCGCTGCCCGAGGAACCGGCTGAGCGGATACTTGCCGCGATCGTAGGCGCGTTCCGGATAGAGCTGCTCATAGACGACGGCGTTTTCCAGCACGCGCAGGATGTAGTTCTTGGTCTCGTAGATCGGGATCCGCTCGATCCAGGTCACCCAGTCGATCCCGCCCATGCGAGGATCGCCGTTGTCGCGCAGCCATTTGTTCACGTTGCCCGGTCCGGCGTTGTAGGCGCCGACCGCCAAGGGATAGGCGCCGCCGTAATAGTCCATCATTCGCGCGAAATATCCGTCGCCCAGCCGGATATTGTACTGCGGGTCGCCGACCAGCGCGCTCATGTCGTAGGACATGCCCAGCTTCCCTGCCTGTTCGCGCGCGGTGCCCGGCATCAGCTGCATCAGGCCGCGCGCGCCGGCGTGGCTGAGCGCGTTCTGCGCGAACTGGCTTTCCTGCCGGGTGATCGCATGGACCATCGTCCAGTTCGCGCCCGGAGGCGTCGGGATCAGCGGGAACGAGATGCGGCGGAAGTTGGTGTGGCCGTCGGTGTGCGCCGCCTGACCGAGGATGACCGCCAGGTCGCGCCGGCCGATCTCGCGGGCGAGGTCGGCAACGAGCACGTGGTCCGATTCGGTCTTCGCCTGATCGGAGATTTCGCGGAAGAAGCGGACGGCCGTGCTCCAGTCGAAGTCGCGGGCGACTTCGCGGGAGGCGCGCGTGATTGGCCGCATGTTGAAATCCGCGCGCGCGCCGCTCGACGGGGTGTCGATCGGCAGGTCGGTCAGGTCCGGAATCTTCCGGTCCAAGCGCTCCAGCGCCATCAGTCCATAGAACTGGTCGGGATATTGCGCCGCCAGCTCGAAATAGCGGGTGGCGCCGTCACGATCACCCGCCTGCGCCAATGCCCTGCCGGCCCAGTAGAACCCCTTGGTGCGCGTGCCGGGCGTCAGCGCGGCGGCGCCGTAGCGATAGAACAGCGGCGCGGCGCGGCGGGCGTCGCCCAGTTCCCACAGCGCCTTGGTGCCACCCAGCCACATCAGCGAGGTGTAATCGTCGCGCAGCTTGAAGCTGGCCTTCGACACGTCGGTTCCGGGCGCGAAGGCATCGTCGATGGAACTGGCGATGCGCACGGCTGGATCGGCCCCGGCGCCGCGCGCGGCCCACAGCAGGTTGTTGACCCACTTCTCGGCATCGAGCGCGGGGCCGTCGGCTTTCGGCCGCGTCGACAGCAGCGCGATGGCGCCGCTGATGTTGCTGACCGCGCGCTCGCGCTGCACGCGGTTGTAGAGGTAGCCGGGATCACGGAGCATATCGGGCGTAGCGCCGCCGGGCGCGCCGCCGCCGGCCAGCCGCAGACGCTCCATGAACAGCGGTTGCTTCGCGGGCGAGACATGGGCGAGCTGGCGTGTCGCCGCAGGGATCGCCCGCGCCCACAGCAGCGCGTTCATCCGGGCATCGTGGTCGTCGCGGGTGAACTGATCCCCGTACTGGTAGAACAGCGCGGATTCCGCCGGCTCGCTCATCGGGCCGCCGCGCCACGCCGCGATTGCCGCCTGCCGCGCGCCCGATTGCCGCTCGGCCGCAAGCGAAACGGCATAGCGCGCCCGTGCCTCGTTGGTCAGCGGGGGGAATCGCGTGAAGAAGGAGACGATGGTCGCGGAAGGCGGCGTCTCACGCTCCAGCGCCTGCTCGGCATAAGCGCGCAGCTTCTCTTCCTGCGGGAAACCGGGATACGTCAGCAGGAATCCGGCGTAATCGTTGAAGCCGAAGCGGTTGGACGCCGACAGCATTTTCCAGCGGTCGATCGCCTGGTGCATCTGCATGTCGTGATTCGCCAGGTTCTGGCGGTTCGCCTGGTCCCATTCGGTCCCGTTCTGGGCCAGCGCGGGGAGCGGGGCAGCGGCGGCGGAAATCAACAAAGCGAGCAGGGAGGAGCGCAGCATGCTGGACATATTCGGGAAACGCTCCTTATCAGGCGCTGAATGACCGTTTCACGATACCACGGTTCGATCGCCGTGCGTCTCATGGAGCAAGCACAAAGGCAAAGTCCATGTTTTCCGGTTCGATTCCCGCTCTGGTCACTCCCTTTCGCGACGGTGCGTTCGATGAGGCGGCATTCCGCCGCCTGGTCGCCTTCCAGATCGAGAATGGATCGTCGGGACTGGTCCCCTGCGGTACGACGGGCGAATCCCCGACGCTGACCCACGAAGAGCACATGCGCGTGACCGAAGTGTGTATCGAGGTCGCGGCCGGGCGCGTGCCGGTGATTGCGGGAGCGGGTTCCAACTCGACCGCCGAGGCGATCGCTCTGGCGCGCCATGCCGAGCAGGCGGGTGCGGATGCGGTGCTGGTGGTGACGCCCTATTACAACAAGCCGAACCGCGAGGGACAGTTCCGCCATTTCGAAGCGGTGCACGAGGCGATCGGCATTCCGATCGTGCTCTACAACATTCCCGGCCGCTCGGTGATCGACGTGGATCTGGAGACGATGACGCGGCTGGCGCAACTGCCGCGCATCGTCGGCGTCAAGGACGCGACCGGCGATCTCTCGCGCGTCTCGGCCTATCGCCAGGCGATCGGCACGGATTTCTGTCAGCTTTCGGGCAACGACGAGACCGCGCTGGGATATTTCGCGCATGGCGGCGTCGGTTGCATCTCGGTCTCCGCCAACGTCGCACCGCGGCTGTGCGCCGATTTCCAGGCGGCGCTGGCCGAGGGCGACCTCGCGATGGCGCGGGCGCTCAACGACAAGCTGCATCCGCTGCATATCGCGATGTTCACCGACACCTCGCCCGGCCCCTGCAAGTATGCCCTCGCGCGCCTGCACGACTGGTTCGATCCCGAGGTGCGCCTGCCGATCGTGCCGAGCAGCGGCAACGCCCGCCGCGCGGTGGATGCGGCGCTGGCGCACGCGGGGCTGAT
>DATEEP010000133.1:0-8185 GCA_035281095.1 Novosphingobium sp. | reverse complement strand
GGTCGCGCCAGACCACGACCTCGACGGTCTTGCCGATCGGCGTCTCGGCGACGATGCGCGGCAGCTGCCGCATGTCGTGCACGCTCTTGCCGTCGAACGTCAGGATGACATCGCCCGCGACGATGCCGGCGACCTCCGCCGGTCCGCCCGGCGACACGTTGGCGACCAGCGCACCGACCGGCGCATTGAGACCGCGACCTTCCGCGAGCTCCGCGTCGACCGACTGGATGCGCACGCCGATCCAGCCGCGCCGCGTGAACCCGAATTCGCGCAGCTGGTCGATGACGAGGCGCGCCTGGTTCGACGGAATGGCAAACCCGATGCCGATGCTGCCGCCCGATGGCGAGAAGATCGCCGTGTTCACGCCGATCACGCCGCCATCCATGTCGAACATCGGTCCGCCCGAGTTGCCGCGGTTGATCGCGGCATCGGTCTGGATGTAACGGTCATAGGCGGTGCCCGAGCCGGTGTTGCGGTACACCGCCGAGATGATCCCGGACGTCACCGAGCCGCCGAGGCCGAACGGGTTGCCGATGGCGATGATCCAGTCGCCGACGCGGGCCTGGCTCGAATCGCCGAACTTGACGAACGGGAACGCGCGCTTGCCGTCCATCTTCAGCACCGCGAGGTCCGATGCGGCGTCGCGGCCGACCAGGCGCGCCGGATACTCTGTCCCGTCCGGCATGGTGATGGTGATCGATTCCAGCTCGCCACGGCCTTGCGGCTGGACCACATGGTTGTTGGTCACGACATAGCCGTCCGCCGAGATGATGAAGCCCGAGCCGAGCGACTGCGCCTCGCGCGTCTGCGGCCCTTGTCCTTGCGGGCTGCCGCCGAACAGATCGGCGAACGGCGTGCCGGCGAAAGGATTGACGTTGTTCACCTGCACGCGCTGGCGTGTGGAGATGTTGACCACCGCCGGCGCGAGCTGCTGCGTCAGGTCGGCGAAGCTGGCGGGGGCGCCGGCTCGCGGCGTGATCGGGTTGATCCTGCTCGCCTCGTTCTGGGCAACCTGGGCGCCTGCGGGATTGCCGCTGGCCAGCGAAAGGGCCGTGCCTCCCAGCAGGAGCGCGGCAGTCAGTCCATAAGCGTATCGCACGGGCTTCACGTCCTTTGATTCCTTTGTTTTCGGCGCCGTTGCCGGCGGTCATCTTCGTTAGGCCACTTGTTCATCAGGCCGTTTGTTCATCAGGCCATTTGTTCATCAGGCTAGGGGCCGATCGGAAAGCGATTCAAGGTTCCTGCGGCTGAACCGGAATTGAATGACTTTCCGGCGCTTCCGAGATGATGGCCCGTTTCCCTCCGGCCCGTCTCCCTTCGACCCATCGCCGATCGCTTACGGCCCCTTGAACTGCTTGAGATAAGTATTGTCCGGGGAAAGCAGAATGGTCGTCCCGCCCTGCTCGGGAGTGAACGCGCGATCGTAGCTCTGCATCGCCCGGTAGAAATCATAGAACTCGGGATCCTTGCCGAACGCGTCGGAATACGTCTTCGATGCGGTTGCCTGGGCCTGACCCTGGATGATCTGCGCTTCCTTCTGGCCCTGGGCGCGGATCGTCGTGGCTTCCTGTTCGCGCGCGGCCGACATCCGGGCAAAGGCGCTTTCCAGCGCGCCATCGGGAAGATCGGCGCGCTTTATCCGCACGTCGACGACTTGCGCGCCATATTCGCGTGCCTGCCGGTCGAGCCCCTTGCGGATGTTCTCCATCGCCTGGCCGCGCTCGGCCGTGAGCAGCGACTGGAACGTGCGCTTGCCCAGCTCCTGGCGCAGGACGGAGGTCAGGATCGGCTCCAGCTGCTCCTTGACGCGGTCGGGCGTGCCGGCGGTGCGCACCATCTTGACCGGATCGATGATGCGAAAGCGCGCGTAGGCATCGACGTTGAGCCGCAGCTGGTCCGTCGAAAGCACCTGCTGCTGCTGCATGTCGACCGTCAGCAGCCGCTTGTCGATCCGCACCAGACGTTCGGCGAAGGGAATGCGCGCGGAGATGCCCGCGCCGGTCTGGCCGAAGTCCTTGGCCGGATCGAACGAGTTGATCTTGCGCACCGGCTCGCCGAAGCGCAGCACCACGGCCTGCTCGGTCTCCGGCACGACCACGAAGCTGGACAGCAGCCCGACGACCAGCACCACGATCAGCACCAGCGCCGTCTTGTATTCCTGGATCCAGTTGGCGTTCATCGTCCGCTCCTTACTGGCCGCGGCCGGCGGCGGCGGCATTTGCGCCGGAGCCTGAACCGGCTCCCGCGCCGGCCTCCACCGTCTGTGTCGCGCGCTTGGCGCTTTCGGGCAGGTTGAGGAAAGGCGTCACGCCATCGGCTTCGACGATGACTTTCTCGTTGTTGGCCAGCACGCGCTCCATCGTCTCGTAATACATCCGGCGCTTGGTGACTTGCGGCGAGAGCTTGTATTCCTCGTAGACCTTGTCGAACGCGGCGGCGTCGCCCTGCGCGCGGGCGAGCAGCTGCTGCGCCCAGGCGCGGGCGTTCGACCGGTCGCGTTCGGCATCCTGCTGCGCGGCGGTTACCTGCTGGAACGCGCCGATGACCTTGGCCGGCGGATCGGCCTTCTTGATCTCGACACCCTGGATCAGCACGCCGGCCTGGTATCCGTCGAGCACGCGCTGCATCCGCTGGCGCACGCTCTGCTCGACCTGGCCGCGCCCCGCGCCGCTCAGCGCGTCGTCGAGCGTTATTTCGGCGATCGAGGCGCGCATCGCCGCCTCGGCCACTTCGCGCACGGTCAGCTCGGGGTTGTCGAGACGGAACTTGAACAGCTTCAGATCCTTGATGCTCCAGCGCACGAGGTAGCTGAGGTCGATCAGGTTCTGATCGCTGGTCAGCATCAGCTTCTCGCTGTCGCCCTCGGGTATGCTGTCGCGCTTGATGGAGGTCACGTCGGTCACGTCCACGTTCTGGAACGGCCAGGGCATGGTCAGCGACACGCCCGGTTGGATCGTGCGGCTGTACTTGCCGAAAGTGGTGACGATGCCCTCTTCCTTCGGACCGACCATGTGCAGCGAGGTGATGCCGATCCACAGCAAGGCGATTCCGCCGACGATGAGCGGAAACCAGCTTTTGCCGCCCGGTCGCTGGGGCAGGCGCGGGAGACCGCCTCCGCCGCCTCCGCCGCGACGGTCGCGCGACTTGAAGATGTCGTCGAGGCTGGCCGACCGGCGGGGCTCGCCCCCGCCTGAAGGCAGCCACGGGTTGCGCGGCCCGCTTGGCTTTTCGGGGCCCGCCGCATCCGGACGCGGCTCAGGGTGCTCCCCCGTCTCGCCGCTCGCGGATCCTTCTTCCCCGCGGCGTCCGCCTCCGCCCCATGGGTTCTTGCTTCCAGTCATCGCGAGGGCCCCCAGCTGCCGGGCCTTGCGGGAAATCGCACTTCCGATCGTTTTCATGGCAGCCGTTATAGGGACGCTCAGGAGACAAAAACAGTGCCTGTTCCTGCTTTTTCCTTGCTAGGGAACAAGAGGTGGGAACAGAGCGTCAACCATTTGGCAGCGTGGATTTCGGGGAGATCGAATGACCGGCGACCGGCTGGAGCACTTGAAGGAGGCACTGCCGCGGGAGGTGTCCGCGCGGTTGCAGTCGCTCGCCCTGGCCGACGGGGTGGCGACGGTGGTGCTTGAGGTGTCCGGACTGGACGCGGCGGGGCGAGAAACCCTCGAAGCGTCCGCGAGGCAGGCGCTGGAGGCCGAGCCGGACATTTCCCAGGCGCGGGTGGCGATGGTCGCGGAGCGCACCGCAGCCCGTCAGCCCGAGGCGTCGCCGCGCCGGATCGTCGCGGTCGGCTCGGGCAAGGGCGGCGTCGGCAAGTCCACGCTTTCCGCCAATCTCGCCGTCGCGCTCGCGCGGATGGGGCGCAAGGTCGGGCTGGTCGACGCCGACATCCATGGTCCGTCGCAACCCCGGCTGATGGCCAACGAAGGGCAGCGACCCACCGCGAATGCGGACAGGAAACTGGTTCCGGTGCCGAGCCCGTGGGGCGTGCCGGTGCTCTCCATGGGCCATCTCGCGGAGCCGGGCCGGGCGATCGCCTGGCGCGGGCCGATGGCCGGCAATGCGCTGTCGCAGCTGATCGACGCGGACTGGGGCGACGCCGAGATCCTCGTCGTCGATCTGCCGCCGGGCACCGGCGATGTTCAGCTGACGATGCTGAAGCGGTTCAAGCCCGCCGGTGCGGTGATCGTCTCCACGCCGCAGGACCTGGCATTGATGGACGCGACGCGGGCGATAGGGCTGTTCGAGCAGGCGGGCGTGCCGGTGATCGGCATGGTCGAGAACATGGCCGGTTACGCCTGCCCGCATTGCGGCGAGGCCAGCGATCCGTTCGGCAGCGGCGGGGCGGAAGCGGCGGCGCGGACCATGGGCCACGCCTTCCTCGGGCGCATTCCGCTCGACCTTGCCATTCGCCGGCAAAGCGACGCGGGCGAGCCGCCTGCCGCGGGGGAGGGGCCGCAAGCGGAAGCCTTCGCGGGGATCGCGCGGCTGGTCGCCGGCTGGCTCGACAATCACCCGGAGTCGCGCGGGGAGTCGAACGGGGATTCGAGCGGACAGGCCGGGACCAGGGCGGCCGGCTGATGCGGCTGTCGCGGCGGGGTCTCCTGGTCGGAGCACTGGCGGGAGGCGGCCTGGCGGTCGGCTATCTGCTGCGGCCGCGCACGTTTGCGCTGCCGCTGGAGCCGGGGCGGGGCGAGATCGCCTTCGACGCCTGGATCAAGATCGCGCGCGACGGGGTGGTGACGCTCGCCGTTCCCCAGTTGGAGATGGGGCAGGGGGTCTCGACCGTGCTGCCCCAAGTGATCGCGACCGAACTCGGTGCCGACTGGCGTCAGGTCGCGGTGGAGCCCGCGCCGGTGAGCGCGCACTACGCCAACCTCCCGCTGGCGGCGCGCTGGGCGAGGATGTGGATGCCCGCCCTGCCGGGGCTCGTCGACGATCCCGGCAGCCCGCTGACACGCCGGTGGGCCGAGGACAACCGCTTCATGGTAACCGCGGACGGGATGTCGCTGGCCGCGTTCGAAGCGCCGATGCGCGAGGCCGCGGCCTCGGTCCGGGCGATGCTGGCGCAGGCCGCGGCGGCGCGCTGGGACGTCTCGTGGGAGGAGTGCACGGCGAAGAGCGGCTTCATCCTCCATGAAAAGCGGCGCCTGGCCTTTGCCGAACTGGCCGAAGAAGCGGCGGCCTTCGACCCGCCGGATCCGCCCCCGTTGCTGCCGCACCCGGCGCGCGAGAAGCCTTCGGCCATGCCGGTGGGCGCCCCGCTTTCTTTCCCGCGTCTCGATCTGCCGTCGAAAGTGGACGGCGGTCATCTCTTTGCCGGCGACGTGCGGCTGCCCGGCATGGTCTACGCGTCGATCCGCCATGGACCGATGGGCGATGCCAGGCTCAACCGCGTCGAGGAGAAGGCGCCGCATACGCCCGGCCTGATCTCCATCGTTCGCTCGACCCGATGGCTGGCGGCGGTGGCCAGCAACTGGTGGGCGGCGGAGCAGGCGCTCAAAGTGCTGGCGCCGTGGTTCGACGTGGCGCGCCCCGCCGATAGCGAGAAGATCGAGCAGGCGCTCGACGACGCGGTGCGCAAGGGCGAGGGCGCGGCCATCTTCGCCTCGGGCGACGAGGACAACCTGGATTCCGGCATGACGATGAAGCGGCGCTACGATGTCGCCCCCGCTCTCCACGGGACCCTGGAGACGGCCAGCGCGACCGCGCGGTTCGCCGGAGGCAAGCTGGAGCTGTGGATCGCCACGCAGGCGCCCGAGGCGGCGCGGCTGGCCGCTGCCGCCGCGCTCGGCCTCGATGCCCGCGGCGTGGTGCTCTATCCGATGCCGGCGGGCGGCAGCTTCGACCGCCGCCTCGAAAACGATCACGCGGTCGAGGCGGCGCTGATCGCGCGCGAGACGGGGCGGCCGGTGTCGCTGGTGTGGTCGCGTTGGCAGGAGCATGTCGCCGGCCGGCCGCGCACGCCGGTCGCCGCGGTGCTCGGCGCGAAGACCGGCGCCGCCAGCCAGATCACCGGCTGGAAGGCGCGGCTGGCGCTCCCCGCCACCTCCCGCGAGTTCGGCCGCCGCCTGTTCGACGGGCACCCGCCCTGGAGCGCGCTCGACGATAGCGCGGGAGAGGCCGATCCCATGGCGATAGAGGGCGCGCTGCCGCCTTACGCCATCGCCGACGTGCTGATCGAGCATGTGCCGGCGGCGATCGGCCTGCCGACGGCGCGCATGCGGGGCAATGCCCACGGCTATACCGCGTTCTTCACCGAGAGCTTCATCGACGAGATCGCGCATGCCGAACGGCGCGAGCCGCTGTCGTTCCGCATGGCGATGCTGGGGCATGACCTGCGGCTGGCCGAATGCCTGCAGCGCGCCGCCGCCCTCGCGAATTGGGACGGCGGCGCGGCCAACAGCGGGCAGGGGCTTGCCTGCCATGTCATCGGAGTAGGGGATTCGGCCGGCCGCATCGCCGTGATCGCCAGCGCCCGGCGGGACGAGCGCGGCGTCCGGGTCGACCGCATGAGCGCCGTCGCCGACATCGGCCGGGTGGTGAACCTGGACATCGCCCGCCAGCAGATCGAGGGCGGGCTGGTCTTCGGCATCGGCCTCGCGCTCGGCTCCAGCACGGGCTACGAGAAGGGCATGCCGAGCAGCCGGGCCTTGCGCGACCTCGATCTTCCCGTCCTCGCGGATTGCCCGGACATCGAGGTGGAACTGATCGACAGCGATGCGGCTCCGGCCGATCCGGGCGAGCTGGGCGTGGCGGTGGCCGCGCCCGCCATCGCCAACGCGCTGTTCTCAGCCACCGGGTTGCGCTTTCGCCGGCTGCCGTTGTTGTCGGAGGGCTTGTGAGCGACTCTGCGCATGATGACGCCCCGAGCGGCCGGGTCGGCGTGCTTTTGGTCAACCTCGGCACGCCGGACGCGCCTACGCCGAAGGCCGTGCGGCGCTACCTCGCCGAGTTCCTCTCGGACCGCAGGGTGGTGGAGATTCCGGCCGCGATCTGGAAGCCGATCCTTCACGGCGTCGTTTTGCGCACCCGTCCGCGCAAGTCGGCGCATGCCTACAGCCTGGTCTGGACCGAGCAAGGCTCGCCGCTCGCAGCCATCACCGCGGCGCAGGCGGACGCACTTGGGCAGCGGCTGGGGGACGCCGCGCAAGTGGCCTGGGCCATGCGCTATGGCCGGCCGGCGATCGCGCAAGAGATCGCCCGGCTGAAGGCGCGGGGCTGCGACCGGATTCTCGTCGCGCCGCTCTATCCGCAATACTCGGGTGCGACGACGGCGACGGTGGCGGATGCGATCGGCGACGCCTTGCGGGCGATGCGCTGGCAGCCGGCGATCCGCACGCTGCCGCCCTATTACGCCGATCCGCTCTACATCGACGCGCTGCGCCGCGACATCGGACGCCAGCTGGCCGTGCTGGCGTTCGTCCCCGAAGTGCTGCTGCTCAGTTTCCATGGCATGCCCGAGCGGACGGCCCGTCTCGGCGATCCCTATGGTGACCAGTGCCGCGAGACCGCCCGGCTGACGAGCGAAGCGCTCGCCGTCGATCATCCCGGTTTGCGCATCGAACCGAGCTTCCAGTCGCGCTTCGGCCGGGCGAAATGGCTGGAGCCTTACACCGACGAAATGCTCGTCCGCGAGGCTCGGGCGGGAACGCGGCGGCTGGCCATCGCCGCGCCGGGGTTCGCCGCCGACTGCCTGGAAACGCGCGAAGAGCTTGCGATACGGGGGCGTGACCAGTTTCTGAACAGCGGCGGCGAGAGCTTCGCCACGCTCGATTGCCTCAACGAGGGCGCGGCGGGGATGGATATGATCGAGGCGCTCGTTCGCCGCGAACTGGCTGGCTGGTTGGCGCGTGATTGATCCATTCTTGACTTAACCCCGTTTTGTTCTACTCCTGTTCGAGAAACATGGAGTCGAGCCGATGAGCCAAGCCCGATCCGCCACGGCCGATGCGGCTGCACCCGATCTGTCCTATGACGCGGCGGGGCTGCAGGTCGGCGTATCGATTTTCGCCGACTTGCCGCATATTCGGGCCATGCTTCGCGGTGACGCGCAGGCGGGTGGCTGCCGTGTTCGCGAAGCCGCGGACATCGCCGCGCTTCTGGAAGGCGACGCAAGGCCTTTGGGTCAAGTCGTGCTGGTCGATTGTCCCGAGGTCTCGGGTTCGGTCCTTGCCGCGCTGTC
>DATEEP010000132.1:0-2819 GCA_035281095.1 Novosphingobium sp. | reverse complement strand
CTTTCATGGAACAGTTACGCGCCGACGACAAATTGCTGCATGTGTTGTTGCGCGAGGGCACGGTCGGCTCGGACGCCTTCAAGCGCGCGGTCGACCGCGAGCTGTCGTTCTTCGAGGAAGAACTGCGCGTCGACCTGATCCGCCTGGCCGCGATCGACAAGATCACCCTGCACGAACCGGCCCTGGTCGCACGCTCGATCACCCGCCTGGTGTTCGCCATGGGCGCCACCGCGATGGACATGCCGCGCGAGAAAGACCACGAACTCATCGAACAGATGAGCACGATGGTGCGGATCATCCTGGCGGGATCGCGGGCGATGGCGGCGGTGGGGAAAGCCTAGATCCGGTCTCTTTAACAAGCCGGCCGCGCCGCGGTCGGCAGTCACACACTCAGGCAGGTGCCTCGCGCATGCGATCGAGCAGATTCGCCCACAACTCGCGTGGCCGTGCCGCGGCATAGCCCGATTCTTGCGCATCGTTGCATTCGATGACGATCCAGCGGCCGTCGACAGTCTTGGCGAAATCGACCACCAGAAACGGCACCGCCAATCGGGCCGCGGCCTCTTGTGCCATCTCGAGCCCCGCTTGGATATCGTCGCAGCCGTAGTCGGCGGCTTGGTACCAATAGCGTCCCCAGCCGACGCATCGGCCTCGCCACCAGAACGAACGAAACTCGAACGAAGCCCGCACCTTGCCCGGCATGCTGCCGTTCACCGGAACCAGGTCGACGAATTCGCGTATCGCCGCCTTCTGCCAATGCAGTACCGGATCGTTGCGATATCGCTCGGCCGCCCACCGATACTGCGCGGGGTCGCGGATCACCGACATATCGGCGCTATGCCGGTTAGTTTGCCGCGACCCCTTGAGGAAGATCGGCCACGAAAATTCGCGCTCGACGGTTTCCACCGAAGGCAACCTATCGAACACCAGAGTGCGAGGCGTCATGTCGGCCAACAGCGGGTACCAAGCCTCCAACTCGCTGGCACGCCGATATTCCTCAGGTGAGTTGACCAGTCGCAAACCCCAATCGAGCGCTTCACGGTACTGAGCCTCGTAATCCGCGATGGCGCCGATTCGCAGGATCGCCGGCACCCCGGGCTCGAACTGAGGCGGGTGCGTGCAGCGGAAGTACAACTCGAAATCGAAGTCGTAGACCGAGACACCAACCGGCGCGCTAAGGAGCGCGAAAACGTCTTCGACGAGAGCGAGATTCATGCACGGGTCCTTCCGTTCGACAGCGAGGATTGTCGGCCAGTCCACGCTTGCCGTGCGAGGAAGCTTCCGCCCACCAACACTAAGCCACCCCAGAAACTGTCCTTGCCAAGGCCGAGCAATCGGGCTGATACTTAGCCAACAAGGAAACTTTACTTCTCGACCCTGCTTTCAGCCCCCTCTCCCGCTTGCGGGAGAGGGTCGGGGTGAGGGCCAACGCACGCCAGTTGGCCAAGCTCGTCACGATCAAGCGCCCAGGAAACCGCCATGTCCCTGACCCTGTATCAGCATCCCCTCGCCTCGTTCTGCCACAAGGTGCTGATCGCCTTGTATGAGAACGGCACGGCCTTCGAGCCCCATCTGGTCGACCTCGGTAACCCCGACGCCAGAGCCGAGTTCTGCGAGCTGTGGCCGGTCGGCAAGATGCCGGTGCTGCGCGACGAGGCGCGCGACCGCACGGTGCCGGAAACCACGGTCATCATCGAATACCTGGAACAACACTACCCCGGCGCGCGCCCGCTGTTGCCGCCCGGCCAGGACGAACGCCTCGACGTGCGGCTGTGGGACCGCTTCTTCGATCTGTACGCGCAGGTGCCGGTGCAGAAGATCGTCGTCGACCGCATCCGTCCGCAAGCTTCGCGCGATCCCTACGGTGTCGCCGAAGCCCAGGCCACGCTGGCGAACGCGTACGACATGCTCGAACAACGCATGCGCGAGCGGACGTGGGTCTGCGGCGAGGAGTTCAGCCTGGCCGATTGCGCGGCATCGCCGGCCTTGTTCTATGCCGGCATCGTCGCGCCGTTTCCGCCGGACCGCACCCACCTCGCCGCGTATTTCGAGCGACTGATGGCGCGGCCGTCGGTCCAGCGCACCATCGCCGAGGCGCGCCCCTACTTTCCTATGTTTCCGTTCGTCGATGCGATGCCTGCACGCTTCCTGCAAGGCGATGCGCCATGAATCCCAGGCCTGCCGTCGACCCGGCGCGGCTCGACCGCATGTTCCATGCCCTCGCCGACGCCAGCCGGCGCGGCATGGTCGACCGCCTCAGCGAAGGCCCGGCTTCGGTGTCGGAACTCGCGCGGCCGCTGGCGATGGCGCTGCCGTCGGTGGTCAAGCACTTGGCGGTGCTCGAATCCGGCGGCATCGTGGTGTCGGAAAAAGTCGGGCGCGTGCGCACCTATTCCATCGCACCCGATGCGCTGGCCGACGTCGAAGCCTGGGTCGCCGCCCGCAAGGCGCAGTTGAACCGTCAGTTCGACGCCCTCGCCCGCTATTTGCTCGAAGACGAATCCGGCTCCGGAGATTTGCGATGAACCCACGCTCGACCATCCACACACAGTTCGTCATTGAACGCGAGTTCCCGGCGCCGCCGGCACGCACCTTCCGCGCCTGGTCCGACCCGCAAGCCAAACGCCGCTGGTTCGTCTGCCACGACGACATGGCCAACACCGGCTACGAACTCGACTTCCGCCCGGGCGGCAACGAACTCAACCGCGTCGTCACGCCCGCCGGCATCGTGCACCTGTTCCAGGCCCGGTTCTTCGATATCGTGCCCGAGCAACGCATCGTCTATGCCTACGACATGCACGTCGGCGAACGCCACTTGT
>DATEEP010000131.1:0-8915 GCA_035281095.1 Novosphingobium sp. | reverse complement strand
GACGCGCTGGTCGCGGGCGGGGCCGACGTGATCGAGCTGGGCATGCCGTTCACCGATCCGATGGCGGACGGTCCGGCGATCCAGGCGGCGAACTTGCGCAGCCTCGCGGCGGGCACCAGGACCGCCGACATCTTCCGCATCGCTGCGGACTTCCGCGCGCGCCACCCACAAGTGCCGCTGGTGCTGATGGGCTATGCCAACCCGATGACGATCCGCGGCCCCGAATGGTTCGCCGCCCAATGCAGCCGCGCCGGGGTCGACGGGGTGATCTGCGTCGACATCCCATCGGAAGAAGACGAGGCGCTGGGACCGGCCTTGCGCGCGGTCGGCGTCTCGCTGATCCGGCTGGCGACCCCCACCACCGACACGGCCCGGCTGCCGGCGGTGCTCGAAGGCTCGTCGGGCTTTCTCTATTACGTTTCCGTCGCCGGCATCACCGGCATGCAGCAGGCGGCGATCGATTCGATCGACCAGGCGGTCGCCCGGCTCAAGGCGGCGAGCGATATTCCGGTCGCCGTTGGCTTCGGCGTGCGCACTCCCGAGCAGGCGGAAGAGATCGCCAGGGTCGCGGACGGGGTCGTCGTCGGCTCGGCGCTGGTCGAGCTGGTTGCAAAGCACGGCCACGACGCCGCGGGGCCGGTGCAAGTGCTGTGTAACGCGCTTGCAAATGCGGTGCATGGGGCGCGGTAAGTGATCGATTTCGCCGCCTCGGACGACCCTGCCGTCCAGGCGCAACTCGATCGGCTGGCGGCGCTTTCGCTTCCCCAGGGCCGCATCGGCATCGACGCGATCCGTGAACTTCTGGCCCGCCTGGGCAATCCGCAGCGCGCGATTCCGCCGGTTTTCCATGTCGCCGGAACCAACGGCAAGGGTTCGACTTGCGCCTTCCTGCATGCCATGCTGGAGGCCGAGGGCCTGCGCGTCCACGCCGCGACCAGCCCGCACCTGGTCCGCTACAACGAACGCATCCGCATTGCCGGCAAACTGGTCGAGGACGCCGAACTGGCCGCGCTTCTTGGCGAAGTTCTCGATATTTCTCAAGAACTTGTTGTCAGCTTCTTCGAAGTCACCATCGCCGCGACCTTCCTCGCCTTCGCCCGTCATCCCGCCGACGCCTGCCTGATCGAAGTCGGCCTCGGCGGCCGGTTCGACGCGACGAACGTGGTCGAACATCCCGCCATCTGCGGCATCGCCACCCTCGGCATCGATCACGAACGGTTCCTGCTCGCTCCCGAGCCCGGAACGCCCGGCGAGCCGCTGGCACGTATCGCCTTCGAGAAGGCGGGCATCATCAAGCCGGGCGTCCCGGTCGCGACGCTTTCGTACCCGGAGTCAGCGCGGCTCGAGGTCGAGCGCGCGGCGCTGACGGCGGGCGCCCCCCTTCACATGCGCGGTCAGGATTGGGACGCAACCATCGGTGATTTCATCGAATATCGCGACCGTCATGGCGACCTTGCCTTGCCGCTGCCAAGGCTGGCGGGGTTCCACCAGGCCGAGAACGCCGCGCTGGCCGTCGCCATGCTGCGCCACCAGGACCGCGTCGCGGTCAATCCCGCGGCCATGGCCCAAGGCATCCGCGAGGTACGCTGGCCGGCACGGCTTCAACTGCTGGGCGACGGCCCGCTCACCCGCCGCGCTCCCGGCCATCCGGTCTGGCTCGACGGCGGACACAACCCCGATGCCGGCACGGCGATCGCCCGCCACTTCGCGGGACAGCGGCTCCACCTCGTGATCGGCATGCTCGAAGCCAAGGAGCCGCAAGCGATCGTCCGGCCGCTGCGGGATTGCCTTGCCAGCGTCCAGGTCGTGCCGGTACCGGGCCACGAGGCGCATCCGGCCCAAGCCTTCGGTCCTGGCGCAAGTCAGGCTTCCGGTCCGGAAGCGGCGCTGAAATCGCTTCCCGCGGATGGCTTGCCCGTGCTGATCGCGGGATCGCTCTATCTGGCGGGGTCGGTGCTCGCGGCCAATGGCGAAGCGCCGGACTGACCCCGCGCCTCCCGCGCCTGCCGCATCCACTCCAACAGGCACAGCACCACGGCGATCATGCCGATCGCGGCGGTGAGATAGAACACCGGAGCATAGCCGCCCGCGTCGATCTGTTCACCCAATGCCGCCCGCCCCAGCGAGCCCACAAGCACCGTCAACGAGGAAAGCAGCGCGTATTGCACCGCGGCGTGGCTCTTGGCCGTGATCGACGAGAGATAGGCCACGAACGCCGCTCCAGCGAGCCCCCCGGCCAGGTTTTCGCCGGCGATTGCGAGCAGGAGGCGGGATAGCCGCGCGTCGGAGCCGAACCATTCGGCCAGCGCGTAGAGCCCGGTGGCACCGCCGAAAGCATCGAGCCCGGCCCCGCCCTCCGCCAGATCGGCGTAAAGCAGGTTCGTCAGCGCGGCGAGCAATGCGCCCAGCAGCACGGTCGGCATCCGTCCGATGAAGGTGAACAGCAGCGCCCCCAGCGCGATCCCGGCCATGGTCATGCCGACGCCGAAGAACTTGGACGCGATCGCCACTTCGTCGTTCGTGTAGCCAAGCTCCTGGATGTAGAACGGCAGCGCGAACGGCCCCCAGACGGAATCGGTGAGGCGGTAAGTCAGGACGATCGCCAGCACCAGCACCGCCGCCCACCGCAGTCGGCCGATCAGTTCGGCCAGCGGATCGATCAGCGCCTCGTAGGCGTGGTCCAGGAAGGTGCGGCGGCGGACATCCTCTTCGCTCGCCAGATAGCGGCCCTGCCGCCGCCAGCCGTCCAGCACCGCGGCGAGGATCGCGGGAACGACGACGGTCGCTATGACGATGAGCGGACCGTAGAGCTTGATGAAAGCGGTGGCGTCAGGCCGGTCCTCCGGCGCGGCGCCGAGCGAGCGGACCATGAACACCAGCACCGTCGCCAGCGCCCCGGCCCAGAGCATACCGACCACGGCGAGCACGATCGCCTGCACCCCGTCGTTCAGGGCGCGGCGGGCCATTTCTTCCTCGCCCTCCAGCGGTTCGTCCCATCCGGTATCGGGCGCGAACCAGCTCACCAGCATGACCAGCAGCATGAACACGCCGAACCACATATAGACCGACGGCCAGCCGATCCGCGCCGCCGCGATCAGCGCCAGCGCGCCGCCCGCCAGCGCCGCGAGCCGGTATCCCAGCTGGTAGATCGCCGAGAGCAGTTCGATCGGCGCCTCCTCGTCGGCGACTTCCACCCGCCAGGCATCGATGACGATGTCCTGCGTGGCGCTGGCGAAGGCGGCGATTCCGGCGATCAGCGAGAACATGCCGATCGACGCGCGCGGGTCCATAGCCGCCAGCACGATCAGCGCAAGACCGATCAGCGCCTGGATCGGCAGCAGCCAGCTGCGGCGCCGGCCAAGCCGCCACAGCAGCGGAATCCGCCCGCGATCCACCAGTGGCGACCACAGGAACTTGAATGCGTAGGCAAGGCCGATGAGCGAGAACACGCCCATCGTCTCAAGATCCACTCCGGTCTCGCCCAGCCAGGCATACAGCGTGCCGAGCAGCAGCGCGTAGGGCAGTCCGGCAGCCATGCCATATACCAGCATGATCCCGGTTTTCCGATTGGAGAAGGCGGTCAGCAAGAGGCCGAGACCCCGACGCTGCCGCTCCTGCTGCCCAGCCATGAACCCTCCTCTGGTGGCACCGCGATCCTAGCGCGCGTCGCGGGGATGGGAAGCGCCGGCTGGACTTGTCGACAGATGAGGGCTTGCACTCGGAGGCCACGTGCCCATTCAGCCCTTATGGCAGGCCTCCAGATCGGGAGGGCGGCGGCTGTGGAGGGCGTTGCGCCCGCACTGGCTTTGGGCGACACGCGCCCAGGCCGGGCCGGCGATATCTTTGATCAAGGGAGCGATCACAACGAGACGCACCCCCGCTACTCTCGTTGATCGCAGCTTTCCCGCCACATCGGCGTCACACTGGCTTCGCGGCGCTTGCGGGGCTAAGGGCGGGCGATGACATCTTCAGAACAAGGCCCGCGCAGCGGCGAGCGTATCGCCAAACTGCTCGCCCGCGCCGGCATCGCCAGCCGTCGCGAGGTCGAGCGGCTGATCGAGGCGGGCCGCGTGAAGATCGGCGACGCCGTCGTGAACACCCCCGCGACCGTGCTGGAAACCCTGGCCGGCGTGACTGTCGACGGCAAGCCGGTAAAAGCCGCCGAAGCGACCCGGCTGTTCGCCTTCCACAAGCCGTCGGGGCTGATCACGGCGGAGCGCGATCCTGCCGGGCGCCCCACGATCTACACGGCGCTCACCAACGCCCTGCCCAAGGGAACGCCGCGGCTGATGCCGGTGGGACGGCTCGATCTGAACACCGAAGGGCTGCTTCTCCTGACCAACGACGGGGGCCTCAAGCGTACCCTGGAGCTGCCCGCAACCGGTGTTCCTCGCACTTACCGCGCCCGCGCTTTCGGGCCGGTCACGCAGGCACAGCTTGAGGAACTGATCGAGGGCGTGACCATCGACGGCATGCGCTATGGCAAGATCGACGCCAACCTTGAGCGTAGCAGCGGGCGCAACCAGTGGATCGAGATGACGCTGACCGAAGGCAAGAACCGCGAAGTTCGCCGCGTGCTCGAGCATCTGGGCCTCAAGGTCAGCCGCCTGATCCGCATCGGCTACGGCCCGTTCGCGCTCGACCAGCTGCCGCGCGGCGCGGCGGTGGAGATCAAGGGACGCGATCTGGATAGTTTCAGGAAATCGCTGGGCGCTTTCCCCGCGCGGGCGGCGGCGAAGCCGAAGCCGGCGGAAGGGGATCGTCCCAAACACCAGGCCCGGCGGAGAGCGCCTTCCGTGAGCCGTCCTCCCGCCGCCAATTCGCCGAAACGGGGAGGTCCGAAGCGTTGAGGATCATTGCGGGCGAGTGGCGCCGCCGTCCGCTGGCCGCGCCGCCCGGCGACACCACTCGGCCGACCGCCGACCGCACGCGCGAGACGCTGTTCTCGATGCTGGTGAGCCGGCTGGGCGGGTTCGAGGAACTGGCGGTGGCCGACCTGTTCGCCGGTTCGGGCGCGCTCGGGCTTGAGGCGCTGTCCCGTGGCGCGGCGTCGTGCCTGTTCGTCGAGCAGGATGCAGCCGCGCTCAAGGCGCTGCGGCAGAACATCGCCACGTTCGGCGCGCTACCGAGGTCGGACGTCCGGGCGAGTTCGGTGATGACGCTGGGCCGAGCGAACAAACCGCTCGATCTGGTGATGATGGACCCTCCCTACGCCAGCGGCGCGGGCGCAGTGGCGCTCGACAAGCTCGCCCGGCTGGGCTGGATCGGAAATGCGAGCTGGATCAGCATCGAGACCGGACGCGACGAGGCGATCGAGGTAAAGGGCTTCGAGATCGACGATACCCGCGCGGTGGGCAAGGCGCGGCTTACGCTGCTTCGGGCCGAAACTCCCGCGCGCTTCTGACGCCGAGCCACGTCACCAACCCCGCCGCCGACAGCAGCAGGCCCGCCTGCGCTCCCATCCCTTCGTTGGCCATCAACTGAGCCAGGACGGGCGTCGCCGCCCCGCCGACGATCCCGCCGGCATTGAACGCCACCGAGATGCCGCTGTAGCGCACCGGCACCGGGAACAGCCTTGGCAGCCACGCTCCCAGGGGACCGTAGACATAGCCCATCACCAGCAGCGCGGCGGCAAGCGTCAGGAAGATCAGGAAAAGGGACCCCGATGCCAGTCCCGGCCCGAACAGCAGCCCGAGGCCGACCGTCGCCACCGCGCCAAGCATCAGCACCCGTCGCGGCGATGTCGCGTCGGACTGGATCGCGGCCAGGACGATGCCGATGGCAAGGAAACAGTTGGCGGCGAGCTGCACGCCCAGGAACGTCTGGCGCGAATAGCCGAGCGGCCCGGTGCCCTGCGCCAGCGCATAGGCCGTCGCGAGGTAGAAGATCGCAAAGCAGGCGATCACCCCGGCACTGCCCGCCATGACCCCGCCAAGATGACCGCGGAGGAGACGGGCGAGCGGCACGGTCGGCGGCGGTTCGCGCTCCATGGCGGCCTTGAACGCGGGCGTCTCCCCGATTCTGAGGCGCACCCACAGGCCAATCCCCACCAGCAGCGCGCTGGCGAGGAATGGCACCCGCCAACCCCACGCCGCGAAGTCCGCGTCCGACAGGTTGAGGCCGAGCAGCAGGAACAGCCCGTTGGCGGCAAGGAAGCCGACGGGAGCGCCTAGCTGCGGAGCCGCGCCAAAGCGGGCCTCCCAGCCTTTCGGCGCGTTCTCCACCGCCAGCAGCGCCGCCCCGCCCCACTCCCCGCCAAGGCCGAAGCCCTGGCCGAAGCGCAAGACGCACAGCAGCAGCGGCGCGACCCATCCGACCATCGCATAAGTCGGCAGGAACGCGATCAGCAGCGTCGATCCGCCCATCAGCATGAGCGAGGCGACCAGCGTGGATTTTCGGCCGACGCGGTCCCCGAAGTGCCCGAAGGCGATGGCGCCCACCGGCCGCGCGATGAAGGCGATGCCGAAGCTCATCAGCGAATAGAGCGTCTGCGCCGTGACGGACTCCGATGGGAAAAATATCGGGCCGAACACGAGCGCGGCGGCGGTCGCGTAAATGTAGAAGTCGTAGAACTCCACCGCCGTGCCGACCAGCGCGGCGGCGAGAACGCGCGAATGGGTGCGCAAGGGGGGTGCGGGCGTTTGCATCGCACCCACCGCTTCCCGGTTGACGCCCGACCGTCAACAAAAATCAGTCAGGGCGGCAAGGGTTGTGCCGCTACTTCCCGCCCGGGTTGCGACAGCTGTCGGTCACTGTCTTCGAGCAGACCGGATATGTCTTGTTCGCCGCCTCGGGCGGCGGGGCGGTCAACGCACCCTTGTACGGCCCGGCATGATATGTGGGGTCGTTGGGTTGCGCGGGCGGGACCGGCGAGTTGGCCGTGGCCGGGTTGGGCGGCGTCGGCGAGGCAGGCTCGCTCGATGGCGGGTTGGCCTGAAGCTGCTGGGTAATCGATGCCCACGCCTGCGTCCTCTGCTCCGGCGTCATCCCATGGATCTGCGTGCGCTGCTCTGGCGTCAGGGTCCAATATCCCGTCTGGTAATCGGGCTCCAGCGTCCAGTAGTAGACCTGATAGTCGTTCGGCCACGTCTCGTAGTCGGTGCGGCGGTCCGCCGGCCAGGCATCGTACGCGGCCTGCTGCTCTGGCGTGAGCTTGTACCCGCCGCGCTTGTCCTGAACGGAGTTGATGGAACCAGGGACGCCCGCGCTCGGCGCCGGGTCGCTCTGCGCAACCGAGATCGCCGGCATCGCCAGCACGGCGAGCGCCCCGGCACCGGCCAGAAGAATCGTACGCATGGGAATTCTCCAAAGAAAGTATGTAACGGATCGACGGTCGAAGCCGGGGATTGTTCCGGCGCTGCGATCAACCGACCTTGCACAGCGATGGGGTGTTCCCTAGTTGTTCACAGTGACCAGCCTCCCCCCAGTTCTCTCGGCACCCCATCCTTCGCCGGACCAAGACCCGCTTCTTGCGGACCTGAACCCGCCACAGCGCGAGGCGGTGCTGACGACCGAAGGCCCTGTCCTGATGCTGGCGGGCGCGGGAACCGGCAAAACCGCGGCGTTGACCGCACGGCTGGCGCATCTGGTGCGATCGCGGCTCGCCTGGCCGTCGGAGATCCTCTGCGTCACGTTCACGAACAAGGCCGCGCGCGAGATGCGGCACCGCGTCGGCAATCTGATCGGCCCGGCTATCGAGGGAATGCCGTTCCTCGGCACGTTCCATTCGATCGCGGCACGGATGCTGCGGCGGCATGCGGAACTGGTCGGCTTGCAATCGAACTACACGATCATCGACACCGACGATCAGCTGAGGCTGCTGAAGCAACTCATTCAGTCGAGCGAGGTGGACGAGAAGCGCTGGCCCGCCCGCCAACTGGCCGGACTGATCGACCGGTGGAAGAACCGGGGGCTCAATCCCGCCGAATTGGACGCGGTTGAAAACGAGGCTTACGCCAATGGCAAGGGGCAGCAATTCTACACGCTCTATCAGGAGCGCCTGAAGGCGCTCAACGCCTGCGATTTCGGCGATCTCCTGCTGCACATGCTGAACGTACTGCGCGGCCATCGTGACGTGCTGGAGCACTACCAGCAGCGCTTCAAATACATCATGGTGGACGAATACCAGGACACCAACCAGGTCCAGTACCTCTGGCTGCGCCTCCTTGCGCAAGCGCGACAGAACATCTGCGTGGTGGGTGACGACGATCAGTCGATCTATTCGTGGCGCGGCGCGGAAGTCGCCAATATCCTGCGGTTCGAAAAGGATTTTCCGGGCGCAAAGATCATCCGGCTGGAACAGAATTACCGTTCGACGCCGCAGATCCTCGCCGCCGCCTCCGGCCTGATCGACGCCAACAGCCAGCGCCTCGGCAAGACGCTGTGGACCGAGCGGCACCCCGGCGACCGGGTACGGGTGATCGGAGTATGGGACGGGCCGGAGGAAGCGCGGCGCATCGGCGACGAGATCGAGCGGCTCGAACGAGAAGGCGCGCCGCTCGATCAGGTGGCGATCCTGGTGCGTGCCCAGTTCCAGACCCGCGAGTTCGAGGATCGGTTCATCGCGATCGGCCTCAATTACAAAATCGTCGGCGGCTTCCGCTTCTACGAGCGCGCCGAAATCAGGGATGCGCTGGCCTACCTGCGGGTGATCGCCCAGCCCGCCGACGACCTCGCCTTCGAGCGCATCGTCAACACCCCCAAGCGCGGCCTCGGCGACAAGGCGGTGGCCCGGATCCACTCGCTGGCGCGGGCGCAAGGCGTGCCGCTGACCCGGGCCGCCGCCCAGATCCTGGACACCGACGAGCTCACCGCCCAGGCGCGCCGCTCGCTCGGCAATTTGGTCGGCGACTTCGCCCGCTGGCGGGCGCTATTAAGTTCCTCCCCTGCTTCGGCGGGGGAGGGGGACCGTGCGG
>DATEEP010000130.1:0-3507 GCA_035281095.1 Novosphingobium sp. | reverse complement strand
AGCTCCACCCCCAGATGCTCCGCCACCGTGAAGATGTCCTTGTCGCCCCGGCCGGAGACGTTGACCAGCACGATCCGGTCCTTGCCGTATTCCTTCGCGATCTGCGGCAGCGCCGCCAGCGCATGAGCGCTTTCCAGCGCGGGGATGATGCCTTCCAGCTTGCAGCAGAGCTGGAAGGCTTCCAGTGCCTCCTTGTCGGTGATCGGCACGTATTTCACCCGGCCGCTTTCGTGCAGCCATGAGTGCTCCGGCCCGATGCCCGGATAATCGAGCCCCGCCGAAATCGAGTGCGCCTCGGTGATCTGGCCGTCCTCGTCCTGCAGCAGGTAGGTCTTGTTGCCGTGGAGCACGCCGGGCGCGCCGCCGGTCAGGCTGGCGGCGTGCTGGCCGCTGTCGAGGCCGTGGCCCGCCGCCTCCACGCCGATCATGGCGACCTCCGCATCGTCCAGGAACGGGTGGAACAGGCCGATCGCGTTGGAACCGCCGCCCACCGCCGCCACCAGCAAGTCGGGCAGACGCCCGGTGCGCGCCATGAGTTGCGCGCGCGCTTCCTTGCCGATCACGCTCTGGAAATCGCGGACCAGCTCGGGATAGGGGTGCGGCCCGGCGGCGGTGCCGATGATGTAGAACGTGTCGTGGACGTTGGCGACCCAGTCGCGCAGCGCCTCGTTCATCGCGTCCTTCAGCGTGCGCGCGCCGCTTTCCACGGGGATCACCTCGGCGCCGAGCAGCTTCATGCGGAAGACGTTGGGCTGCTGGCGGGCAACGTCGGTGGCGCCCATGTAGATCACGCAAGGCAGGCCGAAGCGCGCGCAGACGGTGGCGGTGGCGACGCCGTGCTGGCCCGCGCCGGTCTCGGCGATGATCCGGGTCTTGCCCATGCGGATGGCGAGCAGGATCTGGCCGATGCAGTTGTTGATCTTGTGCGCGCCGGTGTGGTTCAGCTCCTCGCGCTTCAGCCAGATCTGCGGGCCATTGTCGGGCCGTCCTTCTTCGACGGCCAGCCTGGCAAAATGCTCGGTTAGCCTAGGCGCGAAGTAGAGCGGGCTGGGCCGGCCGACATAGTGTTCCATCAGGTCGTCGAACTCGGCCTGGAACGCGGGGTCGGCCTTGGCCTTGCGATATTCCGCCTCCAGCGAGAGGATCAGCGGCATCAGCGTCTCGGCGACATAGCGCCCGCCGAACTGGCCGAAATGGCCGTTTTCGTCCGGAAGGTTGCGGAAGCTGTTGGGTACGGTGGAAGCGGTCATGACCGCCGAGCGCTTGGCAGAGCCGCCGCTTCAAGTCCAGCGTTTCGGGGCCGCGCAACGTCAAGTGCAAAAAGGTGAATGTTGCTTCAATATCACAGTGTGATGCGGCTGTGATGTATCTGAACAACAAGTTCATTGGCGCGACAGGTTCGGACGCCTAGCTCCGGCTCGTCTCCGGTGACGGGGGCAAAGTGAATTAAGGAGTTGATTATGCGTAAGTTTCTTGTCCCGATCATGGCTTCCCTGGCGCTCGCTTCGCCCGCACTGGCCACCGAAGCCCGCGTCGAGGCGCGCGGCGGCGTGATCTGGAACCAGGGTGAGGAAGAAGCCGTGGCGGGTGTCGCCGGCGGCTATGACTTCGATCTCGGCAGCACCACCTTCGCCGGTTTCGAAGCCTCGGCCGACAAGGTGCTTACCAGCGGCACCCGCGTGGCGTTCGGTGTGGGCGGGCGCGTGGGCGCCAAGCTTTCGGAAGTCGGCAAGGTCTATGCGACCGGCGGCTGGACGACGAAGTCGTGTGGCGGGTGCGACGAGTCGCTCTATGCCGGTGCCGGTTACCAGCACAACCTGGGCAAGAGCCTCTATGGCAAGGTCGAATACCGCCACCACTTCTTCGACAACGGCGTGGCGGACCCGGATTCGGTCGTGGCCGGCGTCGGCCTCCGCTTCTGATTTTTGGCGCTTCTGATTTTTGAAGCTTCCGATTTCGGAGCGATCAGCGAGAGAGGGCGGTCCGGCAACGGGCCGCCCTCTTGCTATCCGGCGTGGACTGCCCGGCAGAACGCCGCGATCTTGTCCACGTCCTTGAGGCCCGGCGCGCTTTCGACGCCCGACGAGGTGTCGACCAGCGGCGTCCCGGTCAGCCGCGCGGCCTCGGCCACGTTACCGGGAGTGAGTCCGCCGGCAAGGCCCCACGCGACGGGGGCCTTCCACGCCCTCAGCAGGCTCCAGTCGAACGAAAGGCCCATTCCGCCCGGCAGCGCGGCGTCCTTGGGCGTCCTGGCGTCGAACAGGATCACCTCGGCGGCCTCTGCATAAGTACCGGCGCGTTGGACGTCCTCGGCCGAGCTGACCGCGACGACTTTCCATACCGGCAGACCGAACCGCGCCCTGACTTGCCCTGCGCGGCCGGCGGTTTCCTTGCCGTGAAGCTGAATCGCATCGAGCCGGGCGGCGGCGACGGCCTCGGCCAGGGTGGCATCGTCGGCATCGACGAACACGCCGACGCGGACGATCCGCTCTTCGGCGCGCGCGGCAAGCGCCGCCGCGTTCGGCAGGGTGAGATGGCGCGGGCTCGGCGGGAAGAAGTTGAACCCCACGTATTGCGCCCGCCCCGCGATGGCGGCGTCGAGCGCGTCGGGCGTGGTCACGCCGCAGATCTTTATCGCGGGAACGGGCATGGGGCGCGAGTTAACCTGCGCGCCCCGGAAATCAAGGCTTTCGAAAACGGCGTGGCCTTATGGCGCCAGTTCGAACAGCACCGTCACGCTGGCGGTCAGTTGCAATTCGCCCGGCTGCACCGGAGCGGGCGGCGGCGCGGGCGCGGCCATGGCGGCGTCGCGCGCGTAGAACACCGGCTGCGGCTGGTAATAGCCGCCGCTCTCGCTGATCGAGAGGATGCGCACGACCTTGAGGCCCGCCGCGCCGGCATAGAGGTTGGCCCGGGCGCGCGCCTTCTTCATCGCCTCGATGCGCGCTTCGTCGAGCGCGGGGTCGGCGTCGTCGAGCTGGAAGCTGGGGCCGTTTACCTGGTTGGCGCCCGCCGAGACCAGCGTGTCGATCACCTTGCCGTAGTCGCCCAGCCGGCGCTGGCGGACCGAGACGTTGTTGCTGACCTGATAGCCGACGATGACCGGCGCCTGCTGCTCGACCGAACCGTCGGGCAGGCGGCGCGGCTCTGCATAAAGGGGGCTGACGCTGAGATTGCTGGTCTGGATGTCGCGCTCGGCGATTCCCGCGCGCTTGAGCGAGGCGATCACTTGCGTCATCGCCCGCGAATTCTGGCCCAGCGCTTCGGCGGCGGTCTTGCCTTGCGTGGTGACGCCAGCATTGAACACGGCCACGTCGGGCGTGCGGGTGGAGCGGCCTTCGCCGGTGACGGTCAGCACGCTGTGGCCGGCTTCGACCACCGGGACCGGCGACAACTGCTGCGCGGTCGCGGGTGAAGCCACGGCGGCGGCAAGTGCGAGGGCGGGCATGAGGGCGGGCAGGGCAAAACGCTTCATCGGCAATCTCCTTCGGTTCGTCTCGAAGCGAA